>JBBQXQ010000039.1:0-24817 GCA_038209515.1 Gemmatimonadales bacterium
TTGGGGCGCTCGCCCTCTTCGAGCGCTTCCACTCCCGCCTGGCGGAGGAGGTGGGGGCCGAGCCCAGCGAGGAGACCCGGTTGTTGATGGAGCGGGTGCGGCGCGAGCGCGCCCCCCGCGCAGAGGGTCAGGGGGCGCCCGTCGACGGAATACCGGCAGGTCGGCCACCGCTGGAGGGGCGAGGACCGGAGCTTCAGCGCCTGCTCGAGGCGGCGACCGGGTCAGCGCGCGCCCGCCGCGCGGTCCTGCTCGTGCTCGAGGGGGACGCAGGGATGGGGAAGACCCGGTTGTTGGACGAGCTGCTCACCCGCCTGCGACTCGACGGAACCCCGGTGGCCGCCGCCCGGGCAGTCGAGGCGGACCGAGCCGAGCCGTGGAGCGGAGTGCTTGCGCTGGCACGTGGCGGTCTGTTGGACGCTCCAGGCGTTGGCGCGGGACCTTCGGCAGCTCTCGCCGCGTTTGCCGGGGTGCTGCCCGAATGGGCGGAGAGATTCAGGGGGGCTGCGCCTCTGGCAGCCCCGCACCCACTGGGCCGGGCACTCGCAGAGGCCCTCAGGGCGGCGGTGGAAGAACAGCCGGTCGTGATCGCAGTCGACGACGCGCAGTGGCTCGACCAGGACTCGGCCCTTGCGCTCGGCGCAGTCCTTCGTGACCTCGCAGCTACGCCGCTGACGCTGGTTCTGGCGATCGCGCCGTACCCGCCGAGACCCGAGCTCGACGAGCTTCGGGTCAAGATCGGCAGCGAGCTCGAGGGCCAGACGGTGCGGCTCCGGGTACTGGACCGGGCGGGTCTCCGCCACTTGGCGGAGCGAATGCTGCCGGGCTACGACCCGGTTGCCATCGACCGGGTGGTGCGCCGGGTTGCGACCGATTCCGCAGGATTGCCGCTCCTTGCGGTGGAGCTCCTGCGCGCAGTCGCGCTCGGCCTCGATCTTGGGACCATCTCAGGGGCATGGCCGGAGCCGTTTCGGACGCTCGACCAGAGTCTGCCAGGCCATCTCCCGGATGCGGTCGTCGCTGCCATCCGCATCGGGGTTCGCCGCCTCAGCCCGCCGGCCCAACGCGTGCTCGCAGCCACCGCAGTCCTGGGGGACCTGGTATCTCCGGCCTTGCTGGAGCGCGCGCTCTCGTTGGATGCGGAGGAGGCCGCCCGGGCGCTGGACGAGCTGGAGTGGCACCGCTGGCTGGTGGCGGAGCCGCGAGGATACTCGTTCGTCGCGCGGATTATGCGACAGGTCGTCGAGCGAGACATCGTCACTCCGGGACAGCGGCGGCGGGTGCTGGAAGCGGTGGACCGGTTGTCAGCTTCCCCTGGGGATTCCTTACACCGCGACGCCGCCCCATCCAGACGCAGACTGCCTCGGTAGCTCAATGGACATCGGCCCCGAATCGTGATGACCGGGGCCGAAGCATGAGTGAGGGCGGTGGGACTCGAACCCACGACCTAGGGATTAAAAGAGCCTTGGCCGTTCCCGGCCGTGGCCCTAAGTACCTACCAATACACCCGCATAGCCCAAGCCATTCCGCGTCATTCCTACCCGAAGCCATCCCGATAAGCGCACACCGTCCCACAGTCCACCACACAGTCGCATTGGGGTATCAGTAAAACGGTTCGAGCACCTCGTTCGCCGTCGTTTCCGGCGCTACCCGGAGCGGAAGAAATCGGGGTATGCAGTGGGAGTCGCGTCAAAGGTAAACCCAGGCTCTGATCACCCTGTCAACCTGGTCCGGTAGATGGCGCGCGAGTGGTACACTGCACGTTCACGTCGGGTGAACGATTCATGTGGTCGCAAAGGTCAACGGGGGCGACGCCGACCATCACGTCGCCGACCAGCGAGCGCAACCGTCAGATAGCCGCAGGATGATCTTGGTTGTTCGGGAGAAACGATTCGGCGATTTTGGCGATTTGGCGATTTTTGCCGCTTAAGCCTCAATCTGCTGGGTCTAGCCGCCCTCCACTCTCCGGGCCGCACTCCTGCTACTACCGGGATAAAGGGGATGGTGTGTCCAGAAGGCGAGAACAGCGGGCAAAATCGTGGCGACGCAATCGCGGAAAATCGGCCTGGAGGTCTGAAAAGCGAAACGGCTGCCACGGGGAGGCAGCCATCTCTGAAGCGGGACCCGAAGGGTCGACTCTTCACCATCACGCCAGTAGTCGCGACGGGCTTCTTCGCTTCTCCCGCGGCCCGATTGCTCGGGACCCTTCCGCGAAGGAAACGCGACTAGAAGATAACCTCGCTCCGTAGTCATGGCATCTGACCGGCGCGAGCGGGGCTCTGGGTCGCGTGGGCTCTGTCGCTGGCTCTGGCCCGAGGGCAACTCGCACTGGACTCTGCCGCTTTGGACTCTACGCCGCTTTCGGCTTCGGTAACCGGCAGGCGAGTGCGACCGGCGCCTTCTCTCGAAGCAACCGGAAGTACTCCCGCCCCGCTTCCCTGCGATCGGTGAACACCTGGACCACATCACGGCCTTGGCGCATCAGCCTGAGCGCGTATGTCGCTGCTTCCATGGGAGTGCCCTCGTTTAGCGTGGTTTTATAGGTGGTCGTAGCTGGTGCTCGGCCCTTCAGGCTAGCATGCCTTCCTCCGCTTCCGCCACACCTGATCCAGTTCATAGCCGAGCTCGTCAAGGATCTGCCGTACCCGCTCCCGGCTGACGCCGGCCTGCCGGGCGATCTCCGCGGCACTGATCCGCGTATCCGCCTTGATTAGCCGCTTGACCAGGGCCCGCGTGGCGTGCTGCTCTTTCGTCATAGGGAAGGAATCTAATGCCAGCCCCTTGACCCGTCAAGTGCATTAGGGTAATATGGAGCACCCCACTAAACGGCCGCCCACCATCACGAAAGCCCGTAAGAAGGAACCCCCGCCGTGATCTGGACACTCGCCGTGGTGAAGCCGTTCGCCTTCCTGGCACTCGATGCCGGTGAAGTCGTTGCCGTCGATGCCAGCCACTCTCCCCCCATCCGGACCCTTCGGTCCCAACGGACGCCCGCTCCCGACCAACTTCGGCGCGATCATCCGTGGGGTAGACGAGGGGTGCTTGGTGCCGCTCACCGAGCGACAGTCCGCTGGCGTGCTCCGGCGCCATCACCTTCGGCTACTGGCCTAGCGGCCAGTTCCGCAACAAAGGAAGGCCATCCATGACTACTGCAACACGCACCAGGCGATACCGCCACTGGTATGTCTATACCCCAGCCGAGATCGCGAGCTGGGAGCCGCAAAGCGCTGGCAACATGGAATGCCCCGCCTGCCGGACCGGCCACGCCGAGTGGGACGCATTGGACCTCACCCCCGCCGGCATCTGCGTCCGCTGCTCGGCTTCAAGCGAGCGCCCCGTCGCCGCTACCCCGCAGTCCGACCCGTTCTGGACACTGACCCCCGAGGAGATCGCCCGACTCGACGGAGAACTCTACCGGCTCCATACCGCGGCGGTGCGCTTGGAGAAGGCCATCGACTGGAGTTCGCCGTACGAATTTAACGAGACGGAGCAGGCCACGGAGGACAAGCTCGACCAGATCAATCGGGAGATTCACCTGTTGCTGCTGCTCCGTGAATCCTCACGGCAGTTCCGGGCGGGTGCCCCAATGACGCGCTGAGATGCGACGGAATACCTTGGCACGGTCATCATGCTGTCGATCATGGATGGGGTCGAGCCGCGATAACCCTTTGCACTGGTAGCCGACCTGATTATCTTTATTGCAGCATAGGTTCCCGGTAGCAGATTCCAGGAACCGAACCCAACGCGACCCCGAGCGGTCCTTTTCAGCAACTTGGAAAGAGATTCCCCTCCAGCGTCGCACGCGGCCCAACGCGGCCCTCTTTCAGAAACCTGGAAAGAGTCGCCTACGCCGCAACGGCCCGGGCGGCCTTTCCGAGAAGCATTGGAGAGGCCGCTCTTTTCGTATGTGCCCTATTCACCCGGAGGATCGGAAATGGCAGAACCGGATTTCGTCAGCGTGACCAGGGCGGCCCATGAGCTGGGCTATACCTATCAGAAAACAAGGGAGCTCGCCTTGCGTCGGATTCTGACGATCCACTGGGTGGACTCGAAAATGTTCATCACCTGCGACTCCCTGGATGAATATCTCGCGAACCGGGCCCGACGGCTTCCCGCCCAGGTCGCCCCGCTGGCGCTGTACCCCCGTGCTGCCAAGATGTTCGCCGGCGGTGTCGCGTGAACCACACCAGCCACCTACAGCAGAGACAGCGTGAACTGGCGGAAGCGGCGGGACGGTTCCTGGGTGCCCTGACCGTGGCGTTCGGGGAAGCGGTGAGCGAGCCGATCCTGGCCGGTCTCAGCAGCGGGTTGTGCCGCTATGAGCTCGCGCTCGGATGGCCGAAGCCCACCTTCGTGGTGGCCCTGGTAGACGAGACAGGCAAGAGAACTGTGGTCGCAGAGGTCAAGCCGGAGCAGAAGGCAGCCTCAGACGTAGCGGCACTGAACTAAGAGACCCCCGACTCTCTGGGGCGACGCCCAGGGTCTTCAGCTTGTTGGCGCCGAGCAAGTGTCGGAAAATCGGCGCACCTCTCTCCACCGTCGAGCGTTAGGCTGGCGCGGGAGAAGTAACAGGTCCGAATCGCAGGACGACAGCGCGTAGCGTGCCGCCCGGACGGGCCGACCCGTAAGCAACTATTCGCAATCCACGTGGAGACACTGAAAATGCTTAAGCACCTATTGAAAGCTCGCGAAGACCACAACGCCCACTGTCTGGCAATGCGGGTTTTCCTCGATGGGATCAGCGGCGATCTAACGGCCGACCAGGACCGGGAGTATGCAGCCATGCAGGTAAAGCAGAAGCAGCTCGACGCGAAGGTCAGACTCCTCGAAGCGGACGACATCCGCGAGACGCAGGGCGCACTCGCTGCGATTTCCCACCGGCCGACCGACCGCACCTGGCTGGAACGGTATTCGGGCCGGAACACCTGGACCGATGCCACGGCCGGAGCACTCCAGAAGTTCGCCGGCTGGATGCAGACCGGCAAAGAGTCCTTCCTCGAAGGGCTCGGCATCCCGCAGGGTCTCCAGGCTGGACTCAGCAGTGAGACTGATCCCGATGGTGGCATGGCGTTGCCGCCGATCATTCAGGATCACTTCGAGAAGCGGATCCGGGAGATCAGCCCCATCCGTCAGATCGCCAAGGTCTGGCCCACGACCGACGCCCACCCGCGTTTCCTGATCGACAACAACGGGACAGCCTCGGGATGGGTCGGTGAGAGCGACGGCCGGCTGGTCACAGCAAGCCCGAAGTTGCAGGGGATCGACCCGATCTTTGGTGAGATCTACGCCAACTGTCCCGCCACCCAGTGGCTGCTGGACGACTGGACCAACGCCGCGACCTGGCTCGAGGACTCGATCGTGGAGGAGTTCGCCGTACAGGAGGGCGCCGCCTTCGTGTCGGGGAACGGGGTCACCAAGCCTCGCGGCTTCCTCACGTATCCGACGAGCTCGACGGCCGATGCCACTCGGGCCGACTTCACGTTGCAGTACGTGCCCACCGGCGCCGCCTCGGCATTCATCGCGGCCACCGCGGCCGCCAGCCCGGCCGACTGTCTGATCGACACCGTGGCGGCGTTGAAGCCGGGGTATCGGCAAGGGGCCGTCTGGGTGATGAACCGCGCCACGCTCGCGACTATTCGGAAGTTCAAGGATGCCTCCACGGGACAGTTCATTGTCCAGCGGAACCTGGAGACTGGGGCACCCGAGAACCTGCTCGGCTTCCCGGTAGTCGAGGCTGAGGATATGGACGCACTGGGGGCCAATAAGTTCCCGATAGCGTTCGGGAACTTCCAGCGCGGTTACGTGATCGTGGATCGGCAGATGCAGATGATTCGCGACCCTTATACAAATAAGCCGAACGTGAACTTCTACGGCACCAAGCGAGTCGCCGGGAATGTGCTGAACTTCGACGCGCTCAAGCTCGTGAAGTGCGCCACCTCATAATGCAGGCCAGGCCAACCACAAGAGGAGAGACAAAAAATGCGTGACCTGCACAACTCGATCGACGTGAGGCGGGTACTGAGCCCGCTCGCCACAGCGATCGTCGACAATACCGCCCAGGTGGGGCAGATCGTGGACCACCAGGGCTATGATAGCGCGGAGTACATTATCGCTACCGGGAACCTGGCCGACCTCGACGCAACCTTCGCCGTCACCATGGACGAGGGGAACGCGGCCAACCTCTCGGACGCCACTGCCGTAGCGGCGGCCGATCTGGTGGGGACCTACACCGCGGCCGGATTCATCTTCTCGGATGACGACAAGGTGAAGAAGCTGGGCTACATCGGGAGCAAACGGTACACCAGGCTCACGATTACTCCCGCCCTCAACACTGGCGCCGCGCCGCTGGCGGCCGTCTGTGTGCTGAGCAATCCGGTCAACCGCTCGACGCCAACGCTGTAACGCAAGGGTAAGTCCAACGGCGCCCGGCTCCGGTCGGGCGCAACCCTGGAGGATAGAATCAGTACAAACATCGAGGCCTTGGGGGAGAGCGCGGACGACCCCAACAACGGGCACCGGCTCAAGCTCTCCGGCGTCAACCAGACCGTCCTGTCCCTGATCCTCGGCTCTCATTGGCGAGGGCGAATGGATGTCGAGGGGAGGGCTTCCAGCCGTGGGTGGTAAGGTCGGAAAGTTCCTCATCGGGGCGGCCCTCATCGGGGCGGGAATCCTCACGGGAAACGCTGCCATTGCCGGCATCGGGCTCAAGTCGCTGTTCCTGTCCGTGGGGGCGAGTCTCGCGCTCAGCTCCGTCGTAGGGAGCGGGGGCCTCCAACAGAAACAGGGGACGGTCCTCGGCGGGATCTCGGATACGCAGGCGCCCCTGCCGGTGGTTTACGGGAAGACCAAGGTCGGCGTGCGCTACGCCGACCGGCGCACCGGCGGGACGGATAACAAGTATCTCTACATCGTGGGCGCGCTGTGCCACGGCTCAGAGGACGGGACCGGCATCCAGGGTATTGACGAGATCTACTTTGATGACCGGCTTGCGATGGCCCCGGACGGGACGATCCAGGCGCCGTTTGCCGGGAAGCTCCTGATCCAGCGCACCTACGGCGCGGATACCGGCGCGGTCGACTCCATTGTCGGCGGGGCCTTCCCCACCGCCTGGCCCGCCACATCCAAGGGACTCGGGGTGGCCTATATCGTCTTCCGGCTCGAATACGACACCGAGGTGTATCCCAACGGCGAGCCGGCGATTACTGCGATTGTCCGGGGCCAGAAGTGCAAGGACCCGGCGAACCTCGCTACGGCCGCGGTGTGGACCACTAACCCGGCCTGGTGCCTCTACGATTTCCTGGCCTCGACCCGCTACGGGCTGGGGGCCACGGCCGCCGAGATCGACGCAGCCAGCTTCGCCACGTTCGCCACCTATTACAACACGGTCGTGAGCAAGGACAACACGACCGCGACGACCGGCCCCCTGTTCTCCTGCAACGGTGCGGTCGACGTGGGGCAGTCGGTCGCCGAGAACATCAAGCAGCTCCTGACCTCCTGCCGTGGGGTGCTGGTCTACGAGGGGGGGAAGTACCGGCTCCTGACCCGCCGGGTTGTCTCGCCAACCAGCTTCGCCCTCTCTGAGGCGAACATCGTCGGTGACTGGAACTTCAACATTCCCGGCATCGGTGAGGCGCCGAATGTTGTCCATGCCCTCTACGTCGAGCCGGGGCAGGGGCCGATCATCTCGGCGATCTCCAATGCGACGCCGATCCAGATCACGACCACGACGGCGCACAATTACCTGACCGGCGACAAGGCCTATATCTACGTCAGCGGGAGCACGGCGCAGGGTCTGTCGCCGGCGGTGCTGGGTCTCTACACCATCACCGTGACCGCCGCCACCACCTTCACCCTGAATGACAGCGAGGCACCGGGGACGGGCTATAACGCCAATTCCTGTCGGGTGACGACGGAGAACTTCCCGCACCAGGCGGCCACCCGCATCTGGCCCCGGCCGGGCACCTCGAACGGCTACCTCACCGCCGACAACAGCTATGAGGTGATCCACGAGCTGAACCTACCCTTCACCAATGACGTGTATACCGCCGAACAGATCGCGTTGGTGACGTTGAAAGAGGCGAGGGCCGGGACCAGTGTCACGCTCACGGCCACCGAAGCCGCGCTCGCCCTTCAGGTGGGCGATCTGGTCCCGGTCACCCATCCGACCCCGGGCTGGGTCGCCAAGAACTTCTGGGTCATGGGCGTCTTCCTGGTCCCCGGGACCATGCTGGTCCGGCTGGCGTTGCTCGAATACGACAGCACGGCCTATACGCTGGACGCGCTCTCGACCGTGCCGACGCCACCCAGCACCTCGCTCCCGAATCCGTTCCGTTGCCTCCCGCCGGCTGACCTGAACGCCTTCTCCAGTGACGACGAGGCCCGGCCCGACACGGACGGCTCCAACCGGATGAGTATTCGCGCCACGTGGACACTGTCACTCGACCCCTATGTCGATTATTACGAGGCCCAGTACCGCAGGGCAGGGGAAACGGCGTGGCACCCTGCCCCTGACCAGAACCGGACGGACAACGAGGCCGAGATCCACCCGGTGTCCGAGGGGGTGAAGTACGATGTGCGGGTGCGGGCGGTCAACACCCTGGGGGTGCCCTCGGTCTGGATCGAGGACTCCGTCACCCCTAGCCTTCTCGCCAAGCAGCGGTCCGGCTCCTTCTGGATTGACGACTTCTCCTCGCAGACGCCGGGGCGGCGGTGGATTCAGTACGGCGGCGCCGGGATCGATGGGACCTTCGTCGATGTCTACGATCCGGATGCGCTGGTCGGGGGAAAGCTGGGTCGGGCCTATGGACCGGTGCACATGGAGCACGCCGACTCTATCCCGTTCGACCAGAACCTCCTCTACGTCATCCGCTGGCGCGTGCGCCAGCTCCGGAACCCCAGCACCGGCGATAAGAGCTTCTCGATCGGGGTCGCGGGCATCACGCAGACTCCCGGGCAGTCGCGCGTCTTTACCCATGTCAACCGCTTCGGCCAGGACTCAATCGACAACCAGCACTACGTGGTTGCCGACGGGCTGAAACTCCCGGCGGGCCGGGCCTTCACCGACTTCTACGGCTACATCAAGGGATTTGCCGGCGGCAAGGTACAACTGGCCTCCACGGCGCTCACCCAGACGGGGCTTGGGAGCTTCAGCGCGGCCAACCTGGTGGACGGCGACACCACGCCCACCAAGGTGGGCTTCACCACGGATGCGGCCCTCGCTGGTGCCGTGCTCAATGTCGACTTCGGCGCCACCGCGGCAAACTGGAAGACAATCGTAGACGCGCGGATGCACCTATCGGCGGACGGGAGCGTGGCGGCCTGGGTGCTGGAGTTTAGCGACGACAATGTCACCTGGTCGGTCGCCACATGAGCCGGACAATCTTGAATCTGATTGGGCCGCTTGCCGGAGCTGCTGCGTTGCACGCGATAGGGGCCGATGAAGGAGCAGTCGCCTGCCTGATCGGCTGGCCTATCGGGGCGGCCTTGCACCAGTGGATCGCCCGGCGGCCTTCGTCTTGGGACCGGTCCCAACCGGCGCGCGCTACTCCACCCCCCGTTCCGTCCCCGCCGGAAGTGCCGCGCCGCGAGCGCGCTCACCGGGTACTGGTCATCCACCCCCAGCGGGCGCCTCGGGGGTTCGACCCGCGGAACAATTGACAGACCCAACGGTCGACGCTCGGTAGGAAACTTTTAAACTGACCCGGAGAAGACCGGTCCCCTAGCTTCGCGCGGACCTCCGCGAAAATGTGTGGAAAATGATACGGCAATTAAAAGTTGGGAGACTACCCGAATGACTCGTGAGAAGGACGCAGCGGCAATCGAGTTGCCGGCGCCGCCGGACCATCTCAGCTCGGACTCACAAACGCTCTGGCGCCAGGTCGTGGCGGAGATGGCAACACACCGGAGCGTGGGCCAGCCAACCCGCACGATCCCTCCGAGTCCCGGGCGATTGGCATTGCTCACCGTGGCGCTCGAGGCTCTAGGCCGGGCAACCCAGGCACGGCTCCAGATCGCCAAGGATGGCCTCACCACCAAGACAGAGACGACGGGGGCCCTTCATGCGCACCCGCTCCTGAAGGTGGAAAAAGATTCGATGGCCCTGTTTCAAAGATGCTGGACCAGCCTCAGGCTGGAGTGGTCGCCACCGATCGACGGGGGCCATTCGTGGTGACCGTCGCGCGGGAAGATGGGCCTGATTGGCTCACGATCGGCACCGCGGAGTCCTGCGGTTTATCGCCGAGCACGTGCGGTCGAACGTGCGCGAGCTCGAGGGCTGTATGATTATCGTTGAGGTTAGAGCGCCGCTCAACATTTCCAGACCCTCTACTGCTCCTAGTAGCTTTTTTAGGTATCACCGCAATGAAAAACCCCCGCGACGGGTGAGACCGTCCGAGGGCATGGCACCAAGGGGAAGGATCTCGATGCACCAGAAATCTAGCACCCGCAATTCTGCAAGGCTAGGGCAGCAAAACGCCCCCGTACTCCACGTTAATTTAACCGACCGTGAGAGCCTGGCGCTTCGCCGTGAGCCAGGTCGGGAGGCCCGTTTCCGGGTCTCCATTTGGAGCGAGAGCTCGGGAATGCTGCCCGGCGGATTCGGTGGATCGGCCTCCGATGTTCTCGCAATCCTACGTGCCCTGGAATCGCTCTCTCGGCGGGTGGCCGCCGAGGGCTTGCCCGGCACACCTCGGGGGACAGCAGCATAGTGGCGAAGCCGCCGCGTTCCCTTACGTTCCCGGTAGCCCCGGTACCACCGCCTGACCGCGGTCGGCTCCTAAACGCCGAACAGGTGGCCGCGATCTGCCTTGGGGGCCTGGTCGCCCCGCGCTGGGTCATGGAGCATGTGACCTGCAAGGTTCGCCTGGGACATCGGACTGTGTTCTTCCACGAGCACGACGTGCGAGCGTGGATTGAGTCGCACCGTGAGGACGTCGCCTGATGTCACCCACGAGAACCAGCCAGGATGGGACGTTCCGCTTCGATAGGATCTTCCGCGGCGTCGGACGAATCTCGCTGTCGAGCGGGACGCGGCGACTGGCAGAGTTCCGCCGTCGCGACGCACTCCTGACAAAGCTCTGGGACCAGGGAAGGATTGATCTACTCCGATCGCTCGTCGAGAAGCGGCTGACGATCCAGGATCTCGTTCTCGCTGATCGTGAGGAACGGTTAGGGGCGATGGCGTCCGAGCTCCTGGGGCGTCGACCCCTCTGGCCGCAGGTGGAGGCCCTCACGGGCCGCTACAGGCGGTCGTGGGACGCGCTACAGCGCACCGGCGTGCTCGGGGCCACCGCCACCATCTCCGACCTCGCACGGATCGACTGGAGCGCCTTGGAACAGCAGTGGGGGAAGTCACCTGCAGACTGGAATCATCTCCGTCGTGCTGTGTCCCGCTTTCTCACCCTGGCGCTCGAGGACAAATGGCACCCGCTCCGTCGACGGGTCATGGCTCGGTTTCCCATGCGGGTGGAGACCGATCGAGAACCCGACCTCACCATCGAGGACTTCGTCCGCACGACGACCCTGATCACGGAACCGCTCAGGCCTGCATACTGGACGATCGTCATCCTTGGTCTGAGGGTTGGGGAGTTTTGCGCCCTCACCCGGCTCAACCTCCGACCCAAGTCCCATACGGTCCAGGTCCCAGGCACCAAGACGAAGGGCAGTACAAGGGTTCTCCCGGTCGACCCCCGTCTGTGGAGATGGATCGAGGCCGCGGTGCCGTGTCCGGTGACGCACTGGCACCTCCGGAATGTGTGGCGGAAGGCGCGGAAGGCGGCGGGGATCGGATCTATCCGACTCCATGACCTTCGGCACGCGATGGCGCAATGGAGTACCGACGCCGGGGCGGACTTGCCGATGATCCAGGCGCAGCTCGGTCACGCCACGGTGCAGATGACGGGACGGTATGCGAAGCGGCGACTGCGGGCCCAACACGCCAAGATCATGGGCGATCTGTTGAGCGTCCCACAGTCTGCCACACAGCGAGTGGTAAAGGCAAGCGGATTGGGTACGGGGAGGAATGGGTAACGGAATGCAGTACAGCGGCTTACGGAGTGAGGGCGGTGGGACTCGAACCCACGACCTAGGGATTAAAAGTCCCTTGCTCTACCAACTGAGCTACGCCCCCAGTGGTCGGCCGGAATACCGAGCCTGAAATATTCTAACCAACTCATCCAGCGGCAACCTTCTTCTCCGCTGATGCGCGATTGTACCATCATTTTGCCCCGAAGAGCCACTCACCGCAGAATGTAATCTCGGCGCTTCTTCCACGCTGGCCAGCGGTTTCAAGAGATAAGGATCAAGGATCCTGGTCGCATTACCGCGGTTCTGACCAAGCCGGTGATGCGCCACTTCTCCAAGCGATCGTCGGGGTGCTCTTGCTCCTGACCTGAGTGGCTAGGTAGTCTCCGCTCATGAGAGTCCTCATCACCGGCACCGGCGCCGGCGTGGGCAAGACCTGGGTGGCTTGCGCCCTGATCCGGGCGCTTCGAGACGTGGGGAAGCAGGTGATCGCGGTCAAGCCAGTGGAGACCGGGCGATCGGGTCAGCCGAGTGACTGGGAGGACGGGGTACGCCTAGCCAGGGCAACCGGGCAGGAGCAGCCCATTCAGGCGATCATCCGGTTACCTCTCCCCGGAGCGCCAGTGCTTGGCGGGGAGGGGGTGGAGAGTGCGATCGACTTCGACGCTCTGGTGCTGAAGATCGAGGGCTACATCGACGGGGCGGAATTCGGGTTGGTCGAAGGAACCGGCGGGTTACTGACACCGGTGACATGGGAATGGAACATGACCGACCTGGCCCGCGACCTTGGGGCCTGTGCCTTGGTCGTGGGGGAAGACCAGCTCGGCACGATCAATCACATCCTGCTCACTCTCAGTGCACTCGAGCTCGCCGGCATCCCCTGCGCGGGTGTGGTATTGACTACGCCGGAAACCACTGACCGGTCCACCGGCGCGAACGCCGCCGCCATCACCCGGCTATCGGGCGTCGATCGGGTGGTGGCGGTGCCGAGGACGACCGATCCCGGCGATGCCGCAGAATCGATGGCCCAGGTGGTCGGCTGGCTCGGCCGGGTCGGTGCGCCCGCGTGAGGCGTGGCCAATAGCCCTCTAAGGCGTCTTCTCCAGCTCCTGCTCGATCGCTTCCTGCACCCAGCGCCGCACCCACACACGCGGGTCATCTTTATGACGCACCAGCGCCGTGAGCGCCCTGGTGTCGCCCTTGGATGCCAAATCCGCCAGCACCAGGGCCGGCAGCCGCTGCTGGCCCAGGATCTTCTCCAGCCCATCGATCATCGCTGAATCAGGAAACTCAGCCGCCGCTGCAATGGCCGCGTTCTGGATGACATCGCGGTAGGACGGCGTGGTGAGCCCGGCCAGTACCGCTCCCTTCGCGCTGGTGGAGTCGAGCCGCGCCAGGGCTGCCAGCGCGCTCGCCCGGACCTCGTAGCTCGAGTCGCTCTTCCACGCCGCCCGGGCCGCGGCCACGGCGCGTTCACCGCCGACGCCGCCAAGTGCGGCCATCGCCGCCTCTCGTACCGCCGATGAGGTGTCCCGTGCCGCTGCCTCGAGCGGCGGGACGGCGATAGGCTCCGGGAACCCGCGCAGTGCCGCCGCCGCCTGGGCGCGGGTGAGGGAGTAGTCTGCGCTGCGGGCCGCTCTCGCGAGTGCGGCCGCAGCCAGGGAATCGCCGGTGCGCCGGCCAAGCTGCTCGATCACCCAGCTGCGATTCCAGAGATCCGGATCGCGCGGCAGCTGGGCCGCGAGCCATCGAGTCGGCTGCTCGAACGTGAGCGCCTTGAGCATGGCGTTGTTCTCATCGAACACGACCATGGTCGGCGGCGACTTTACCCCGGAGATGCGGATCAGCTGCTCCCGCCTGTCGAGCTCCACCTGCTTCCGCAGGTCTCCTCTCGAGGTTCCTAGCCTGATGGACACGACTCCGCGAAACACGAGCGGCGTGGTAAACCGGAAACCTGTGGAATCGGCGCGCGTTGTGTCCACTTGAGTCTGACGCACCGTGAGTGCCAGCGCACTGGCAGCCGAGTCATACGCCGCCGTGACTACGAAGTCTGGGTGCCCCGCCTGATAGACCCACTGGCTCCAGAACCAGTCGAGGTTTTGCCCGGTGGCGTCGAGCACGGCCCGGCGCAGCCCGTCGCTCGTGGCGTTGCCCAAGGCGTTCTTGGTCAAGTAGCGGTTAATCGCCGCCCAGAATTGCTCCCGGCCCAGCTGCTTCTTCAACATCTCCAGCACCAGCGCGCCCTTGGCGTAGACGTTGTTGGAGTTGAAGGAGGCGAGGGGCACCCGGCGACGGATGTCGAGGGCGAGGTACTGTCGATACTCGTCCAGATAGAACTCGTCCTCGGCTGGTCGGCCGAGCTTGCTGCCCCAATACTGGCCCGCCATGAACTCGGCCGTGCCCTCGTTGAGCCAGTAGTTCACCCAGTTCTCTGTCGTCACCAGGTTGCCGAACCACTGATGCGCCAGCTCGTGGGGGATCAGCGTGTGCTGATACCACGGCCGATCTCGATATGCCCTCGAATCCGGCAGCCAGTCCACCAGCGTGGTGGCGCCGACGTTCTCCATCCCGCCGACGAAATCGGTGACAGTCGTCTGCGCGTATCTGGACCAGGGGTATTTCACGCCGGTGAGCCGGGAGTACACCTCAATGATGTCCGGCGTGATCCCGAAGAGCCGGCGAGCGAGCGGCACGTCCTCGGGATAGACATAGTACTCGAGCGGGATGTCGCGCCAGCGATCGGTCACCTTTTTGAGCGGCGCCACGACGATTGAGATCAGGTAGGTCGATGCGGGCCGCTCCTGGGCCCAGTGCACGGTGTGGGTCGGCTGCCCTGCCCCACGGCCGCTGGGGCGATCGGCCACCAGCCGGCCATTCGATACCACCGTGTAGGCGGCGGGCACGGTCGCCACCATCTCCCAGGTGGCCTTGTCATGTGGTGCACCGTAGGTGGGAATCCAGTTCGGGTTCCCATCCGTGCCCCCTCCGCTGTAGATCTGCTGCGGCCGGTGGGGCCGACCCGGCTCGGCCTTGAAGAAGTAGAGGCCCCGCCCCTGGGTGATCTTGCCGTGGTAGTCGACTGTGAACCGAACCGTGTCGCGAAAGCCGGCGGGCTTGGCCAATCGAACGATGAGGGTATCACCGGGTCGGGCAAAGCGTAGCGGCGACCGGACCCGTGATCGTGATTCCATGGTCACCGACCGGACCGCCAACCGCCGCCCCATGTCCATGACAATCGAATCCAGCCCGCTCCGAAGTGATACGACGGTCGTCGTCACCTTGCCGTCGAACGCGGTCGCGTCCCAGTCGAAGTTGGCGACTTCGATTCGCTGATGGATGAGGTCGTAATCGTGCGAGGGGGTGTCTCGGCCGCTCAGAATGCGCTCGGCGTTGGTCTGCGGGATCGGATTGGCCTGCGCAGTGATGGGACTGGTGCCAGCTGAGGCGAGGCATGCGGAAAGCACTGTCATTCTGAGCGAAGCGAAGAATCTCTCGGAGTGGATGACAAGCCCTCACAGCGACAAGGTCAGTTGGGCGAGCGGCGAGAAGGTAAGACGGTGGTGCGGGGTGGGCCCGAGAGCTTGAATGCCTTCCTGATGCTCCTCTGTGCCGTAGCCCACGTTGGTGTGCCAGCCGTACCCCGGATGCCGGGCGGCCAGCCGATGCATCAGGAGGTCACGCACGGTCTTCGCCAGGATGGCGGCGGCGGAGATGGAATGGCACCGCGCATCGCCATCTATCAGCGCCTCGTGGGGGTAGCCGATCTCCGGGAGTGGCAGACCGTCTATGATGATGCGGTAGGGTTGTCCCAGGGTGTAACAGTGGATGAGTCGTGCGATAGCCCGCCGCATAGCGATGGCGGTAGCCACCCGGATGTTGTAGCGGTCGATCTCGTGGGCCGAGGCGGCCCCGATCCCGAACGCAACCACACGGCAGCGGATCCGTTGGGCCAGACGCTCCCGCACCGAGGCAGGAAGAATCTTACTGTCGCGGAGCCCTCGAACCGCGGAACAGCCGCGGGGAAACACGACGGCCGCGGCCACCACTGGTCCAGCCAGGGGGCCACGGCCGGCCTCGTCTACCCCGACGAGGAGTTGCTCCTCCGCCCAAACCGCCCGCTCGCGGGTCAGTGTGGGGCGAGGGGCCATTGGCTAGCTCTCGCGCTTCTCCCGGATCCGGGCGGCCTTGCCGCTCAGCGCGCGCAGGTAGTACAGCTTGGCGCGGCGCACCCGTCCCCGGCGGACCAGCTCGACCGAGGCGATGGTGGGACTATGCAGCGGGAAGAGTCGCTCGACCCCGACACCCGCCGAGATCTTGCGGACCGTGAAGGTCTCGCTGATCCCGCCGCCACGCTTGGCGATGACCATCCCCTCGAACGCCTGCAGCCGCTCCTTATCGCCCTCACGGACGCGGACCATGACCCGGACCGTGTCTCCCGGATCGAATGCAGGAATGTCCGTGCGCAAGCCCTCACGGGCCACCTCTGCTAATCGCTCCATGGTCGGATCCTCCGTCGGTCCGGCGTTTGGGACTGAAAAACTGCAACGATCTTAGTACTGCGGTTCTGTTTTGTCACCCCGAGGGGATCGCCCTAGTCAACTTTCGAGCTTCTCCCAAAGGTCCGGCCGCCGCTCCCGGGTCAGCCGCTCCGACTCCGCCTGACGCCACGCCTCGATCTCCGCGTGGTTACCCGAACGCAGCACCTCGGGAACCGCCAGCCCCCGGTATTCGGGTGGCCTGGTGTAACTGGGCGGGCTCAGCAAGCCATCGTAGTGCGAGTCGGAGCTGGCCGATTCGTGATCGCTCATCGCGCCGGGCAGCAGTCTGACCACCGCATCCAGCACGCAGAGTGCGGCAGGCTCTCCGCCGGACAGCACGAAATCGCCTATCGACCGCTCTTCGGTAGCGAGACCGTCGGCGACTCGCTGATCCACGTCCTTGTAGTGTCCGCAGAGCAGCGTGAGCCGCTCGTCGAGTGAGAACCGCACTGCATCGTCGTGGGTGAACGGCCGGCCCCTGGCCGAAAGCAGCACGATCGGCCCGGTCGGCCGGAGCGTCTCCACCGCCTCGAAGAACGGCTCCGGCTTGAGCACCATCCCCGCTCCACCACCATACGCGTAGTCGTCTACCGTCGCGTGGCGATCGTGGGTGAAGTCGCGGAGCTGCACCAGGCGGAACTGCACCAGCCCCGCCGCAGTCGCCCGTCCCGGAATACTCGCCGCGAGGTAGGGAGCGATGACTTCGGGAAATAGCGTGACGACGTCAATGGTCAGCATGATGTAGTCATTGCGAGGCTCCGCAGGAGCCGAAGCAATCCCGTGGGCGGCCGCTGGATTGCTTCGGGCTAAACGCGCCCTCGCAATGACTTGCTACCGCCGTACCGCCCTACCGCCGTACCGCCTTCATTCCAACAACCCTTCCGGCGGCGTCACTACGAGTCTCCGCCCCGCCCGGTCCACCTGCTGCACGAACTCCTTCTTGTAGGGCAGGAGAAACTCGCGCTTGGGACCCTGCACCTCGATCATGATCCCTGCCGGCAGCTCGTAAACCGCCGACACCAGCCCCAGCGGTGTCTCGTCGGCCAGGCGGACCGAGAATCCATTCAGCTCGTGGAGGTAGACCTCATCCTCGGCCAGAGGCCCGAGTGCTCCGACCGGTACACCGAGGAAATGCGCCCGGAATGGCTCCAGTGCATCGCGGCTGTCCACCCCGGCGAACTTTACCAGCCACTCGCGGTGGTAACTCCGACTCCGCTCAACCGTGAGGGGTCCGGCCACCGTCTCTCCGGCCAGGTCAACGACCCAGATCTGCTGTCCGGGGGCGAAGATGGTGGCCGGATCGTCGGTCAGCGGAAAAAGGTTACAGTCACCCTTTAACCCATGCGGCTTTCTCAGCCTGCCCACCACGACCTGGCGGACACCCTCGGCCATTACGCCTTGGTCGTCTGGAACACCCCGGCCTGCTTCAGCAATGACTGGACGGTGTCCGACGGCGTCGCACCCTTCGCGATCCATTGCCGCGCCTTTTCGGCGTCGATCTGCACCTTGTCGGCGGCGGTGGCCCCCTTGGGGTTGTAGGTCCCCAGGATCTCGATGAACCGACCATCGCGGGGCGACTCCTGGTCGGCGACCACAATGCGGTAGAGCGGCAGCTTCTTCCGGCCGACGCGGCGCAGGCGAATGCGAGTTGACATATCGGTTCCTGTGTGTGCGGGTTATCTGGGGAATCCGCCGCGTCCGAAAGGCAGCTTCAGACCGGCGCCTCCGGTCTTCCCCGCGATCTTCATGAACTTCTGCATCTGCTTGAACTGGCTCAGGAGGGTGTTGACCTCCTGTACCGTACGGCCCGACCCCTTGGCAATCCGCAGCCGCCGCTGCCCGTTGATCAGGTCCGGGTTCGACCGCTCCTTGGGCGTCATCGAGAGCACGATGGCCTCGACATGCTTGAGCTTCTTATCATCCAACTTGGCGGCCTGGAGCATCGCCGGGTTCATGCCCGGCAGCATGCCGAGGACATTCTTGAGCGGCCCCATTTTCTGCATCTGCCGCATGGCGTTGAGGAAATCGCCCAGGTCCATTCCCTTCTTGGACTGGACCTTCTTGGCCAACCGCTCGGCTTCCTTCTCATCGACGGTCGACTGGGCCTTCTCGACCAGGGACAGAATGTCGCCCTGCTGGAGGATGCGGCCCGCGAGCCGGTCGGGATAGAACGGCTCCAGCGCATCGAGCTTCTCGCCCACCCCGATGTACTTGATCGGTGCGTGAGTGACGCCGTAGATCGAGAGCGCTGCCCCGCCGCGGGCGTCGCCATCCATCTTGGTGAGGATGACCCCGGTGACGCCGAGCGCGTCGTGAAACCCCTGGGCAATCCGGACCGCGTCCTGGCCGGTCATGCCGTCGGCGACGAGCAGGATCTCCTGCGGCGACACCGCCGCCTTGAGCCGCTTGAGCTCGTCCATCATCTCGTCGTCGATCTGGAGACGGCCCGCGGTGTCCACGATGACGCTCCGGGCCCGCGCCTTGCCCGCGGCCGCGATGCCGTCCCGCACGATCTTCACGACGTCCTGAGAGGCGTTGTCGCTGTAGACCCCGACGTCGACCTGGCGTCCCAGCGTGTGTAGCTGGTCGATGGCGGCGGGACGGTACACGTCCGCGGCCACGAGAAACGGCGCCTTCTGCTCCAGCTTGAGCCGCTTGGCCAGCTTGCCCGCGGTGGTCGTCTTGCCCGAGCCCTGGAGTCCGACCAAGAGAATGACCGTCGGCGGCACCGTCGCGAAGGCGATCGGCGCCTGCTTCTCCCCGAGCAGTGCGACCAGCTCGTCGTACACGATCTTGACCAGCTGGTGCCCGGGGCGGACCTCCTTGAGCGAGGCGAGACCCACGGCCTTGGCCTGCACCCGCTCCAGAAAATCCCGGGTCAGATCGAAGCTCACGTCGGCCTCGAGCAGGATCCGCCGGATCTCCCGGAGCCCCTCCTTGACTGCGTCTTCCGTCAAAACGCCGCGCCCTGCTAGCCGCTGAAGCGTGGCGTTGAGTTTACTGGAAAGCTCGTCGAACATAAGCCCGTAAGAGTAACAGCGAGAGGGACTTTCTTCAAGGAGCGCTTCCCGGCTAACCTTCCATCATGTCGACAATGCAGGACATCACCAACCCCGAAGAGCGCCAGCGCAATCTCGACCGGATGAAGCGCCGGGCTACGGGGCTGCTGGTGCTCATGGGGGCCATCTTCGTCGCCACCAGCCTCCTGGAAGGCCAGCACGCCTGGGTCGGGTACGTTCGCGCCACGGCCGAGGCGTCGCTGGTGGGCGGCATCGCCGACTGGTTTGCCATCACGGCACTCTTCCGCCACCCCTTGAACATTCCCATCCCCCACACCGCCATCATTCCCGCCCGCAAGGATCGCATCGGGCGAAGTCTCGGCAACTTCGTGCAGAACAACTTTCTCTCGCCGGAAGTGTTGACCGCCAAGTTGCGGGCCGCGCAGATCAGCCGCCGCGCCGCCGAGTGGCTCAGCGATCCCGAGCACGCGCGCACCGCCGCGCAGCACCTCGCGTCCATCCTGCGGAGCGCCGGGAGTGTGATACGGGACGAGGATGTACATGCCCTGCTGGATCGGAGCGTGGTCGAGCCGCTCCGTCGGATGGCGATCGCGCCGGTCCTGGCCAAGGGCCTGGCGCTCCTCACTGTAGACGATCGCCATCAGCAACTGCTCGACCGCGTGATTCACGGGCTCACCCGGCTCGTGGCGGAGAACGAGGCCCTGATCCGGGAGCGGATCCGGGAGGAGAGCCCCTGGTGGGTGCCCGAGCTGGTGGACGATCGGATCCATCAGAAGGTTCTGGGCGGGATCGAGCGGACACTGTTCGAGGTGGGCGCCGACCCCAATCATCCGCTGCGCCACCAGTTCAACGAGCTGCTCGCCGACTGGATGGTGCAGCTCCAGGAATCTCCCGAGGTGATCGCGCGGGCCGAGGCGATTAAGCAGCAGGTACTCGATCCGGAGACCAGTGGCCGGCTCGCCGCCTCGCTGTGGGAAGAGCTGAAGCAGGTGCTCGGGCGGCAGCCGCTATCGAACGATGGCGCACCGGGTGCCGTGGCTCGGGGCCTCGCGGCGCTGGCAGCCGCGGCGCTGGATGACGAGGCGTTGCTGGAGAAGATCGACGGCTGGGTGATCGGGGCCGTGCTTGGGGTCGTGGAGCAGCATCGTGGCGAGGCCGGCCAGCTGATTGCCCAGACCGTCAGCTCATGGGATCCGCAGGAGACCTCGCGGCGAATCGAGCTCCTGGTCGGACGCGACCTTCAGTTCATCCGGATCAACGGGACGCTGGTGGGGGGGTTGGTGGGGCTTCTGATCTATACGGTTACGCACGCCTTGTAGGGTGGCGGGCTTGTACCCAATACCACATCAACGCCGCCCGCCGAAGGCGGGCGCATTCGTGGCGACCTGGAAGCAGGCTACCGGCTCACGAAAGCCTTCGGCACCTGTCCCCACCCGTCCCATCCCTCCGGCGCGAGCACGTAGCGCGTAGCAGGCTTTCCTTCGAGCTCGAAGCTCTCCAGGACGGTGCGATAGCCGCTGCGCGCGGTGGATCGCAGCCTCCCGCCATACCCCCAGATGAAACGCTCCCCCGATCGGGTATCGTCCCACACGACATACCAGACCAGCGCCGGCCCCGCCGGCGTGGCGTACACCCGGTACCGATCTCCTCCCCAGCCGATCGGGCCTCTGGTTCTGACCTCGGAAGATCTGGCGAGCTGTGACATGAGCACCCGGATCTCAACCTCGCCAAGCACGTCCTCGTACACGATGCCCGTGTCCGGAGGGAAGGCGAGCGCGACCGGCGCATCGCCCCGGGCATATCGGTCCGGAAACAGAATCTGCTCGGTCGAGACCGGCATCCGGGGGCCGTACGGAACCGAATCTCTCCCGGACTCCTTCCACCAATGCATGAATTCGGCACCGGCGAGATAGGGGAAGATCAGGGCCTCTCGAACGATCAGCGGTGCCTTGGCGAAGACCGGCATCGATGATTGCTGTTCCCGCACCTGTTCGCGGTAGAGGTCCCAGAATTCCGGGCTGCTCGATACGTCCTGGCTGGGCGCCAGTACATCGATCGATGCAAGCGTAGCCTGTCCCTCGAGCACCGCCTGCGCCGCGGTGAGCCGGTCGTTGTTTGCGGTCTCGTGCAGTATGGAGTCAAGTGGGAGGTACTGGCCCTGAAGTGCGTGGACCATCTCATGGGCCAGCACCAGGCGGAGCTGCGCGGGGTCGGCACCCACCACCCCGAACAGCGTAGCCGAGTCCGGGTCGTAGTACCCGGCCACCTGTTCGGTGTAGAGGTCGAGCAGGAGCGAGCGAAGCTGGAGTGTGTCAGGCAGCAGCCCGAACAGGCGATACGCGGTCTGGAGACCCTGCAGCCTGGGGGGTGGCAGCTCCTCGTCGAGCTTCCGGATCAAGTAGTCTCGCACCTGTTCGCGGCTGCGGAGCGCCGATCGCGGTGGCGACTTGAAATGCAGTCCAGTGACGCGCTCCACCGGCGTTCGCAGGCTGTCAACCAGACGCTTCAGGACATCGGGTGATGAGCTCTTCGGCGCTTCACCGCGGCAGGAGAAAAGTGCCGCGGTGACGGCCATGCCGGCCGAGATCAGACGGCGTCTCATGCGCCGGTAATCAGCCGGCCGTACCACATCACCAGCCGCGGCCCCACGAGATAGGCCGTCGCCGCACCGATGGAAAGGAAGATCCCGAACGGCACCAGCTTTTTGTGCCCGGCCAGGAGCAGCGGCAGGAAGATCAGGCTGCCGAGGAATGCGCCGAGGAACACGGTGAGCAGGACCCCCTGCCAGCCGAGGAACGCGCCCACCATGGCCATCATCTTGATGTCGCCCCCACCCATCGCGTCTTCCTTGAACAGCCAGGTGCCGGCGGTACCGATCAACCAGAGCCCGCCGAACCCGGCGGCAGCGCCGAGTGCGGTGGTGACCAGTCCGCTCAGCCCGGCTACAGCCGCGCCGAACACCAGCCCGATGACCAAGCCGCCCCAGGTGAATTCGTCGGGGATGATGTATGCGTGCGCATCGGTCATCGCGATCCCGAGGAGGATGGTGCCGAATACAGCCCCGCGAACCGCTTCGAGCGTGGGCCCGTTCCTCCAGGCCATGTAGGCCCAGATGCAGGCGGTGGCAAGCTCGATCAGCGGATACTGCATCGAGATCGGCTCTCCGCAGCGGCGGCACCGCGCCCGGAGGAGCAGCCACGATACTACCGGGATATTGTCGTACCAGACCAGCCTCCGACCACATCGCGGGCAGCTCGACGGCGGCCGGACCACGGATTGCTTCGGATCGGCGCCCCAGCGCAGGATGCATACGTTGAGGAAGCTGCCGATGACCGCGCCCAGTAACCCGGCGTAAATGATGTACAGTCCGGCGAGATGTCGATCAACTGACACGAGTGACCTCGTACAACAGAATACCGGCGGCGACCGCCACGTTGAGTGACTCCACGCCCCGGGCCAGCGGTACCGCGATCCGCCGATCGGCGGCCGCATCGATCGACGGCCCCACGCCGGCACCCTCATTCCCCACAACCAGCGCCACGGCCGGTCGATCCGCCCGCCGGGCCAGCAGCCGATCATCAGCTTCGCCCGCTGCGTCCGCCACCCAGATCTGCGACCGCTGGAGCCGGACCCAGGCGACGAACTCATCGGGGGCCGCGGTGACCGCCGGCAGACGAAAGCTCGCACCCATGGCGCCACGGATCACCTTGGGATTCGTGAGATCGGCTGTGCCCTTGAGTGCGACGAGTCCGGCCGCTCCCAACCCCAGCGCGGTCCGCAGCATCGTCCCGACATTGCCCGGGTCCTGCACCCCGTCGAGCACGAGGATGGTGGCGCCCGGATTCATCCCGATGTCGCTGAGCGTCCAGCGTTTCGGCTCGATCACCGCGATGATTCCCTGCGGGTGCTCAGTGTCGGCGAGCCCCTCCAGCTCGGCGTCCGTGAAGTCATCGACCTGCACGCCGCGGGCGAGGAGCGTTGCTTTGAGCGCCTTTCCGCGGGTGGTACTTTCCAGCGCCGGGGAGGCAGCAGCCCCCCGGAGAGTCACGGAGGCGGCGAGCGTTTCTTCAACCAGGCGAACGCCTTCCGCCAAGGCCAGGCCGCGCCGCTCCCGCCCACGACGGCGGTGCAGGTCTCGGATCAGCGTCTGAAGGGAGCTGCTCATGGAGAGGCTCACCCGATGAAGATCGCGCTCACCATCGCCGGCTCGGATTCGGGCGGCGGTGCCGGCATCCAGGCCGATCTCAAGACCTTCCACCAATTCGGCGTATTCGGGACCTCCGTCATCGTCGCCCTCACCGCGCAGAATACTCTGGGGGTCCGTGCCGTCGAGGTGGTGCCCGAGGCTATGGTACGCGCGCAGCTCATCGCCCTGGCCGAGGATCTTCCACCCGCGGCGCTCAAGACGGGCATGCTGGCGGAAGTCGGTCTGGTCCGGCAGGTCTCGCGGGCCATTCGCGAGAACGGCTGGGCACCCCTGGTGGTGGACCCCGTCATGGTCGCCACCTCCGGCGCCCGCCTGCTCAGCGCCGAGGCCGAGGAGGTCATCCGCGAGGACTTGCTGCCGCTCGCCGCGCTGGTGACCCCGAACCTGGAGGAAGCGGCGATCCTCACCGGGCGCATCGTGCACGACCCGCCGACCATGGAGCGCGCCGGCGCGACGTTGCTTCGCTTCGGCGCCGGGGCAGCCCTGGTGAAGGGGGGCCATCTCGCCGGCGACGAGATCACCGACGTGCTGGTGACCCCGGATGGGGTCCGCCACTTCACCCGGCCGCGGATCGACACCAAGTCGCTGCATGGCACCGGCTGCACCCTGTCCGCCGCGATCACTGCAGGCTTTGCGCTCGGCTGGCCACTCGAGGCGGCGGTAGCGAACGGGCTGGACTTCGTGCACCGCGCCATCGCGGCCGCTCCCGGACTCGGGTCGGGGTTCGGCCCCCTCAACCATACCGTGGTGGCGCCTAAAGCCGCTCGATGACTCCTTCGACCAGGCCCGCGAGCTCGTGCCGCACCCGGTTGGCAGTCTCCATCACCTCGGCATGGTTGAGCTTCGTGGGTGAGATGCCGGAGGCGAGGTTGGTCACTACCGAGAAGGCGAGGCATCTGAGGCCCCGTGCGCGAGCGGCGATGACCTCGACTGCGGTGGACATCCCGACGGCATCGGCACCCAGCCGGTCTGCCATCCGGATCTCGGCCGGGGTCTCGTAACTGGGACCGAGCAGCTGGATGTACACGCCCTCG
>JBBQXQ010000040.1:0-24799 GCA_038209515.1 Gemmatimonadales bacterium
ACCCCAGTCATCGTCTCCGCTGTCCGCACCCCGATCGGCCGCTATCTCGGCGGTCTCTCCTCGTTCACCGCTCCCCAGCTTGGCGCCATGGTCATCCGCGACGCGGTCACCCGTGCGGGCGTGGATCCCTCCGAGGTTGAAGAGGTCATCATGGGTCAAGTGGTCCAGGGTGGATCGGGCCAGGCTCCGGCCAGGCAGGCGCTTATCCATGCCGGACTTCCTCCCTCGATTCCCGCGCTCACCATAAACAAGGTGTGTGGCTCGGGGCTCAAGGCAGTGATGCTCGCCTCCCAGGCCATCAAGGCCGGTGACGCGGAGTGCGTCGTGGCTGGAGGGCAGGAGTCGATGTCGAGCGCACCCCATTACGTCTACGGCATGCGTGGCGGCACCAAGGCCGGCAACCAGACCATGGTGGACGGCATGATTCACGATGGCCTGTGGGACTCGTTCGGCTGCTGTCATATGGGGGAGTATGCCGAGTACACCGCCGAAAAGGCCGGCGTGAGCCGGGCCGACCAGGACGCGTTCGCCTACGACAGCCATCGGAAGGCCGTTGCCGCGGCCGATGCCGGGAAGTTCAAGGCCGAGATCCTGCCGGTGCAGGCACCCGGGAAGGGCGGTCCGACGACGGTGTCCGCCGACGAGTCACCTCGGCGGGATACCACGGCGGAGACTCTGGCCAAGCTGAAGCCCGCGTTCCGGAAGGACGGCGGCACGGTCACTGCCGGCAATGCGCCCGGGTTGAACGACGGCGCGAGTGCGCTGGTCGTCACCTCACTGGCCTTTGCCCGCGCGCACGGACTCAAACCGCTGGCCCGGGTCACCGGGTATAGCACGGGGGGTGGCGAGCCTCGAGAGATCTTCTTCGCTCCGGTCCTGGCCGTGCGGGCGCTGATGGACAAGGCCGGCACCAGGATCGGCGACTACGACCTGATCGAGGCCAACGAGGCCTTCGCGGTTCAGGCTCTGGCCGATGGCCGTGAGCTGGGGTGGGACTGGGATCGGGTGAACGTACACGGCGGGGCGGTGGCGCTGGGACATCCGATCGGCGCCAGCGGTGCCAGGGTGCTCACGACGTTGCTGTACGCGCTGCGAGATCGCGGTGGCAGCACCGGCCTCGCCACCCTTTGTCTCGGTGGTGGTAATGCGGTTGCCCTCAGCGTGGAGCTTATCTGAGGAATCGTGATGCCGGCGCCGCCGCGGTAGGTTCGAGGCCCGCCTCGACCATACGAACCCAAGTCCTTCGCCGTGTCGTAGCAGCGGGGCTTGGCGCCTTCGTGGTTGCTGTCTCGGCTCAGGTGGTGGTGCCGGTGTCGTTCAGCCCGGTCCCGATGACGCTCCAGCCGCTGGCGGTACTGGCAGTCGGAGGGCTGCTCGGTGCCGTCGGTGGTGTCAGCGCGCTCCTTCTCTATATCGCGCTCGGCGCTCTCGGTCTTCCAGTCTTTGCCGGCGGTGGCTCGGGCGTCCTGCACCTGGTTGGTCCGACTGGTGGCTATCTCCTCGCGTTCCCGATCGCCGCGGGCGTGACCGGCGCGCTGACCGGGCGCGTGCCACGATCCGTCCTCCGTGTGCTGCTGGCCTGCGCCTTGGGTATGGTGATCATCCACGTCGGGGGAGTGGCGCAGCTGGCGCTCCTGAGCGGCGATCCCGCGCTTGCCATGCGGATCGGCTTCGTGCCCTTTCTGACCGGCGATTTGCTTAAGGTCGGCCTCGCCGCTGCCCTGATCCTGGCGGCCGGTCCCAGGGTGCGCTCACTGCTTTGACCGACGCGCCTGCGCCGTCCGGGCGGCCCTCCGTGCGCCGCGCGGTCTTCGGCAGCCTGGGTTTCATCGTCCTCGGTTTTATTTTCTTCGGCCTCACCATTGCGCCGTTTGCCTCCCGCTTCGTGGTGCATGGAACGGCCGAGGAGCTGGCGCGGCGGCCCACGATCTCCCTGTCGCTCCTCCAGGGTGGGGGGCTTATCATCGCGTTTGGCCTCGCGACCTGGATCGTCGGTATCAAGGTCCTGCGGCTCGATCTTCGCGATCTGCGCTGGCGCACACGCCTGGGCTGGGCTCGGGGGTTCGGCGCCGGGCTCGTGCTCGGGATACTTCCTGCTGCGGTGGCCATGCTGCTGGGCGTCATCGCCGGTGGGGCAGCCTGGGTGCCGGGTGAGGGCTCTTTATTCGAATATCTGACCCGGATCGGCATCATCCTGCTGGTGCTCGCCCCGGCGGCTCTGGCCGAGGAGGTCATCTTCCGTGGAGTGCCGCTGGTCCTGCTCTCCCGAGTTCTTGGCCGTCCGGCGGCAATCGTTCTCGTCTCGCTCTTTT
This sequence comes from Gemmatimonadales bacterium, assembly GCA_038209515.1. Classification (GTDB taxonomy): domain Bacteria; phylum Gemmatimonadota; class Gemmatimonadetes; order Gemmatimonadales; family GWC2-71-9; genus CAVVWJ01. The sequence continues at coordinate 2,313 of JBBQXQ010000040.1, forward strand.
TTGCCCTGGCCCATGTTACCAATCCCGACGTCACGTCCCGGGCCCTGGGAAACATCACCCTTGCCGGAATCCTCCTTTCTCTGGCCTTCTACAGTCCAGGCGGAATGTGGGCGGCATTCGGCGCCCACCTCGGATGGAACATGACCCTCGCCGCGCTCGGCGCGCCGGTCAGCGGGCTCCCCTTTGAGATTCCCTTCGTCGATTACAGCATGGGCGGCCCGGCGTGGCTGACCGGAGGAACGTTCGGGCCTGAAGGCGGATTGCTCAGCACCTTCGCCCTGACCAGCGCCATCTTCCTGGCCGTTCGGTGGGTCCAGAGGGATCCGACGTGAAGCGGGCCGCAGTGGTCGGCGCGGGCACGATGGGCAACGGTATCGCCCATGTTTTCGCCCAGCACGGCTGGCACGTGGCCCTGATCGACTCGGCCGCTCCGGCACTCGAAAAGGCCCTGGCAACGATCCGAGGTAATCTCGAGCGCCAGGTCAAGAAGGGCACGCTCCCCGCCAATGCACCGGACGAGGTGCTGGGCCGCATCGTGACCGGCACGTCGCTCGACGCGGCCGCGAAGGCAGAGATCGTAGTCGAGGCAGCGAGCGAAAATCCTGCCGTGAAGTTCTCCGTATTCGAGCAGCTGGATCGCGTCTGCGGTCACGGCGCCATTCTGGCGACGAACACCAGCTCCATCTCGATCACCGAGATCGCCGCCCACACCCGGCGGGCCGAGGGGGTGATCGGCATGCACTTCATGAATCCGGTCCCGATCATGCCGCTGGTCGAGGTCATCCGCGGCCATGCGACCAGCAATGCCACCACCACGACGGTCATGGATACCGCTCGGGCGCTCGGAAAGTCGCCGGTCGAGGTGAACGACTACCCCGGTTTCGTGTCCAACCGGGTTCTGATGCCGATGATCAACGAGGCCATCTTCTGCGTCATGGAAGGCGTTGCGACCCCCGAGTCCATCGATACCGTCATGAAGCTCGGGATGGCGCACCCGATGGGGCCGCTCGCGCTCGCGGATTTCATCGGACTCGATGTGTGCCTTGCCATACTGGGGGTACTCCACCGCGGGCTGGGAGACGACAAGTATCGGCCGTGTCCCCTGCTCCGAAAGATGGTTGCGGCGGGCTACCTTGGCCGGAAAAGCGGGCGGGGGTTCTATGAGTACTAACCCGCACATGGATGTCTTCGCCGACATGCAGACGATGGGCCACGAGCAGGTGCTTCTTTCCCACGATCCCTCATGCGGCTATTTCGGCATCATCGCGATCCACGATACGACACTGGGACCCGCGCTCGGAGGGACCCGCTTCTGGAAGTACGCCACCACCGACGAGGCCATCACCGACGCGCTCCGGCTGGCGAGGGGAATGACCTACAAGTCGGCCGTGGCAGGGATCAACCTGGGGGGTGGCAAGTCGGTCATCATCGGCGACAATAAGCGGGCTGATCGTGAGGCGCTGTTCCGCGCGCACGGCCGCTTCATCGAGACGCTGGGAGGCCGCTACATCACCGCCGAAGACATCGGTACCAGTCCGGCAGATATGGAGTACATCAAGCTCGAGACCGACCATGTCGCGGGGTTGCTTGGGCTCTCGGGCGATCCGTCACCGGTGACCGCCTATGGCGTGTACGTCGGCATGAAAGCGGCGGCCAGGTTCCGCTGGGGCAGCGACAGGCTGGCTGGCAAGACGGTGGCCGTGCAGGGGGCCGGCAAGGTGGCGTACTCTCTCATGCAGCACCTGCACGCCGAGGGATCCAGGCTCGTCGTCACCGACATTGATGAGGACAAGGTCAAGCGGGCCGTGCAGGAGTGTGGCGCCAGGCCAGTGCCTCCCAATGCCATTTACGACCAGGAGGCCGACATCTTCTCGCCCAATGCCCTGGGCGCCGTAATCAACGATGACACGCTCCCCCGGCTCAAGGTCGAGATCATCGCCGGCGGCGCTAACAACCAGCTCGCCGAAGACCGTCATGGCGATCTGCTGGAGAAGCGAGGCATCCTCTACGCTCCTGACTACGTCATCAATGGCGGGGGGGTGATCAACGTGTACGGCGAGCTGCACCGGTGGCCGGTCGAGCGGGCAAAGAAGAAGGCCGGGGAGATCTACGAGACGCTTCTGCGAATCTTCGACATGGCCAAGCGGGACAAAATTCCCACATACGAGGCGGCCGACCGCCTGGCGCAGCAGCGCATCGCCGCCGTAGGAAGTCTGGATCGGATGTGGGTGAGGGGGCGGTAAGGGCGGAAAAGGCGGTAGCGGCGGAAGGTGCGCCGTAGTATCCTCCAACTCTTCCGCATTATCAGCTCCTGCCGCTGTTCCGCCCTTTCCGCCCCTTCCGCCATCTCTTACCTTAGACTCAATGGCCGAAGTCATCCCGATCGGATCGGACCACGCCGGCTATCAGTTGAAGGAGCGGTTGGTGGAAGAACTCCGGGCGTTGGGGTACGAGCCGCTCGACCTCGGCACCCACAGTCCCGAATCCACCGACTATCCGGATTACGCTCATCGAGTCGCCTCCCGAGTGGAGCATCATGACGCCAGTCGTGGCGTGCTCCTCTGTGGCACCGGATTAGGAATGTCCTATACGGCCAACCGACACCCGGGGGTGCGTGCCGCGGTGGCCTGGTCGCCCGAGGTTGCCCGGCTTGCTCGCGAGCACAATGATGCCAATATCCTTATCCTGCCGGCTCGGTTCGTGAGCGGAGACGAGGGCGTCGAAATCTTGAAGACCTGGCTGGACACTCAATTCAAAGGCGGTCGCCACAGCCGTCGCGTGGCGAAGATCGATAAGGAGGGCGGATGACTCTGGACCATAACGCAACACTTCGCCAAGCCGATCCTACCGTCGCGCGGCTCATCGATGCCGAGCTCCGCAGGCAGCAGCATGGATTGGAGCTGATCGCCAGCGAGAACTTCGCCAGCCGGGCGGTGATCGACGCCATGGGCACCCCGCTGACCAACAAGTACGCGGAGGGGTACCCCGGCCGTCGGTACTACGGTGGGTGCGAGGTGGTGGACGAGGTCGAGCAGCTCGCCATCGACCGTCTCAAGCAGCTGTTCGGGGCAGAGCACGCCAACGTGCAGCCGCACTCCGGGGCTCAGGCCAATTTCGCGGCATTCATGGCACTGATCCGCCCCGGCGAGCTGCTCATGGGGATGTCGCTCCCACACGGAGGCCACCTGTCTCACGGCGCCGCGGTCAATCACAGCGGAACCGTCTGGCGGGCGGTGCACTATGGCGTCGATCCGACAACCGGCCGAATCGATTACGACAAGGTTCGGGAGCAGGCCAAGCGAGAGCAGCCCAAGCTGATTGTCGCCGGGGGTAGTGCCTACGCCCGGATCATCGACTTCGCCGCCTTCCGGTCGATCGCCGACGAGGTGGGAGCGTTCCTGCTGGTGGACATGGCGCATTTCGCCGGGTTGGTGGCGGGCGGCGTGTATCCTTCGCCGGTGCCCCACGCGCAGGTGGTCACCAGCACAACGCACAAGACATTGCGCGGGCCCCGCGCCGGTCTGATCCTCTGCACCATCGAGCACGCCAAGGCAATCGACAAGTCAGTGTTTCCTGGCACCCAGGGCGGTCCTCTGGAGCACGTCATCGCCGCCAAGGCAATCGCATTCGGCGAGGCGCTGACCGACGACTTCAAGGTCTACGCTCGCCAGGTGGTGGAGAATGCCCAGGCTCTCGCCGACGCGCTGATCGAGCACGGCTTTGCGGTCGTCTCGGGGGGAACAGACTCCCACCTCATGCTGGTGGACCTCCGACCCAAGAATCTCACGGGCAAGGCGGCTGAGAAGCTGCTCGGGCACGCCGGAATCACGGTGAATAAGAACACCATTCCGGACGACCCCCAGTCGCCTTTCGTCACCAGTGGTATTCGGATCGGCACGCCTGCCGTGACGACCCGAGGCATGGGAGTTGCCGAGATGATCCGGATTGCGGAGCTCATCGACCGGGCGCTGACTCGCCCGGACGAAGCCACCCTCGCCCAGGTAAACCACGAAGTAGAGGAGATGACCTCGGTGTTTCCCCTCTACCAGGCTGCGCGCAGGCCGAACCGGGTCCGTCGAACTGCGTGAAGCGAGGATCCATCTTTTGGAGGGATTTCGTTGAACGATCTGCAGTTTGCCGATGATGTCATGGGCCGGATCCGCGCGCGTGGGGGACGCTATAACGAGCGTGCGTACCTCTTTCTGCTGGGGACGATTGAGTTTCTTCAGTCACGCCTCGAGGTGCGCCGCCATGTCACCGCCGCGGAGCTGGCATGGGCCTGCCGTGATTTTGCGCTGCAACAGTACGGGCTCCTGGCGCCGGTGGTTCTGGCCCATTGGGGCATTACCCGGACCGAGGATCTGGGCCGTATCGTCTACACGCTCGTGGAGGTCGGTCTCCTGGTAACTCAGCCCGGTGACCACGAATCGGACTTCAACGCGGTGTATGAGTTCACCGACGCGTTCGGCAAATCCTACGACTGGCAGGGCCTGCGTGGCGCCTAGTGTGAGGGGAGGAGGGGGACATGGAAACGAAAGACTGGCCGGCCTGTCAGAAGTGCTCCCAAGGAACACTGATCCCACTTTCCGATTACGGCCGCGAAGGGGCCCCGATCACGTATAAGGCGTGGGTCTGCACCAACCCCGACTGCGGGTTCAATCTTCGGATCGACAACGGCGAAATCAGCTTCGGACGGGCGATAGGGCAGAGTTATAAGTAGCTATGAGCTGTGAGCTAGGAGCTACTCACCGATCGGTTGATGGGCACCATGCCGTCCAGCGAAGCATCCCTCATCGGGTAGATCATCAGCCAATAGCTCACAGCTAATAGCTCCCATGATCCCCGTCCTCACTCCCGAACAATCCAATACCTGGGACCAACGCGCCGCGGCCGCCGGCATGGAGCTCGCCACGCTCATGGAGAGTGCTGGACGCGCGGCGGCCGTGGTGCTGGCTGATCGCTACGCCGCCCTGCTTCGAGCCGGCGTGCTGGTCGCCGCCGGTCCGGGGAATAACGGTGGGGACGGCTGGGTGCTGGCCCGGGCGCTGCACCGCCTGGAGGTTCCGGTCTGGGTGACCTCGAGTGGGACCGGCACGGAGCTGCGAGAGCGAATGGCCAGGTTGGCCCGGGCCGAGGGCGTTCGGGAAGTCGCGCCCGATGGTCCCTGGCCCAGCATCGGCATTGCCATCGACGCCCTCCTCGGCACCGGCGCCGCGGGCGCACCCCGGCCGGCTGTGGCCACCGTGCTCGCTCGAATTCTCGATCTCGAGATCCCGATCCTGGCGATCGATGGACCGACCGGCGTCGATCTGTTGACCGGCATAGTCCATGGGTCGGCTCACGCCGACGTGACGGTAACGTTCGGCGGCTTCTGCCGCGGCCACCTCCTCGCTCGAGACGAAGTCGGCTCCATCGTCGTGACCGATATCGGTCACCCGCCACCCGATCCGGGCTGGCCGACTGTCGTGACCGATCATGACGCGGCCGAGTGGCTGCGCCGGTTCCGGGCGCGCGACCACAAGGGTGAGCGCGGCAGGGTCGTGATCGTGGGTGGCAGCACCGGCATGAGCGGCGCGCTGCGCCTCGCCGCTCGCGCGGCCTTCGGTGCCGGTGCCGGCCTGGTGCACGCAGTGGCTCCTCCCGACACGATCGCCGTCCTGGTGCAGGCCGAGCCCGACGTGCAGACACTCGCGCAGCCGTTCGACCAGCCGCCCTCTCGCGCCCTGCTCGATCTCGTCGCTCGTGCCGACGCCCTCGTAATCGGTCCCGGCCTTGGTCGTGATGGAGGGCGCCGTGCGCTGGTCACGGCTCTGGTGGAGGTCGCCCGCTCCGCAGTGCTCGACGCAGACGCGCTGGTCGCGTTCGCCGGCGCTGTATCCGAGCTGGCCACGCTAGCGGCCAAGAAACGAGTCGTACTCACACCTCATCCCGGAGAGTTTCGTACCCTCTTTCCCGAGCTTGCGTCGGTCCGGGAGCTCGACCCCTGGGCTGCGGCGGCCAGTGCCGCCGCGGCGTCGGGCGCCACCGTTCTCCTGAAGGGTGTACCGACGGTGATCGCCTCCCGAAGGCCGCCGATCCTCACGGTCATTGCAGGAAATCCCGGTCTGGCTACCGGGGGTAGCGGCGATGTGCTGAGCGGCCTCGTTGGAACCGCACTCGCGCACGGGCTCGAGCCTGAATCGGCCGCCGGGCTCGGCGCGCAGGCGCTTGGCCGCGCCGCTGACCTGGCCGCCCGCCGCCAAACTGCACGAAGCCTCAGACCCATGGATGTCGTGCAGGCGTTGCCGGACCTCTGGCGTGAGTGGGAGGTGCTTCGAGTCGCCCGGCCGGCGCCACGCCCACCGACCCTCTTCGAGCAGCCGCGTCCCCAAACGGTTTAGCCGCGCCGCCTGCTAACTGATCCATGTAGATTTTCCGGATGCGCTGCCACTTCCAAGTGCTGGCCCTTGCGCTTGCCTCCTCAGCCCAGGCGCAGTCGTTCACTCGCGACTGGCGGCCCGAGGATCGAACGGTCGTGGGCGACTTCAGCCGGGTCACCGCGATCGCCACGTCGCCGGATCGCGTCTTCATTGTCTCCCCCACCGGGCTGCTCATCTGGAATCCGCAGTTCCAGCGGTGGGAAGGCTCGATCGACCCTCCCGATCGAGGCCTGCTCGCCCGCGTCTTCACCGCGCTGGCCGACCCGCTCGACAACTCGCTCTGGCTCGCGCGGCCGGACGGCTGGGTACACTACCAACCTGACATCCAACTGTGGGACCAGGGTGCAGTGCCCGAGGGCATTGTCGGGATAGCGTTCGACGAGAGCGATCCGGCTGTCGGTCTCTATGTTCGGACTCGGAGCGGCTGGGAGCTCTTGCCACGCGGTGGCATCGTTCCTACACCAGGCCGGCCGCCGGCTCGCCCGCTCACGCCCGCAACCGTGGACCAGGCCATCCGCAGCAATCCGACCCTTCAGGCGAATGCAGCCGCGATCCTGACCGATAATCGTTTGCGCAACGTGCGCTACACCGCCGCGGCCCGGTCGTACGACAATCGAGGCTGGTATGTGGGAACGTCGGGGATCGGCGCCCTCTTCATGCCCGACGGGGCGGGGCTTCCTGAGCGGCTCACCTTCGGGCTTCCATCCGATAGGGTTGGTGCTGTGTTCAGCTGGCCTGGCGGCGTCTGGGCGGCCACGAATCGAACGGCGGCAACGGACGCCTCCTTCACCTTCGTGGGACAGGAACTCGGTGAGTTCAAAACCGTTCCCGGTCCCTCTGCCATTGGCACGCCATTCAACCAGGTTCGCGAGCTCGCTGGCCAGAACCGCTCGGTGTGGGCGGCAACCGACCAGGGACTCGGACGCGTTGATCCAGCGGACGGACGGGTCGAGCTGATTGATGAAGGCAAAGGGCTGCCCGACAGCCGGGTCTACTCGGTCGTCTCCCGACAGGGACGCATCACCGTCGGCACCGCACATGGTCTGGCCCGCGTCAGCGACTCGCTCCGGGTGGAGCGGCTCGCGCCGTCGTATAGCGATGCAGTCTACAGCGTGTTACCGACCGGGGATTCCGTGTGGGTCGGGACCCCGACCGGACTGCTGCTCTCCTTACCTGGGCAGCCGGGCGTGGTCCGACCTGCCGGACTTACCTCGCCCAGCTTACAGGCGCCCGTGGTCGATCTCGCGCCGCTATCCGATACGGTCGTCGCTCTCACCCGTGATGCATTGCTCTGGCGCAATCCGAGGAGCCGGGCCTGGACGCTCGGGCCTAATTTGTCGGCGCTGCTCGGCCGGCTCAGCCGGTTTGTAGCCGAGGGGCCGGGTTTCTGGGTGGCCGGGGATCGGGGGGTAGGGTACGTGGGCCTCAACACCCCACCGCTTCGTCCTCTTCGCGAGGGTGACCTCCCGGGAGCGGTGAACGATCTCGCGGTGGATGATCAATATCTCTGGATCGCAACCGACGGCGGTCTGGTTCGCTTCCGGCTCAACGCCGTTCGTCAGTGATATCACCCTCGCCGGACCCGGCGCAGGGCTCCGCCTTAGGCCCAGGCGCCGAATTCGACCGGATCCGCGGAATCATGCGGCTGCTCGGCAACGGCGCCGCGGGTCTGGGGGATGACTGCGGCTTGATCCGCGAGGGCGACGAGTTCTTTGCGCTGAGCACCGACGTCAGCGTGGAACAGGTACACTTTCGCCTCGATTGGATCGGACTGCAGGAGGTGGGTTGGCGGGCGACGGCAGCAGCGCTTTCCGACCTGGCCGCCGAAGGCGCAGAGCCGGTAGGGCTCCTCTCCGCCGTGACGATGCCGTCCGGTGCTGGGGAGCCCGAGCTGCTGGAGTTGATGTCCGGTGTGGCTGCCGCGGCCGGGTTCGCGCGGGCCCCCGTCCTCGGCGGAGATCTCTCCACCGGACCGGTGTGGAGCCTGGCGATCACGGTGGTGGGACGCACCCGTGCGCCAATCACTCGCGCCGGGGCTCAACCAGGTGACCGGCTCTGGGTGACGGGTGCCCTCGGAGGAGCCCGAGCCGCCCTGGAGGCGTGGAGAAGGAATGAGGAGCCTTCGTCCGAGGCTCGGGCGCGTTTCGCGCACCCGGAGCCGAGAATCGCCGCCGGCCGGTGGCTCGTCCGGCACGGTGCGCACGCCATGATAGACCTGAGCGATGGGCTTGGAGGGGATGCCCGGCACCTGGCAGCCGCCTCCCGGGTCCAGGTCGAGATCGATCTCGAGGCGCTCCCGGTTGCGGCCGGCGTTCCTGCTGAGGCGGAACGGCTGCGGATCTCACCGGGGGAGTTCGCCGCGGAATCGGGCGAAGACTACGAGCTTCTGGTGGCGCTTCCGGCCAGGTTTGATGGGCCGGACGCATTCATTCGGGAGTGCGGGATCGGGCTCACCAGGATCGGTACCGTCGGGGAGGGGACGGGCGCCCGGTTTCTCTCAGCCGGGAGGGAAATCGGCCTGAAAGGCTTCGATCACTTCGGTTGAGGATTCGGGCCCACTCGGCTAGCTTCGGTCCCGCATTCGACCTCTTTCATTATTCCATGCCGGAGAACATGTCCACCATCATCGAAGTGCACGCCCGGGAAATCATCGATAGCCGCGGTAATCCCACGGTCGAAGCGGAGGTGGTCCTGTCGAGCGGCGCCCAGGGGCGCGCGGCCGTGCCGAGCGGTGCCTCCACCGGAGAGCACGAGGCGGTCGAGCTGCGCGATGGCGACGCCAAACGCTATGGAGGCAAGGGCGTGACCGAGGCGGTGCGCAACGTCAACGAGGTCCTCGGTCCCCGACTCGAGGGCCGGTCCGCCACCGATCAAATCGAGATCGATGCCGAGATGATGGATGCCGACGGCACACCGAACAAGAGCAAGCTCGGCGCCAACGCGATCCTGAGCGTCTCCCTGGCGGTGGCCCGCGCCGCGGCTCAGGACAGTGGGCTCCCACTCTACCGCTATCTCGGCGGACCGATGGCCCGGGTGCTGCCGGTTCCGATGATGAACATTCTGAACGGTGGCGCCCATTCCTCCAACAACGTCGACGCCCAGGAGTTCATGGTCGTTCCCATCGGGGCCGACACTTTTTCCGAGGGGCTGCGCATGGGGGTTGAGGTTTTCCATGCGCTGAAGAAGGTGCTGACCAAGATGGGCCTCTCGACCGCGGTGGGCGACGAAGGCGGGTTCGCGCCGATGTTGCCGTCCAACGAGGCGGCGCTCGACGTGGTCATGCAGGCGATCAAGGCTGCGGGGTACGAGCCGGGCCAGGACGTGGCCATTGCGCTGGATGTCGCGGCGTCAGAGCTCTACCAGGATGGCGAGTACGTCTTCAAGAAGGGAGACGGGAGCCGCCGGTCGGCGGAGGCCATGGTCGACCTCTATGCCGGATGGGTGGATCGCTACCCCATCGTGTCGATCGAGGATGGGCTGGCAGAGAACGACTGGACCGGCTGGGCGCTGCTGACCGAGCGGCTGCACGAGCGGGTACAGCTCGTCGGGGATGATCTCTTCGTCACCAACGTGGATCGGCTCGGCCGCGGCATCGAGGAGGGCGTCGCCAATGCCGTGCTGGTGAAGGTGAATCAGATCGGCACGCTGACTGAGACGCTCCAGTGCATCGAGCTCGCCAAGGGCAGTGCCTACGGCGTGGTGATCTCGCATCGCTCCGGCGAGACCGAGGACACGTTCATCGCCGATCTCGCGGTTGCGACCGGCGCCGGACAGATCAAGACGGGCAGTGCCAGCCGAACCGACCGCACGGCCAAGTACAACCAGCTGCTGCGGATCGCCGAGGAGCTGGGAGATCTCGCTCACTACCCTGGCCGGGATATCTACCCGCTGTGACCCCGGCGCGGTGGGCTGCCATCGCGGGCCTCGTCTTTGCGCTCTACTTCGCACTCCAGGGCGGGGAGTATGGGACTCTGGATCTGCTCCAACTCCGCCGGGAAGAGGCGGACGAGGGTTCTAACGTGGAGCGGCTTCACCGAATGGTAGACTCGCTTTCCCGGGTGGCATGGGCCATCGAGCACAATCCCCGCATGCAGGAGCGGGTCGCGCGGGAGAAGTTCGGGATGTTGAAGAAGGGGGAGTTCCTGTACCGGTTGGTCCCGGGAGAGAAGAGCGAGGACGGTAACTGAAAAGCATGGGTGAGTTTAGCTTTCTTTTCGGCAGTTCCCGCTTACGGCATTTATCGAAAACACGGCAGGGTAGCTCAGCTGGTTAGAGCACGGCACTCATAATGCCGGGGTCGCGGGTTCGAGTCCCGCCCCTGCTACTTGTCGGATAAGCATTTAGGCCACATCCCTCACGTTGGTTCTCACCTCTGGCACTGTCCCTGGCACTAAGCCCTGTCAGACTCATGCCTAGGTGTGCGCCAGTAGCCGCGCGGATCTGATGACGGACACGCCCTTTCCCTCGTCGTATCTAAAGATTCAACGGGCCAAGCATCACATCTCGGACCTGAACGCGCAGATCGCAGGTTTCGTCAAACGACGCCCGTACCGACTGATCGCTGAGGCAGACCCGAAGATTCCTGGAAAGTATTATGGCGTGGTTAAGATTCGGGAGAAAATTCCCGACGTATGGCGCATCATTCTTGGCGAGGCCGTGCACAACCTCCGGAGCGCCCTCGACCACATGGCCGTCGAACTCGTCCGACGCAACGGCGGCGACACCAAGCGCGTTCAATTCCCCTTCGCGGTCAGTGTCGACCGCCTTGAGGAGGCCATCGCACAAGGACACATAGACCGAGCCAGCCCACAGGTCGTTGAGAAAGTGCGCTCGCTGAAGCCGTACAAGGGAGGGAACGAAGCGCTGCGCGCCGTCCATGACCTCGACGTTACAGACAAGCACGACAGCCTCGTTACCGTTGGCGAGACTGCTGGCTTCCAACGGCTTGGCCTGGAAGGGCGCGGTGTCACCATCTCGGCCGTCAAATTCACTCCGGTAAAAGATGGCATGAAGGTGCTCAGCTTCCCCGCCGGCGGTGACGTCGAGATCAACCAAGACCCTGAGATCACCATTGACGTAACGTTCGGCCGGGGCCAGCCCTTTCAAGGTCAGCCGGTTGTCCCAACGCTCCATCAGCTCACCGAGCTGGCCGAGGGCGTGATCGCCAGCTTCGGACCCCTTGTTTGACGCTGCCACCGTTTCAGATCCTGCCCTTTCCTGTATCTTCACCGAGCCTCCCTGCGGGCCTGCTCGTATTTCGTCGCCTCTTCCTCCCACCTGGCCCGATCACTGGCACTGGGCAGGAACCGGCCGTACTTAGTCAGGGTGAGGATCGGCGAGCCGTGCCCGAGCTGCGCCTGGATCACCGCGACCGGCGTCCCGGCCCGAGCCGCCCGGACCGCCCAATGATCCCGGGCACAGTGGAGCGGAAACCGTTGGGGCAGATTCAGACCCGCCTTACTCTCCTCGTCGTATCCGACCGTCTCCCTGTGCCAGTCGCTCACCGTCCATCGACTCCACGCCGCGGGCCAGAGGGACGCTCCCGGGAAGACGGCCCGGGAGTGCTGCCATACCGTGTCCCAGGCCCACTCAGCGACCCGGCAGACTCGGTCCCGGCTGTGGGCCTTGGTTCCGGCCGCACGGATCTCTTTTGTGGCTTCCCAGATGTCGGACCTGGTGAGCGCCAGGGCCACCGACACCTCGATCCCGGTGCCATAGATCAGCGAGAAGAGCGCCCGCCGTTCTGCAGTGGGCTGGTAGGCGATTATCCGCTCCACCACGTCTAGCTCATAGAACCGGATAGGTGAAGCTTGCACCGAAGGCCGCGTGACCTTCGCCATTGGATTGGCGGGGTAGAGCGCCTTCACGTCGGTGCAGTAGGCAAAGAACTGAGTCCACGAGCTGTGGACCTTCCTGAGGGTGTTCGGCTTCCCTGGGTAGGCGAACAGTCGCTCAGTGAGCCATTCCACCGTGACGGTCGAGGCCAGACGCAGCGCGCCGGCCTGGATGAGCACCCGAACGTGAGCGAGCGCGTGGGCTGCGCTGTCGGCCTTGAGCCCGCTTCGGGCGTGGACGGCGTGCCATTCGGCGACTAGGGGCTCGAGGTTCACGTCATTGAGCTGGCGCCGCACAGCGTGAACATCGTACCGAGAGGCGAGCCAAAGGTCATAAAGAACCCCGATCTCGAGCTGGCCGGCCATCACTCGGCCTAGGATATCCCAGGCGCGGTGTTCCTTGGCGAGCGTCTCCCACATCCCGGCTAGCTTGGCACCGAGCGTCCTGTTATCGGTGTGGGTGCCCATCTGCTTCCAACCCGTCTGCGTCCGGGCCATGAAGGTCCAACCCGGCCGGAGCTTCCCGCTCTTCTTATCCCGCCGCCTGTAGACCATACGGGGGCCTCCGTTGAGGAACCGTCGCTCGCTGGGCCCACTGCTCGGACCACTGCGCGACCTCGCTGATGCGATAGCGAACCAGCGGGCGGGCTTTGGTCCCGTTCCCGGGGAGTAAGACTTTTGGGCAAGAGCTCGCCCGGAGATAGCTCTGTGAGACGTCCAGAAATACTGCGGCCTCACGTTGCGACACTAAGGGCTCGGCTGTCAATGGCCTAGACTCAGCGGCGGGCTCGAGGCGCACGTCAGGCTGCATCACCGTGACTCCCCCACCGCTGCGGGGCCCAGGGCCACGGCGCCGAACGCCTCAAGGTGCGCGGCCTCAGCTTCCAGCCAGCGGAACAGGTCGGGGAGCGCAGTCACGCCCGTTGCCACTGTCTCTCAGCCAGACCAGGACGAAGATTCATACGAATAGGACGACGGATACTCAAAGGTGGGCTGCCACCGCTGGCCGTACCATGCGGCAATCGCCACCGCCAGCACCAGGTCGTCATGCGCGCCTTCCCGCACTCTCGCCCCATAGCTGTCATGCGCGGTCAGCGGATCGATCTTGACGCGGAACGCCAGGAGCTCGCGTATCAGCATGGGCTGGTCCGGCAGCTCGGCAGCAATCTTGAGCCGGTCCGTCTGCAGTAGCACCTGAACCGACCCGACCAGGTCACGCTTGGGCACTCGCCAGCCGGCATCGTACGTGACCGCATCGCCACCAGTAATCGTGATGGCTGTGGGATCAAGCTCCCGCTGCCGCAACATGTCGACCACCGGGCGACCCACGCCTGTCGCATCCACCACGAGCTCTGTCTGCCCCTTCAGCGCAGGTGCTTCCAGTAATTCCCTCACGTGATCAGCAATGGCGGGGTACGACGTCCCAAGCCTCAGCCGTTCGAGGTGCCGACAATGAAATTCAGACAACGGAGCTTCCGTCCGACGCTCGAGGATCGCAATCGCGGTCGGGTCCTGAGCTTGGCCAAGATCGACGCCGACAAAGAACCTCATGCGGCGACCCGTCCCTTCGGAAACAGGGGCACGATGTCGCTGGATACCGCCCGCGACACCAGATCGTAGCCGAAGACCTGGTCGTCGGTCTCAACAAATTCCACCCCGTATTCCTGCATGAACCACCAATCACCGATCTTGTTGCGCTCGGCGTCGAGCCAGGCCGGATCGATGCGAGGCACCTCAGAGGCGGGGACTCGAACGCGGTACCAGTCACATCCGCCTTCGGTGTACTCGTGAAAGAAAAAGCCGCGTTTCCCGAAGGGCGTGCTCAAGAGAACGAGCCGACCCCCGCTCACCGATAACATCGGTCTGATGGACTGATAAAGCTGGTCCGACACCCGGGCGGCCTCATCCACGACGAGGAGGGCCACCTTGGAATAGCCGCGGATTGTGGCGTCCTTTGCCCCGGGCAGGGAGATAATGCGGCTCCCGTTCGCCAGCTCGAGGCGAAGCGCGCTCTCCGCCACGATCGGTGGCGCGAGATCACCCAAGGCGCGCAGGGCGTCCAGCACTTTTTTAAACAACTCCTGCGATTGCCGGAGCGCCGGGGCGAGCAGGAGCACGAGCGCCGGCGGACGGTGGATCGCCTCATCCACGGCGAGAAGTCCGCTGATCGTGGATTTTCCTGACTGCCGAGCTGCGAGAAGAAGCACCTGGTCCGCCGAGGACCGGAGCACGTCGGCCTGCCAAGGGTCTGGCACAAGGCCGGTGCGCCGGGCGAGCTGCACTGGATCCAAGGCAAGCAGGAAGTCAGTTGCGAGCAGCATACTCCTCGATTGCTCTCGCCACCGCGAGGCGCGCCACGGGATACGGATCCAAGGCATGGAGAAGCACAGTTCGGAGCCCAACCCATTGAGGCGACAGAATGACGTTTACGTTTAGACTGGGCGAGTCCTTGAGCTGCCCCAGCAGACGAGCCAGGAGCTCCGAGTGACCATCCAGCCGCTTCGCCGCGGCGAGGACCAGCTCGCGGGGATCAGCATGCCTTGTTTCCACCAGGCGGACGTCCGGCGCCACCCCCGCCACCTTCTCCAATAACTCAGAGAGCCGCCTCTTCCGGCGGACCGGCTTCTCGTCGCCCTTCTGCTCGACGTAGGTCACCTTCACATCTTCGGCTCGGGGGCCGATCTCGTACCGGCTCGAGTCGTCTGGATCTCGGAGCCACCGGTCGCACGCATCGAAGAGCAGGTTGACGCGCTCCAGGCAGCGCTCCAGCTGGTCGATTGCACGGTCCGCGCTCATTGCCTCCTTCGCTTCCGCAGCTTTGAGGAGGAGGGCCGGTAAGTGTTTCTCGGCATGCCGGCGGATTGCATCGTCACTGATCTCGCGGTAATTCGCGGCGATTCGGGGCGCGGATTCCCCTGCCACGATCCGGCGCTCGATCTCGGAGCGCTTCGCGTGCGTGCAGACGCCGCACGTGGGACCGGGCTTGGCTATCCGGCGTCTCGCCCGTTTGGGAGCAACCGCGGTCAAGGTGCGTCCACCGTGTTAGACGTCTCTTCCGCAGTGGTGTGGCTCATTCTGATCATTGTTCGGCATCTCTTACCTAGATCGCGAAGTGGTGGCGCTGACGCATCTGGACGTTCAGCTTTGCCGCTGGTCCTCTGCTTTGGAGGAGGCGCTCCACTGCGGCAAGGATCGCGGCCGCCTGCCCACCCGAGCGGAGGAGGCGCTCCACGGCGACGGCCAGGAGTGCCTGGTCGCCTGGGTTTAGTGATTGATCCTGATCGTTGTTCGCCATGTGTTGAGCCTCAGAGGGGGTGATTAGATGGAGTCACCAAAGCGGGCGCGGACCTCTGCCAGGACTACTGGGTCTGGCTCACTTCGCCTCTGCTCGGCGTAACGGCTCGCGATTTCGAGGGTGGCCATCTTGACCATCTCCGCGGCCTGGCCATATCTGGCGCCCCCGCCTCCGATTGGTCGATAGAGGACGTCGCCGGCTTCTGGCTCCCGGTCGAGTACCCGCCGCACTCGGTCCTCATTCGCGGCGATCACTTCGTCGGGGATGCCGAGGTTCTGCAGCTCGGCGCGGAGCAACCCGGCCGGAGGCGGCCCGCGTAGGAGACGCTTGTGCTCCTGAACCAGCTCATGGGCGAGGCCCGCAACACCTTCTGGCCCACGCACCGTATGCCCGCTGAGGAGTTCGGTGACCAGCTCCCCCCTCTTTTCATCCCACTGAATGCGTCCACTGTGCGCCTTTGCGAGCCTCGCGGATTCCTCAGACGAAAAGTCGCCTCGATACAGCTTCAGCCTGAGATCGTCGACGACGACAGCACTGTCGGGCGGTGGTACGGGATCCCTGGGCTGCGGCAGGGGGGTGCCAGCTATCATCGGTTCTCGGTTCATTGCGAGTCACTCCTCATGTCATAGGGGTTGGAGAACCGCACCGCCCAACGAACTGCGCCAAAGCGGCCTCCGCTTTCAGCCTTCGGTACGGCCCTCCGGTACCTGCTTGGCCTCCGGGGCGTGCACGCACAGCATGAGGGATGCTCCCGGGGAGGTACGCCGCATGGCACGGCGCAGCGCGGCACGCTTTTTTCCTTCATGCGGCGGGTTCCCGCAGTGGTGACTCCCAAGCATCGCCGAGTTCGATAGCTTCGTCCTGCATACTTGACCCAAGGCCCGACTTTTCTGAGGGGCGAGTATGGAGTGGGCGAGTATGGTTGGGTGTGCCAGGCCTTTCGCCATCAAGGGGTTGGACCATCGGCGGCGACTTCTCACCTCCATACTCGTCCACATGCCGCGGTGTGGGCGTGTATGGGGCGGCTTCGGGCAGCGCGCACAGCATCCGGCTCCCGGGACCGAAGCCGTCGCGCTGGTACTGAAGCTCGAGGGTCTCCTTCGCGGATCGGAGCGTCTTGGGGGCCACGCCTCGCTGCCGGGCCAGCCGCTCCAGATCCGTCACGGCCAACCACGCCAGGGTCCCGTTTCCACCGGTGAGCCACTCGCGCAGGAATCCCGCCGCCTGCTCGGCCTTGGATTGGTCTCGCTCCGCATCATTCGGGTTCTCCTGCTCCCGGGTCCGCAGATCGGCCAGCACGTCGTCGGCCGTGCGAGGATCGGTGCCGGCGTCCCACACGATCTTGGGCGGCTCGTCGTCATCGCGCTGAGTTTCGAGCCGGAATGCCAGGGTGTCGGCCAGCCGTGAAATGTTGGACTTAGTGGCGAGCAGGAGGCGACGCTCCGGGTCGTCGGGATCGAGCGTGACCAGGAGGGAACCACGGGCCACCGCGCCATATGCGATCGACCCGTTGCCGTTATTAAGCGCCGGCCCCAAGGCCACGCGCTTCGTTGGGTGCCGGAGCCCCAAGACCGCCGCCCCCGTTTCCCGGGCCAGGCGGCGGACCGGAGCCAGCGCACGACGGGTCTCAGCGTTCCCCTTACCGTCGTGTTTCTCGCCCAACACGTCATCGAGCGCGTCGATGTAAATGAACCCCGCCGCCATCTTCGTGGTCAGCCGCACCAGCGCGGCGAAGTCGATGGCCTTGGAGAGGTCCAGTTCCTCGAGCGGCTGGTGCGCGATACGCTGGATCCCGTCCACGAAATGCACGCGGGCCAGGTCGGCGCCGGCCGCAATCAGCCGGGGCACAAGCACGTCCTCGGCCTCGTCCTCAGCCGCCGCAATCACCACATCGGTGGACGGACCCGCGCTCGCATCGGGCCAGCGACCGTCGGTGGTCAGCCGGGCGATCATGTCCATTACGACCGCCGTCTTGCCGATGCCGGGAAAGCCCACGAGCTCGACGTATCGGGCGCGGGGGAGTCGCCGCCGCCACAGCCACTGAATCGTCCGCGGCGCAATGTCCTTCGCGCAGCGGACGACCAGGAGGGAGGAATCAGCTTTGTCCTGTCCTCTGGTCTGTTCGATGTCGACCAGGGCCGGGTCTAGCTCCCACTCCTCGTCCGAGCCGGTATCCGACATCCCCACCGCTTTCCTGACGCGTGCGATCTCCTCTGCGTCGAACTCAAGTAGCTCGGCCGCGGCCACGGTTTCCGCGCCATTTGCGGGGGCGCGCATTCGGTGGTAGGCACGGAGCTTCTCGCTGGGGTTCTTCACGCCTGGTGCCCTCTCCCAGTCGGGGCGACAAGCGCCGCCTCGCCGGTGCGCTTCGCGATCCGCGTCACCTCTTCACTAAATATTTCCACCAGGTGGAGCGGGATGTGGGGTGGCTGTCCGGTCGGGGCGTAATCGGCCGCACTCACGCTGCTGATCGGTCTCCTGAGGGCCTCCACCTCCACGAAAGCAGGACCGCCATTAGCCGGGAGCACTACGGACCTGATCGTCCGGACTGCTTGAGCACAGTCACGGCGTTCACTCGGCTGACACCGGTTCCGGGCGTGCGGCCTTCCATCGGCGCAAGTCGCCTTCATCCGCGAACCATCTGCCGTCGATCTGAAGCCCGCGCACCTCACCCCGGATCAGTAAATTGCGAGTTTTGTAATAATCCACTTGGCAACTGGCGCACACTGCCGTTAGCGGCTTCAGGGCGCTGCGCTCTCTCACTGCCATGAAATCCTCCCCCGAAAGGGCCTGATGGGACAGGTGGTGAATGACAAAACGCCCGTCCTCCCAGAGAGGGAGAGCGGGCGTGTGTCGCCGGTGACGATCAGTTAGCCTACACCAGCCAATCTAATACAAACACAGGCTGCGCAATAGGTCTCTGGGCGGTCCCCCTATTTCCCTCGGGCCTTCCGCGCCTCCCGGGCCAACCTCTATTCCCAGTTGCCCGCCCGTTCGGCGCTCACCAGCTCCCCGCCCAAGTCCTCCAGTTTGTCGTTTTCGGCGATGTTGACGCCGTCAAGAGACCCAGTGCTATTGCGGCAGAAGCAGCGTGCCCGCAAGCCGCGAGTCTTGGCCTCCTGCGCATCCTCGAGAAATAGACCGGCTACGCGCACCAGCTCCTGGGCTGCCGCTCTGCACTCCGCCGGATCGTCGGCCGTCTCGTAACACCGGGTAAACGCAATTTCGAGCCCTTCAGCCCGGTTTAGCAGATCGGCGAGCAGCTCACATGCGTACGTGCCCGGGCTCTTGGCTAGCTCACCGTTCCGGCCCGCCACCTCATCATCGCGTCGCTGATAGAATTGTCCGAACATCGTTGCCTCCTTTTTTCGCGTTGTTGGTTAATAGCTGCGCCGGATCAGACCGGCACGGGCGCGGCTGCCCCGCCGCCTCAGACCGATCTCGTGGGCGTGCGGCTCCGCTGGCACGAGAGCGAGGACCGGGGCGGCGGGGACACCTGCCAGCGCCCGGAGCATCTCGAGCGCCACAGCGGGGGCATGCGCCGAGAGCACCTCAAACTCATTCAGTGCCGCGATCACCGCGGCGCCGGCGTCAGGCAAGTCCCGCTGCAATAGAACCGGGTGGAGGTGACCAGGACGGATCAGTACACAGTCCCCCGCCTTGGCGTCGAGCGCCGCGATAGGGGCCGTCAGGGTGAGGACGAGAGCAGAAGGGTTCGTCATTAGTTGGCTCCGAGCAAACGGCTTGCGGCTTCGCGGGGATTCAAGGGTCCGTGGAACACACCGTGGTTCCCAATGTTCCAGCCTTCCGCGTCGAGATACAAGCAGAGCTTGGTCAGCAGCACAGGAGTGACCGCGTCGTCGGGCTGGCCATTCTCCTCGATGGCGCTCACCGTGGCGAGGACCAGCAACCTGTGCGCGCCGATCGCGAGGGCGATGTGATCGGACTTCATGGGGTCCAGCTCCAGGAGAAGCGCCCGGGCACCGGCGGCCTCGGCGCTTTGGTTTGTGTCTATCGTCGCCGCGAGCCGTGCGAGCTCCGCCGCGGCCTCTCCCCGCTTCGTGATCTCCTCAGCAGTATCGGGTTGCTCGTAGATGTCCCGCAGCCGGGCTAGGATGTCGGGGCGGGGTTGGCTGGCTGGCTTCGTCGTCATGTGGGTTTGCTCCTTTTCGCGTTGCTGTTGCGGGGTTGTCTCGCCCTGCGGGCGCTCGCTCGCAAGGCTCAGGTGTTTCCCGGCGTCGGGGTTTTCTTCGCCAGATTGGGAGAGGGGCGAATCCTGACGGACTACTGGTGTCACCCACCGTCCGGGCTGCTATTGGTTCGCCTTAGTGACCGCCGCCCGCCTCGACGGCTCCCCCATTAGTGCGTGCCTACCATTGGTGATGCACTCATGCTTGCCGCCACACCGCCGGATCGCTCATCCGGACCAGCTCGTTCGCGGCTTCGCGGAGATGATCGTCCACAGCCAGCGGGTGGATCCCGGGGATGAACACCGTCCCGGATCCCTGCACCCGGAACCGCTGGCGGAGCTGCTCCAGCACGAGCGCCATCTGACGGCATTCCTGGCGGGCGATCTCCCGGCAGCGCTGGACTCGAACGGTCGAGGTAGTGGTCTCATGCTCCTGGCGGAGCTGCTGCCGCAGGCGGGCGATCTGGGTGCCAGCGCGCTCGAGGCGGGCAATGGCCTTGGGATCAAACAAGGCGTACACCAAGCCCTTCGTTGTGGGCGGGGCGCCGTTCGCCCCGTTAACCGCCTGCTGCGCGGCCGGCGGGGGCTCTGGTGGCTTAGCTTGGCACTCGCTGGTGTGCTTGGCATACTCGAGGAGCGGGATCTCCTTCAGGCAGTGCGGGCACACCGGAAGGCGGGTGAACCCTGGCTTGGCCGCGAGCTGGCGACGAAGCCGGGCGGCGCTGAGGCTGGGGCGCGTAGACATTTGGGGTGGCCTTTCCGGGCGCCCGTCCCGATATTGCAGACGGGTCGCCCTCGGGTGATCTGGGCGCGCCGTGTCGGGACTCTGCCAAGAGATTAACCCCCGATGCGGCGCCGTTCTTTGGTAGGTGAATTATACAACATCCCGTCTAACTAGTCAAGATGTTGTATATAGGCTATATTGGAGTCAACCCAGCTTGCCGGGAGGGGCGAACGGTGGCACGGTTCCGATTGCATGAGCTACTCGAGGAGATGCCAGTAGGGAAGCGGCCCAGCCTGTTACGCCTGTCGCAGCGCACCGGGTTGAGCTATACCACGGTGCACGGGATCCACACGAACAGGGCTCGGCGGGTGGACCTGGACACACTCGAGGCCCTCGCCCGGGAACTCGGGTGCGCCCCGGGGGAGCTGATCGGGAAGGGGAAGCGGGGGTGAGTGCGCTGTACCATGGGGCAGACAGCCCCCGAGCCGTGCGCATCGTGAAGCATGGATTTTCAGAGGCAGATGAGACGCAACTCGACTCGCATGAGCGGTGCGGGGTACTTCTATCGGCCGATCCAGACCAGTGGACGAAGGAAGGCCGTCTGTTTGTGGACGTGTTACTTAGAGTCGACCTTGCGCCTGGCGTGAACGTCGAGGCCTTTGCTGACTCGACCGACGCCGGCCAAGATGCCCCGGTCTACTGGGTACCGGTGGTTTCCTGCCGTGGTGCCGCAATAGCGATCGCGCGGGAGAAGCGGGGGCGGGGATGAGCGCTGGCGAACCTCGCATTGATGCAGGATGGCTACGGCGGGCTTACCTCCGGCAAGTATTAGATGGGTTAAAGGCTCTCCAGATCCGTAGGCGCATAGACAACGCGCTCTCTCCAGCTGTAGCTCGCCGCCGCTTCGTGACCGTACGTGGTTGGGCACTCCGGAAAGGCGATTACGAGCGATACCTAAGCTACTTCGGCTCCCATGAACGTCTCGCGGCCTTTCATCAAGTCGCGGCGCGGATTCGGGATGATGCCGTTTATTGGCGGTGCCTGCGCGGCACTTGGACCGGGGACGATGCACCAGGGTTGCATTCCGATATATGGGCGGAACTGTGGTTGAAGCGCCCCGGCCGAGAGCATGTGATGTTGCCGGAGGAGCGGGCAGCGCTGGCGGCACTACCTGACCCAATACGCGTATGGCGAGGGACAGCACGGGCAGGTGCGGACGCAGGTTGGAGCTGGACCACCGACGCGGGCCGAGCCGTATGGTTCGCACGCTGGCACGCAGATAATCAGCGCGTGCGAGTACTGTATGGGGTACTGGCGCAAGGTAGTCCGATGGTTCTAGAGGGTCTTGTCGCCCGCGATCAGGTGCTCGCCCTACTGTCGGAAAGGGGTGAAGGCGAACTGATAGTGCCGCCCGAGTCCGTGCAGATTGAGCGAATGCTACCCTGGGACGCTGCCGCTGCCGAATATGAGCCCGACTATCTCCCCAGTGACGTGGAGATTCTCACCCCCGATGGATAGGGCCGAGATCACCGAGCAGGACAAGGCGGAGATTACGCCGGCGGACATCGAGGCGGCCCGGGAGTTCTGTGCCCGCTTCGGCACCCCGCTAATGAACGCCATGCTTGACGCTAAGGCTGAGCCGGCGGCAAAGAGTCATCGAGTGCCGGAGGCGGGGGAGGCGGCTAGCGGAGACTTGCTTGTAGCGATAGCATGGGTCGGACGGAGGCCCTAACCCGTGGCAACCCTTCCCGAAGGCCAGTTAAGGAGAGAAGAATGGACTCAACCACTCTGCTCATCATCGTCGTCGTGGTGCTGCTTCTCGGCGGCGGCGGATTCTTTTTCCGCAGGCGTTAGAGGGCGCAGCGTGCCCCGCCGCGAATTAGCACGGGCGCTCGACGCTGACGAGGCCGAAATCACTGAGCAGGACAGGGCCGCGGCGGGCGTCTTCTGGGAGCAGCACGGCTCGCCGCTGCTCAAGGCCATGCTCAACGCGACGGCCCAGCCCTCCTCACCTCCACCACGGTCA
>JBBQXQ010000041.1:0-24623 GCA_038209515.1 Gemmatimonadales bacterium
TCCACGCCCACTTCCTCGAAGAGATCGCGCAGAGTGACGAACTCGCCCGACCGCTTCGACATCTTCACCTCTTCGCCGCCTCGGGTCACCTTCACCAGTTGGACCAGGGCCACATCGAAGAACTCCGGCGAGTATCCCAGCGCTGCGAGCGCCGCCCGCATCCGGGGGATATAGCCATGGTGGTCGGCTCCCCACACGTCCACGACCCGGTCAAATCCCCGGTCGTGCTTGTCCATATGATAGGCGATGTCGGGACCGAGATACGTCAGGCTCCCGTCGCTCTTGCGCAGCACGCGGTCCTTGTCGTCCCCGAAGCTGGTGGTGCGGAGCCAAAGCGCCCCCTCCGATTCGTAGGTGAGCCCACGCGCGGCCAGCAGGGCGATGGCGCGATCGACCCTGCCGCTGTCGTAGGAAGCCTGTTCGGAGGCGGTGACGTCGAACCTGACCCCGAACAGCTCGAGATCGCGATCCTGCTCCTCCCGCTGAATCCGTAGTGCCAATAGCCGAGCGCGTCGAATGCCCTCCGCTTCCGGAAGGTCAGCGAACGCGTGACCTTCGGCCGCGAGCACCTGTCGCGCATTCTCCAGCAGGTACTCACCGTGATAGCCGCCCTCGGGGATCGCTGCGTCCTTGTAGCCCGCGACCTCGCGCACCCTCGCCCAGAGGCTCCGGGCCAGCTTGTCAATCTGCACGCCGGCGTCGTTGACATAGAACTCCCGAGTGACGGAGTGCCCCGCCCACTGGAGGAGTGATGCGATGGCGTCACCCAGGGCGGCGCCGCGACCGTGCCCCACGTGGAGCGGGCCGGTCGGATTGGCGGACACGAACTCGACATTGACCCTGAGGTCCGCGCCCCAGGTCGATCGTCCGTAGTCGGCGCCTTGCTCGAGGATGCGTTGATGAGCGTCGGCCAGCTGCGAATCCGCCAGCCAGAAGTTGATGAATCCCGGCCCCGCGATCTCGGTTTTGGCCACGAGACCCGTGGGAAGCTCAAGCTCCTGAAGCACGCGCTCGGCTGTCTTGCGGGGGTTGGCCCGGTCTCGGCGCGCGAGGACCATGGCGAGATTGGTGGCGAGGTCGCCATGCCCAGCGTCACGGGGCCGCTCCAGGACGAATTCGAGTCCATCGGCACCGAACCGCGAGGCCACCCTCGACAGCTCGGTCCGCAGGCGATCGTTCACTCGGAGGCGGCCTTCCCTTTGCCGTGGCGGGGGGCAGGCTTGGCGGGAGCTGCGTCCGGCTTCGACGACGGCTTGGTTTCGGGCTTGGCGCTCTCGGCTTTGGTGTCCGACGCAGGCTTGGACTCGGTCGCCGCGCCTTCGCTTTCGGCCTTCCGCGGTCCCTTGCCGTCCTTGCCGTAGTCGGTGATGTAGAAGCCAGTTCCCTTGAACACCAGACCGGCCCCACCAGAAATCATCCGCATGGCGGGCTTGCCGCACACCGGACACTTGGCGCGCGGTTTCTCGGCCATCTTCTGAAATTTCTCGAAGACGTGCCCGTCGGGGCACCGGTATTCATAGGTCGGCATGGCGGCTCGTTAGAAGTAAATGAAATCAGCTACGAAAGTTAGCGCGCCACGGCAGCCGGTTCAAGCAAAGATCGTGGGGAAAAACCTCGAACGGAGTCAGGCCGGGCGATAGGTGCCCCACACGTCACGCAATGCGTCGCTGATCTCGCCCAGGCTGGTCCGTGCCCGGACGGCAGTGATGATTGGCGGCATGAGCTGACTGGTACCGGCTGCGGCGGCTCTGATGTCAGCCAGAGCCGCCTTCACCGCCGTGGAATCACGCCGCCGCCTGGTCTCGGTCAGCCTCGCCTGTTGCTGGGATTCGAGCGCCGAGAAGTCGGGTGCGGCGATAGCGACGGGCGGTGAATCATCGGTGAACCGATTCACCCCGACCACGACTCGCTCACCCGATTCCTGCGCCCTCTGCAGCTGGTAGGCGCTACGCGCGATGGCTTCCTGAAAAAACCCGCGCTCGATGGCCCGCGCGGCGCCGCCGAGCGCATCCACCTCGGCAATCAGCCCGCGAGCACCCGACTCGATCTGATCGGTGAGTGACTCGACGTAGTAGCTGCCCGCGAGCGGGTCCACCACCTGGGGCACGCCCGACTCGTATGCCAACACCTGTTGGGTGCGCAGGGCGAGCGTGGCCGACTCCGTCGTGGGCAGCGCCAACGCCTCGTCGTAACCATTGGTGTGGAGCGACTGCGTCCCACCGAGCACCGCGGCGAGGGCCTGCAGGGTTACCCGGATCACGTTGTTCATCGGCTGCTGCGCCTGCAGCGTTACCCCCCCGGTCTGGGTGTGAAACCGCATTCGGGCCGTGCTGTCTCCAGCCCCGAACCGATCCCGCACCAGGCGGGCCCAGAGCCGGCGGGCCGCCCGGAACTTGGCGGTTTCCTCGAACAGATCGTTGTGGCTCGCAAAGAAGAAGGAGAGCCGCGGCCCGAAACTGTCTACGGCCAAACCGGCTGCGACCGCTACCCGCACGTACTCCAGGGCGTTGGCGAGCGTGAACCCGACTTCCTGCACCGCGGTCGCTCCCGCCTCTCGCATATGGTAGCCGCTGATCGAGATCGGATTGAAGGTCATCGATTCGTCGGTCACAAACCGGAAGATGTCCGCTACCAACCTGAGAGATGGCTGGGCCGGATAGATGTAGGTCCCCCGCGCGATGTACTCCTTGAGCACATCGTTCTGCACCGTTCCGGTGAGCTTGGCGCGGGGAACATCCTGCTCCTCACCAACGACGATGTACATCGCGAGTAGGATCGCCGCCGTCGCGTTGATCGTCATCGAGGTGGATACCCGGTCCAGCGGAATCCCGCGGAACAGCTCGGCCAAATCGTCCACCGTGTCGATGGCGACCCCGACGCGGCCGACTTCTCCCTCTGCCATCGGGTGATCGGAGTCATACCCCATCTGGGTGGGCAGATCGAAGGCGGTCGAGAGCCCCATCTGACCGGCTTCCAGCAGCTGGTGGAAGCGCCGGTTGGTATCCTGGGCAGTCCCGAAGCCGGCATATTGGCGCATGGTCCAGAGCCGCGCGGTGTACATGTTGGGGTAGGGACCGCGGGTGAAGGGAAACTCGCCGGGAGGTCCGAGGTCTCGGGCGGGATCGCCGCCCCAGTCCTCCGGCCCGTAGACCTTCTTCACAAGGCGGGCTGCGAGACCGCGCCGCCGGCTCGAGCGGCGACCCGGCGAAGCGTATCGGCGACGAAGCCGACATCCTCCCGCGATCCGATCACCAGCGGCGTGCGCTGGTGCAGCGATTCCGGCATGATGTCAAGGATCCGCTCGACCCCATCGGTGGCGGAGCCTTCGGCCTGCTCAGCGATGAACGCCATCGGGCTGGCCTCGTACAGCAGCCGGAGCTTCCCCCGTGGGTTCCTGTTGTCGGCTGGATAGAGGAAGATGCCGCCGGCAACGAGATTGCGATGGAAATCGCCAACGAGGGAACCCATGTAGCGGCTGTTCTTCGGCGTCACCTCCCCGGGAGGGTCGCCCTTCAGACCCTTCACCGCTGCCTGAATCCCCTTGTCCCAGCGTCCGAAGTTGCTCTCGTTCACGCTGTAGTATTTGCCCACCCGTGGGGTGATGATCCGGGGATGGGAGAGCAGGAACTCGCCAATGGTGGGGTCGAGAGTGAAGCCGTGTGCGCCCTGACCGGTGGTGTAGACCAGCATCGTGCTGGAGCCGTACATGATGTAGCCGGCCGCCACCTGTTTGCACCCCGGCTGCAGCACGTCGGCGGAGGTGCCCCTGCCGTGCATGCTCACCCGGCGATAGATGCTGAAGATGGTCCCGACCGCCGAGTTGACGTCGATGTTGGATGAGCCGTCCAGAGGATCGAACAGGACTGCGTATTTGCCGACGGGGTATTCTGGAGGAACCGGGATGATGTCGTCGTCCTCTTCCGAACCCATTGCGCACACCCGTCCCGTGTGCTTCAGACAGTTCTTCAGGGTTTCGTTGGCAAAGACGTCGAGCTTTTGCTGCTCTTCACCCTGGACGTTGATGCCGCCGGCGGCGCCAAGAATGTTGACCAGGCCGGCCCGGCGGATTGCCGCGGAGATGATCTTGGACGCGAGCGCAATGTCATAGAGCAAGTTGGAAAGTTCCCCCGTGGCCTCGGGGTAGCGGTCCTCCTGGTCGAGAATGAAGCGTTCGATGGTCGTGACTGAAGTCTGCAAGAAACCTCCATTACCGTTGACCGTTCACGCTGCTCTCCCGAACATCGTACGTGGCCGAGCGCCCTCGAGCCTTCACCACCATTCGCTGCCCGTCAGTCGTGACGGTCACCAGCCCATCCCGATCGGTGCGCCACACGTTCACTCGGTGCCTCAGCAGGCGACCCAGGGTTGCTGCAGCGGGATGCCCATAGGTGTTCTGCCCCACCGATATCACCGCCACCTTCGGCCGGAGCGAGTCGAGCCATTCGTCACCCGTGCTGCCCCGGCTGCCGTGATGGCCAACCTTCAGTAGGTCTACCGCATGAGCCCGCCCCCGCATTTCCGCTTCTGCGGGGAAGCCGGCATCTCCGGCGAAGAGCGCCTGAAAGGCGCCGTACTCCACCAGCAGCACCAGCGAATCCTCGTTCAGGTCCTCGCCCCAGCGCGCCCACTCGTAGGGATGAAGAAACGTGAAGCGAACGCTGTCCAGCGTGAACCGTTCACCCCGGCGGCCGCGGTGCCAGGCGATCGATTCGGCGGCCAGCTCGTCGAGGAATTCATAGTACAGCGGGTCGGTAACCTGATCGCCTGGCTCGATGACCATCCCGGCATGAAACCGGTCGAGCACGCTGGGAACGCCGCCAAGATGGTCGGCATGTGCGTGGGAGACGATGGCTACCGCAAGCTCCCGTGCGCCGTGGCTCACCAGGAACGGGACCACGACACGGCGTCCGGCATCACTCCGATCGTTCCTCGGGCCGGCGTCGACTAGAACCCATCGGCCGGCCGGCGTCCGCAGCAGGGCCCCGTCGCCCTGACCCACGTCGAGAAAATGTAACGTCAGTCCGGAGCCCGCGTTAGCCGATCGCGGGGCCCCTCCCCACATCAAGCTGGCCCAGAGGGTCACAACGCCGGCCCAGCTCCATCGCCGCACGGCTTCGGCCAAGGTGTTCCGCTTGCCAATGGCCCAGAGGCTCACACCCAAGCCGGCCAGCCATGGGAGCGCAGAGCGGATCTCGGCGGCCTCGATGGCGTGCCCCCCGGGAACCGCCGCACCGCCCGCCGCGAGCAGCTCCAGGAGGTGAAGCGCCAAGCCTGCACCGCCGGCGAGCGCACTTGCCAGGCCGGGCCAGAGGGGGAGGATCGCCAGACTCGCCAGCACGCCCGGGACCGCCACGGCGGCCAGTGGTATGGCGATAAAGTTGAGTAGGATCCCGATAATGGCCACGGTCCCCAGAGCGGCTGCCGTGATCGGAGCGGTCGCGAGGGTGGCGCCGACTGACGACCCGAGCGTCCGCCACCAGACCGCCGTACCGAGCGCACGGTCGGTCCAGCGGCTGAAGGTGGTTGCGCCCCAAAGCGCAGAGGCGGAGAGCCAGGCGCCGAGATCGAGTACGGCCCAGGGGTCGAGCAGGAGCACGCACAAGCAGGTAGCGGAGAGAAGCGCATTCGTCTCTACCCGTCGCTGCCGCCCGCGACTGATAGCCACCAGCACCGCCAGGGCGGCAGCCCTGGCGGCCGGAGCCGGCCACCCGAGAAACACGACGTATGCGACACTGGTAGCGGCGGCGAGTACGAGTGCCAGAACTCGCCCCACCCGGACCAGGCGGCAAAGGAGGAAAATCCACGCGGTTATCACGCCCACGTGGAATCCAGAGATCGAAAGCAGGTGCACCAACCCCGACTGGGCGAATCGATCCTGGAGCGCTCGGTCCATACCGCCCCGCCGTCCCAGGATCAGCGCATCGACCATCGGTGCGCGTGTCCCATAGAGCCTGCGGCTTGCCCCGCTCAGCGCCGTTCGAAGCCGAGCCGAGAGAGCGGGCTTCCCGGCGACCCGGTAGACCTGCACAACGACCAGCGTGCCGCCTGGCCGGCCGGACCGGCTGCGCCGCGCGACCCAGCGTGCGCGCACCTCAACGGTGAGCCCAGCCTGACTCGATCGGCCTTGCGGCCATCTGGCCGAGACCGCGCCCGTGCAGCTCGCCCCGAGCGGCTGTACCTCAAGCAGGCTACCGTCGGGCTTCGCGGGCTCGAGCAGGCGCAACGAGAGCCGCAGCAGCCCGACAGGCAGCCGCGCGGCGCAGCTCCGCTCCTCCTGAATCCAGGCGACCTCTCCACTCAGCCTTCCGAGAACAAGGGCAGCGCAGAGCACGGACGTGAGAGACCGGCGCCGGTACAGCCCGAGCATGAGCGAGATCCCGACTACCCAACGAGGGGCGCCAAAATGCAAAAGGCCGGTCGCGAGACCGGCCCCATATGCCATGGTGAACAGAATCGGTGGCCGGAGCCTCACCACCCGCGCCTTATGCCGGCTGCGTACCTCCCCGAAGGTTGCAGCGCGGAGCCACCGAAATCTTGCGCAGCGCTTCCATAACGATGACTTCTATGGCGGCCCGGCTTTGTTCCTTCTCCAGGCTCACCTCGGTGACAACCGCCCCCTCCCGACGAGAGACATAACGCGGCGGCACCCGGTTGAGGGCAAACGTCAAGACATCGTCCCGGCAGAGCTCGCAGCCACAGAAGGCGGGAAAGTGCGGCCGCAGCGTGTCGTACGCGGCCATGACGTGATCCTCCACCAGATTTCTGATCACAGCACCGCCAGCACCGGTGTAACCACCGAGCCGGTGAATGTGGAGCCCGTGGTTCCGGTGAGCCGGACCTTGTGATACTCGCCGGTGCTGCTTTGCGGCAGGTCGACAAGCACGAGGTGGTTGGAGCGGGTTCGCGCCAGCATGAGCGCTCCACGTTTGGCCGGACGCTCCACCAAAGCTTCGTGGACTTCGCCGACCCGGCCGATATTCTTTCGGCGCGTACAGGCGCGAACAACATCGATGAGGCGATCCAGCCGGGCCGACGCCACCTCGTCGGGGACATGGTCCCTGAGGCGAACCGCGGGCGTGCCCTCACGCACCGAATACTTGAAGGTGTAGGCGTCGTCGAAATCGGCATCGGTGGCCAGACTGAGCGTCTCTCCGAACTGGGCGTCGGTTTCGCCGGGGAATCCAACAATGATGTCGGTCGAGAAGGTGACGCCCGGGATTGCCCGGCGGAGCTCGGCCATGACCTCGAGATAGCTCTCCCGGGAATAGCGTCGCAGCATCCGTTTGAGCACCGCATTCGAGCCACTCTGCACCGGCAGATGCACGTGCTCGCAGACC
Organism: Gemmatimonadales bacterium; assembly: GCA_038209515.1. Lineage (GTDB taxonomy): Bacteria > Gemmatimonadota > Gemmatimonadetes > Gemmatimonadales > GWC2-71-9 > CAVVWJ01. The sequence continues at coordinate 7,338 of JBBQXQ010000041.1, forward strand.
GCCGGCGTAGTGGCCATGGCTTCGATGACACGAGCCGTGAAGTCGGTAGGATACGGGCTGGTGAAACGAAGCCGCCGCAGCCCATCAATCCGGCCGACAGCCCGCAGGAGGTCGGCGAAATCGTGCGTGCCATCGTGGTAGCTGTTGACCGTCTGCCCGAGCAGAGTGACCTGGGTGGTCCCCTGCTCCACCAGCATGGCCACCTCCCGCACCACATCGTCCAGCTTCCGGCTGCGCTCCGGTCCCCGGGTCTGCGGAACGATGCAGAAAGTGCAACGGTAATCGCATCCGCGCTGTACCGTCACGAATGCGGTTGGTCCGTTTTCCCGCACTGCCGGAACATCCTCGTAGTGCTCCCAAGAGCGGAATTCGGTGTCGCTCACCCGCTGTCCGCCTTGGGCCAGCCCGATGAGCTCCGGCAGGTTCCGGTACGCATCCGGCCCGACCACCAGGTCCACCCGGGGAACCCGAGCCAGGAGTGCTGGGCCCAAGCGCTGGGCCATACAGCCGACCACACCGAGGATCCCCCCGCTCCGCTTATACCGCTGCAGCTCACCAACCCGGCCGATCACTCGTTGCTCGGCATTATCCCGCACCGCGCAGGTGTTCACCAGCATCACATCGGCCCCTGCCGGTTCAGTGGCCCGGACGTATCCATCCCGGAGGAGCACGCCGAACATGAGCTCGGAATCGGCCACGTTCATCTGGCAGCCGTAGGTTTCGATGTAGACGCTTTTCAGCATGGGGCAAGTATAGCGGGGCAGCGGGGCACCGGGACAGCTCAAGGTCTCACGGAGACACCCACGGAGACGAGAAACGCGCGCTCGGAGTAGACCCCTTCGGAGCGCCAGAGATACTCCAGCGAGAGGTCGATGCCGGCGCGTTGTTGCGCAAACCGCATCCCGGTGCCGAGAGACACTCCGAGCTCGTGACCCTGTTCCCCGAGAACCAGCGGGAACGGCAGTGTCGCGTAACGCGCGCCGAGCCGAAGCGGGCGGCGATACGGACGCTTCGGATCGGAGGTGTACTGCACGCCCGCCGCCACCTCGAACGTGTTCTTGGCGCCGGTCCCGCCCTGCTGCAGCAGATCGCTGTTGGCGCCCGACCAGGTACGCACGATGGTCTGTACTCCCAGCTCCAGCTGTCCCGCCGGCTGGAGCCGTAGGCCGAGACCGAAGGTGTAGGGAAGATCGACGCTGCCCACCCGGGCGGAGTCGAGGTCCACGTTGACATGTCCATCGGTTCGCACAAGCGCGGCGATGCCGAAGCGGCTGCCGAACTGGCGGATGACACCGGCGGACAGCCCGACACCGGCGTAGGAGATCTCGGATTTCTGCGTGCTCGAGAGAAAGCTTGGATCGCTGAATACCCGGCGGGATTGCAGTCGATTGGAGCCGGTGATGACATGAAAGCCGCCGCCGAAGGTCCAGTGATCGTGAACGCGATAGGCACCAGCCAGGCGCAAATCGTTCAATCCGCCTCGGGAGGAGAATGAATCGATCACACCGACGGGCACGCCTCGAAGGTCCAGGGTGTCTTCCGTGACCACGGTGAAATCGCGACTGGTGTAGTTCGAGAAGCTGATGCCGAATGCCGCGACCAACCGGACCGGTCCAGCGACCGAAAGCAGGGGAAAGCGAGTGTCCCGCACCGAGGCGGTGCCGGCCGGGTTTTCCGGGTGGCGAAAGCTCTGGGTCACAACAAAGACGCTGGTCAGCGTCGGCACGGCACCCAGTGCGGCGGGATTCAGGCTGGACTCGGCGTCAAACAGTCCGAAGGCACCCGAGCTTCCCGCCGCGCGTACCCCCAGACCACGTCCGGGAAAGCCGAGGCCGCGCACGCCAAACTGGGACGATTGGGCGCCGGACACCCCGGGCAGGAGCGCGAGCAGAATGAGCAGAGGGGCGAAACGCACTCAGGGATTCTCGAACGGAAATGCGCGGAGATAACTGATGTGGAGCCGGGGTCGCACCGCCGGATCCGCCGCCCTGGTCGAGTAGAACACCGGCCGGGAAAAACTGGCCGCTTCGATATCCGGGGCGAACGCCAGCATCAAGGCCGAGGGTCGAGGTGTCGGGGTGAGCCAGGTCTCCACCAGCCGCACGGCCTCGAGATTCACGGTGGTGGCCCCCGCCTCGATGGTGTCGGCGGGTGGTGGGAAGAGACCCGACCGGCCGGCCGTCGCACTCACGGGCGATTTCGCCCCCAGGTCGGCCGTGACCGCCCTCGCCTGGAGCCGAGCTGGATCGGTCCGTAATCCCGAGATCGGGGCGACCGGTGTCAGCTCCAGCGTGGCCCGGACGATGGTTGCCGAGTCACGGATGTGCGGAGGAAGCTCAAAGCGAAGCAGCGCCCGGGAGGATGGCTCGCCTCCAACCACCAGCAACGTCGTGTCCGGCACCGGCTGGGGCGGGGTGACGAAGGAGTTGAACGGTACCGCCAGGCTAAACGTCCTCAGCTTCGCGGTGCCGGTGTCCGGGACGTTCAATGTCGCATAGGTGAAAAACACTCCCCCGGTGCCGTTGGCCGACGAACCCAGACGAATCCCAGTCGTGTCAGGCGAATCGATCCGAATGCCGAGTGCCAGCACCCCGGTATCCGCCGGCGGAATCAGGACGCTGTCTAGTCCCGCGCCCGAGAAGACGGTCCGGATCGCCCCACGTTTCAGCGTGTCCGGCACGTCGATCGTTCGGATCAGGTTCCCGGGAACGAATGCGGGATCGACGGCCGCATAGGTCGTCGTCGTATCGATCGAAATAGGGAGCCGGTAGAGCAGGATCTTGAGACCCGGGAGGGTAGTGTCGCGGGCAACGAGGTTGAGACCGAACGCAACCGAGTCGATCGTGTAGGTGCGGGCCGTGTCCCGGACGGTGACCGTATCACTACGCCGGGAGAACCGCATGATCGCCCGGGTCTCGAAGCCGCCCAGACCATTGGAGACCAACAGGGCCGCCGCCGATGCGGGTTGAACGTAACCGCGGAAGCTACTGTCAGCGCCGATGATAGGACTAATCACCTCATCGAACACTTCGGACGATCCCCCCGGGCAGAGTGCGGGGCAATCGGCGGGAGCGGTGAGCTTCTCCTGGCAGCCCAAGGATGCGAGGCCTGCCAGCAGCGCGTAGTATCTCCGCCTCACCGCAACTGCTCCGGCCCGAAAGCCGCCGGCAGGAGATCGGACAGGCGCCAGGTCACGGTCCGCTTGGATCCGACCCCCTCGATCGGCAGATCCAGCCCGAATTCGGCCAGCACTTGGCGGCATGCCCCGCATGGGGCTGCAGGTGGGTCTACGTCCGAGACCACGACCGCCCGGCGGAAGCGGTGCGCACCCGCGCTCACTGCCGCACAGATCGCAGCGCGTTCGGCACAGATCGTCAGACCGTACGACGCGTTCTCCACGTTGCAGCCTGCGAAGACGGCGCCATCCATGGCCTCGAGGGCCGCTCCGACGCGGAATTTCGAGTACGGCGCATACGCGCGAGTCTGCGCGCTCCGCGCCGCGGAGATCAGCGGATCAGTCAAGCCAAACCTCGGACAGGAATGAGGTGCCCGCTGCGAGGGCGGGTACCCCGAGAAACTCGGCCACGGTCTGGCCGACATCGGCGAATGTTCCACGGCGGCCCAGATCGACCGGCCGTACCTTGGGTCCCACCACCAGCAGCGGCACGACTTCCCGAGAGTGATCGGTGGACGGAGTCGTCGGATCGTTGCCGTGGTCGGCGGTAAAGATAACTAGGTCATCTTCTCGGACCCCGTCCAGCAGACGAGGCACCGCCCGATCGAGCTCCCGCAGGCCGCTATGAAATCCGGGCACATCGTTCCGATGACCCCAGCTCTGATCGAACTCGATCACGTTCGCAAGCAACAGTCCTCGCCGCATCGCTCGGAGCGCGCCCTCGATCAGGACGTAGGCCTCCGCGTTGGTTCCGGCGTGCACGCTGGTGATCCCGCGACGGGCGAACAGATCGTCCACCTTGCCTACCCCCACGCGGGGGATCTGTCGTTCCGCCAGACGGTCCAGCAGCGTAGGACCCGGAGGGGCCAGGCTGAAATCGCGCCGGTCTGCGGTTCGTTTCCAGGCGCCGGGTTTACCGGTGAAGGGTCGCGCGATCACCCGGGACACGGCGTGCTCGCCCGTCAGCAGCTCCCTCGCCGCGGCACAGGCCGCATAGAGCTCCTCGAGCGGCACCGTCCCGTCGTGCGCGGCAACCTGAAAAACGCTGTCGGCCGACGTGTACACGATCCAGTCGCCGCTCCGGCAATGCTCGGCACCATACTCCTCCAACACCGCAGTTCCTGAAGCGGGCTTGTTCCCCAGGACCCCACGGCCGGTGCGAGTGGCGAACTCAGCGATCAGGCTCTGGGGGAATCCTTGGGGGTAGGTCGGGAAGGGCGTCTCGAGGATCAGCCCGCAGAGCTCCCAGTGACCGGTGGTGCTATCCTTTCCCGGACTAGCCGGCTCACAGAGGCCGTGCGCGGCTCGCGGTGACACCCCGGGCGCGACCCCAAGGATTTCAGCACAGCGGCCGAGACCCAGGGCTTCGAAGCGGGGCATCGACAGACCCCCAACCGCTCGGGCGACATTGCCAAGCGTGTTGCTGCCGGCGTCTCCATAGAGATGGGCGTCGGGAGCGGACCCGATGCCCACCCCATCCAGCACGATAATGGCCGCCCGCCGCATCACGCCTTGGGCATCGTTTGCACGTATCGGAACCGAAGTGAGGTGACCGCCTGTTCGAGCAGCTGCTTTTCGTCCGGATCCAGACGGCCGGTCGTCTTCTCGGCGAGCATCCCCAAGGTGTCAATGAGAGTCTGCGCAGCCTTACGGGAATCCCCAAGACCTTCGGCTCCCTGCGGCAAGTGACCGCTCAGGGCGGCCTCAGCTTGCTGGGCCAGGCCCAGAACCAGCGACGCGAAATGTGGATTCACGTTGGCCTCTTATAGCGGCGAGACACCCTGGACCCCAGCCGGGTGAGCAGTTCATAGGAGATGGTGCCGGCCGCCGAAGCTTGTTGGTCGAGGGTTACCAGGCCACCAAATACGGTGGCCACGTCACCAATGGCAACGTCATGCTCGACCACAGCCATGCACATGTCCATCGTCACCCGCCCTGCCACTGGGGCGAGCTTGCCCCCGACCTCCACCACGCGGGCAGCAGCCAACCCGCCACCCGGGGCTGCGCGGGGAAAGCCGTCGGCGTAGCCGACCGAGATGGTGGCGATGACACACCGCCGGTCCGCGCGCCATGATGCGCCGTACCCCACCGTGTCCCTGGCGGCGATCGATCGGATCGCGACGACACGTCCCCGCAGGGCGGCCACGGGTCGTGGTTCCGGTCCTCCGGCCGCTCCGCCATAAAGAAAGATGCCCGGCCGCACGAGATCGGCGGCGAACCCGCGCCCCCGGAGCGCAGCGGCGCTGTTGGCGGCATGAACCAGAGTCGGACGCCGCGGCAGCGATTGGACCACTTCCTGAAAACGATCCCACTGGCGAACCGTGGTGTCAGTGTCGGACTCCGCCGAGAGGAAATGGGTGAAGACGCCTTCCCACCCGGGGGCCTTCCCAAGTCCGCTCCTCAGGGTATCCAGTGAGACACGATCGTCCCACCGCACGCCCGCCCGGCTCATACCCGTGTCGATCTCCACATGAAACGGCCGCTCGGTCCGGGTGGTCCAGTCCTGGAGCGCGGCATGATCGCCGATCGCGGGGCGAAGGTCGAGCTGGAGGTATTGCTCGATCCATTGCGGCACCAACGGCGTTACCACGAGAATCGGCCGGGTGATGCCGGCGTCTCGGAGGGCAGCGGCTTCTTCGACGGATGCAACGCCGAAGCCCCATGGATCGACGGACTCCAGCGCCCGCGCGACCTCCACCGCCCCGAGTCCGTAGCCGTTAGCTTTGACCATCGGTAACAGCCGGCTGCCGCTGACAGCGGCCACGGTGCGTGCATTCGCTACCAGCGCCGCCAGGTCGACGTCCACCCATGCGTGTGATGTATCGGAGGGAAAGGTCATGGCGAGCCGGGCGGTATGATATTCGGCACGGGGGACAAAATGCAAGACAATTCGGCGCTCGGACGCGCCATGGCGACAGTGCGGGACCTCAGGAAGCGATGCTCGTGGGACCGGGCGCAGACCCGTGAGACGCTGCGGCCGTATCTGGTCGAAGAGGCGCTCGAGCTCGACCACGCACTGGGTGAAGGCGATGTCGCGCAGATCAGGGGAGAGGTGAGTGACCTACTGCTCCACCTCGCGTTCCAGCTGGTCATCGCGGAGGAGCGTCGGGAGTTCACCGCCGACCAGGTGGCCGACGAGCTGGAAGCCAAGATGCGGCGCCGGCACCCTCACCTATTCGATCTCGGCAAGGCCGAGCCCTGGGAGGAGATCAAGCGTCGCGAACGCAAAGGACACGTGCTGGCGGGACTGGTCCCAACGCTGCCGGAACTGCTGATGGCCTTTCGCCTGCAGCAACGTGCCGCGGCAGTTGGGTTCGACTGGCTCGACACCTCCGGTCCTGTCGAGAAGGTCCGGGAGGAACTCGCCGAAGTCGAGGACGAGCTTCGCGAAGAGTCGTCAAATCATGAGGGGGCCGATCCGGACCCGAATGCACCGGGACAACTCCCCAGCGAGGCGCTGGTGGAGGAGACCGGCGATCTGCTCTTTGCCGTCGTGAACCTGGCCCGGAAGGCTGGGGTTCAACCCGGCCCGGCACTCGACCGGGCCAACCGGAAGTTCCGGCAACGCTTCGAGGCGGTCGAGCGGCTCGCCAGTGATCGAGGTATCGACGTGGGCTCGGCCGGCCTGAACGCGCTGGATGGGTTGTGGAACGAAGTGAAGGCTAGGGATACAACCGATGTATCTGGCGCGGGAAGGCAATAGCCTCCCGGATGTGGGGAATTCCGCAGATCCACGCCACTGTCCGCTCGATACCTAGCCCGAAGCCGGAATGCACGAACGTCCCGTATTTCCGGAGATCGAGGTACCAGCGGTAGGCCTCGGGATCGAGTCCCTGCACCTTGATCCGCGCCAGCAGCCTGTCGTAGTCGTCCTCCCGCTGAGACCCTCCAATGATCTCTCCGTATCCTTCCGGAGCCAGGCAGTCATTGTTGAGGACGGTCCTCGGATCCTCGGGGTTTTCCATCATATAGAAGGCTTTTACCTGCTTGGGATAGTTGTACACGAAGATGGGCCGGTCGTACTCTCGGGCCAGCAGGGTCTCGTCATCGCCTCCGAGGTCGCTTCCCCAGGTCATGTCGGAGCCGAGCTGGTTGAGTCGGGTGACCGCGTCACTGTATGAGATTCTGGGGAACGGGGTCTGCACCCGCTCGAGCGGCGCGGTATCCCGCTCGAGCTCCTTGAGCTCCTCCTGCCTGCGGTCCAGGGCTCGGCCCACAATGTAGCTCACGAACTCTTCCTGGAGCCGCATGTTGGCGTCCGAGTCGTTAAACGCGACTTCGGGCTCCACCATCCAGAATTCCGTCAGATGGCGGCGGGTCTTCGACTTCTCGGCCCGGAAGGTGGGGCCGAAGCAGTAGACTTTACCGAGCGCGGCCGCCGCCGCCTCGACGTAGAGCTGGCCGGTCTGAGCCAGATAGGCCTTTCCGAGGTCAAAGTACTCGGTCGAGAACAGGTTGCCGGCCTCCTCCCCGATCGCACCGGTGAGAATCGGCGTGTCTACCAGGACGAAGTCGCGGTCGTAGAAAAAGTCGCGGACGCCCTGGATCACCTCATGGCGCACCCGGGCGACGGCTGCCTGCCGCCGGCTCCTGAGCCACAGATGTCTATGCTCGAAGAGGAAAGTCGTCCCATGCTCTTTAGGACCGATCGGATAATCAGGACTGGCGCCCAGCACTTCGAGGGATTGCACCGCAAGCTCGTAACCGCCGGGAGACCGGGGTTCTTCCCGAACCACACCGGTCATCGCGACGCTGGCTTCCTGGGTGAGCGACTGGAATGCCGACCAGGTAGACTCCGGCACTTCTTTCTTCGATAGGACACCTTGCACGTACCCCGACCCGTCGCGCACCACCGCGAACGCGATTTTTCCGCTCGAGCGGGTGGTCATCACCCATCCGCGGACCGTTACCGTCTCGCCGACGTGGGCACGGAGTCCGCTGATTTCCACTGCCGCCATGCCGTGTCCGATGGGAGGAGAGATCTGCATCGAAGAGCGCTGAGTCTAGCACTGCTCCTGGGAAGCGTCAACGCGGCCTGCGTGAATTTCCGTCCGCCTCCGGTACCGGTGGCGCCCGCGGCGGCTGGCAATGCGCCCACCCCCGTGTGGACTGCGCACGCCGGCCGGAAATTTACCGGTCCGCTCGAGATAGGCGATAATATCATTTACGGCGGCAGTGTGGATCGAAAGGTCTACGCAGTGGACATCCGTAGCGGTGACATCCGGTGGTCGGCGCGCCTGTCGGGAATGGTCGCCGGAGGAGTGCTGCTCGCCGGAGACACAGTATATGCGGCAACCTCCCGCCCAGAGGGCCGGATCTACGCGCTGCGCCGGTCGAACGGGAAGCAGATCTGGCGGACCTCCACCAATCCGATTGGTGCCCCGCTGGCACTAGTGGATGGCGTGCTGGTGGCGCAGACCCAGCGGGGCGACGTTCTGGGCCTGGATCCGGCCACCGGGCGGGTCCGATGGCGGCGGCGGGTCGGCGTTGCGCGGGTAGCCGCGATGCCGGCCGGAGCCGGTGGTCTGCTCGTCGCGACCACCGATTCCCTGCTCCGTCTGGCCATCGCCGACGGCAAAATCACCCACCGCGCCGCTTCACCAGGATCTATCGTGTCGGCGTGGGTGCCCTTTGCCGGCGGGCTTGTGGCCGGCACAACCGACTCACAAGTGGTATCGATCGACCCGGCCACGCTTCACCGCAACTGGACGGTGCGAGTCGATGCCCCCGTGCTTGGCTCGCCCGCAGGTCTCGGTGATACCCTCTTCTTCGCGAGCCGTACGGGCACCGTGTACCGAATCGATCCGAGTCCCGACCCAATGGCGCGCCAGATCGCGGCGCTGGACTGGCCGGTGACGACCCCGCTTACCGTGGTGAATCGGAGCATTCTCCTGGGTGGGGCGGACGGGACGATCCGCGCCCTTCGCACCGACGGCAGCGAGGTCTGGCGAGTACGGGTCTGGCGCCCGGTCGAGCTCAGCCCGGTACCGCTCCCGGACGGTCTCGTCGCCATCGGCGGCAACGGCGATCTTCACCGGTACCGCCAGTGATCCGCACGATGTCCACCCTCCTCCTCCTCCTGCTGTTGCTTGCCGGCGGCACGGCCGAAGCCCAGGGGCCAGTGGTCAAGTACGGCAAGTGGCTCCTCCTAGCCGGCTCGATCGGGATGAACTACTTCGCGCTGCAATCTCACAACCGCGCGGACGACGCATTCAATGCGCTCGAGGCACGGTGCCTGGCCAACCACGCTCGGTGTACTCTGGGCGGCGGGGGACAGTACACCGATCCCGAGACCGAGGGGCTATATCAGACCTCTCTCCGCCAGGACCGGGTGGCGCGCGGATGGTTGATCGGGGGTGAGACGGCGCTTGCCGGCGCCGCCGTCCTCTTCATCTGGGAGTTGACTCGGCCCAAGGGTCGCCCGCCCAACATTCCCTTCGAGCCGGAGGTGCGCAGCCTCCGTGGGGGGACGGGTGTTGGGCTGCGGATGGCGTTCTAGCCGACCCGGAACAACTCCACCGCCCGCGGGTACCGACCCACCGCGCGCTCACGTAACCGCTGATTCTCGCGCCGCTGGAGTGCAGGATCTGCCTCAATCAACTTTACGGCCAGCTCACGAGCTCGCCCGAGCAGGTCCCCATCGGCGGGCAGCCGGGCGTGGCGCACCTCGAATCCACCTGACTGGCGAGCGCCGATCAGGTCTCCCATCCCCCGCTCCTCTAGATCAAGCTCCGCGATGCTGAACCCGTCCTGCGAGGCCGCGAACCGGTGGAGCCGCTCAGGTGCCGGGCCGTCCGCTAGGAGAATGCAATAGCTCTCCTCCGCTCCCCGACCCACCCGCCCACGGAGCTGATGCAGCTGCGCCAACCCGAAGCGGTCCGGGTGCTCGATCAGCATGATGGTCGCATTGGGCACGTCGATCCCGACCTCGATCACCGTGGTCGCGACCAGCACGTTCAGTTTGCCGCTGCGGAACCGCCGCATGACTTCGTCCCGCTCCTCCGCCTTGAGCCGGCCGTGGACCAGTCCTACCTGGAGCTCGGGCCACCGGGCCGCCAGTGTCTGGGCCATGGTGGTGGCCGCCCGGAGATCGGCGCGCTCGGATTCCTCGATCACCGGAAGCACCACATACGCCTGCCGGCCCTTGGCACACTCACTCCGGATGAACTCGAACACCCGTTCGCGCTGACCCGTGCTCCGCACCGCGGTGCGAACCGTGCCACGCCCCGGAGGCCGTTGCCTCAACGTGGACACGTCCAGATCGCCATACAGTGTCAAGGCGAGGGATCGGGGAATCGGTGTGGCGGTGAGCAGCAGGACATCGGGCGCGGCGCCTTTGCCGATCAGAGCCGCGCGTTGCTCCACCCCGAAGCGGTGCTGCTCGTCGATCACCACAAGGCCCAGCCGCTGGAACGATACGGCTTCCTGGAGGAGCGCGTGGGTGCCGACGACGAGCCGCGCCTGCCCGGTGGCGAGCCGCTTCCGGACGGCGGACTTCTCGGCGGGCGTTTGCCGGCCCAGAAGCACCTCCGGCCTGAGATCGAGCTGCGCGAGCAGATTCTCGAGCGTAACCGCGTGTTGCTCGGCCAAGAGCTCGGTGGGTGCCATCAGCGCGGCCTGGAAATCATTCTCCAGCGCAAGCAGCATGGCAAAGAGGGCCACCACGGTCTTTCCGGTCCCGACGTCGCCCATGAGAAGTCGGTGCATGCGCTCGGGGGCGATCATGTCTCCGGTGATCTCGCGGACAGCCCGTTGCTGGTCATCGGTGAGCTCCCACGGCAGGCTCTGCTTGAGCCGGCTGGTCAGCTCCCGCTTGATGGTGAACGCCACGCCGCTCCGGTGTCGCTTGGCGACCGTCCGAGCCCGGATGAGCATCAGCTGGAGATCGAGCAGCTCATCGAAGGCCAGACGGCGCCTTCCCTGCTCCGCTTCGTCCAACGATCCGGGACGGTGCACCCCCCGGAGCGCCTCCGCCAGTTCCGGCAGGCCGAGGCCGCGTCGGAGCGTCTCAGGCAGCACATCGTCGGAGAGCGCGATCAAGGCGTCGAGATGCCGCTCGACTAGCGAGCGGATGACCTTGTGGCTGAGCCCTTCGGTGGCTGGATAGACCGGCAGCACTTTACCCGCGGTCAGCGGATCGGCGTCGCCCGCGGCATCGGCCAGGACCACGTACTCTCGGGGAACCATCTGGCGCCCGTGATAGAACCGCACGGGTCCCAACACCAGGAGCGTCTGTCCTATCGCGATGGTACGATCGAGAAACGGTTGGCCCGGCCATACGCACTCGAGCAGCCCGCTGTCGTCCCGCAGGACCGCGTGAAAGATCCGGAGCCCACGGCGGGTCGGCAGTACTCCCTTCGCCATCACCTGCCCGACACAGGCCACTTCCTGCCCCAACTCCGCCTTGGCGAGCGGAGTAACCGCCGACGCGTCCACGTAGCGATGGGGAAGGTGCCACAAGAGATCTCGAGCCGTGCGGATTCCGAGGCGCTCCAGTGCCTCGGCCCGTCGTTCCCCGACCCCTTTCAGAAACTTGACCGGAGTATCGAGACGGACAGCTGCCTTTGCCGAACGGGCAGGCATGTCCCGTTAGGACGCCTCGACCGGCGTCTCGGCGAGAAGATTTTCGGCGAACCGCCCGGGATCGAAGGGCTCCAGGTCCTCCAGCGATTCTCCCAGGCCAATGAATCGAATAGGCAGCCCAAGCTCCCGCCGCAGGGCCGTTACGGCCCCACCGCGAGCGCTACCGTCGAGCTTCGTCACGATGATACCGGTGGGGGATACCGCTTGGGAGAAGAGCTTGCCCTGCTGGATCGCATTCTGCCCCACGGTCCCGTCGAGGATCAGTAACGTCTCGTGAGGCGCGCCAGGGAGTCGGCGGCCGATGACGCGGGCGATCTTCCGGAGCTCCTCCATGAGCCCGTCCTGGGTATGGAGCCGCCCGGCCGTGTCGATGATCACCGTGTCGAGACCTCGCGAGACCGCAGCATCGATGGCGTCGAACGCAACCGAGGCGGGATCGCCGCCGGGTGCGCCGGCCACGCACGGTATGCCGAGCCGATCGGCCCAAACCTCCAGTTGGGCGATGGCGCCGGCGCGGTACGTATCGGCGGCCGCCAGCAGTACGCTGCGTCCCTCCTGCTGCAAGCGCCGCGCGAGCTTGGCGGCCGTGGTCGTCTTTCCCGTTCCGTTGACCCCGACCATCAGAATGACCGCGGGCCCCGACGCCGGCCGGGCCATGGCACCGGGATCCTCGGCTCCCTCCAGCATTGCCACCAGCCGCTCCTGCAGGGCCCCCTTGAGGTCCGCTTCCGTCTTAAGTTTGCCACGCCGGACCTCGTCCTCGAGCGCTTGGGTGAGCTCTACGGTCGCCGCCACTCCGAAGTCGGCCTCGATGAGCACCCGCTCCATCCTCTCCAAGTCGTCCGCGTTGAGACCGCGCATGAGTGCGCCCACGTCGGTGAGCGCGATGCGCTTGATGCGGGACCAGAGGCTCTGCTGCTGGCCGTCTCCCAGTCTGTTCACTGCCATCACGTCATCATCCCGAGCTAGGTGATCGAAATCTACCACCTCACCGGAGCCCGAGCCTGCGCCGCGCCAGCCACTCACCGGAGAGGGCCAGCACGCAGAGTCCAAATAGCCAAAGCCAATCGCGGGCGGCTGTGCGGGATGTGGGTCGCTGCACCCGTCCGGTGTGCGGTGTGAGAGTAACCGGTCGAGGGAGGAGCTCATCCGAGTATTGCTCGACGGCGACCGTGCCTGCGCCGCCGCTACTAAGACGGTACCGGTACTCGCCTGGCGAGAGCCATGCGGTGGCCCGTCCCTCGCCATCGAAGTGCAGGGTGTCCGGCTGCGGCCCTACCGGGCTCGATGCAGGTTCCGCCGTGGTGGACCAGGTCACGCCCTGAGGCACGGGTGAGCCGGATCCTGCCCACTCGAACAGCACGGGCCGCCCGTTCGGCACCACCGGCTGGACCGGCCGCGCCAGCCCTCGAGCCGAGTCGGCCCCACCCAGAAGCCAGCTCGCCGTGGCGGCAACCCATGACCGATAACTCTGCTCGCTCGAGCCGCCCCGAAAGGCCCAGCGCCAGAGTCCATCTGCTGCGACGGTCATCCGGCGGACTCGTCCCTCCTGCCGCCCCAGCACCGCCGGCCGCTGAGGACCGCGGCGGCCGAGCTGTGCGTACAGCGCTACCCAGTCGCGGGGGCCGGCTTCCATCGGGGTCAGCTGTATCGCCGGAGGAAACGAGTCCACGGGTTGGCTCAGGAATGCGCCGGATACGGGAGAGGCATCCGTGGCCGACAGATACCAGTCGCCCGGAACCTGGGTTTCGCCGTCTTCGCCACTCGGCCAGCTCCAGATCCCGCGCGCAACGCTGCCGTCAGCAAAGCCCCCCACCCCACCCTTGAGTATCAGCAGGTCGGCTCGGCGAGCCGCCCGGCGCACCTGCTCCATCGGAACCGGCCGAAGATCTGCCATCGAGCGCCAGCGATTGCCCTCGATGCGGACATAGCCCCGCACGGGCAGCTGCGACACCTCACGAAGGGTCTGATACAGGAATCGGCCGTCCCAGTCTCCCGGCCCGGCGAGGAACACCACCCCGGGAGTCCGGGCGACAGTTACGAGATGAAGGCGGGTGTCGGTGCGAGGTTCGGCGTCCTGGTTTCCCGCGAGCGCGATTCGAAGCACGTGGTCGCCGGGCGATAGAGCAGACGGAGGCACCACGAGCCGGCCGCGGCCGCCAGCCTGCCCGCTGAGCCGAACGATGCGAGTCCCCACCCGAGTCGATCCCGCAAGTACCTCGACCCGAACGCTGTCGCGTACGCCGGCACCAACCGCCTGAACCGTGACGTCGAGCGGGATCGAATCACCCGCGGTCACCCGGACGGGCCCCGATACCTGCGTGATTGCAAGGTCGGGACGCTGTTGCCGGGGAAACAAGCGGATGTCACTGCGGGCGAGAATGTCGGCTGGGATATCCCGCAGGTCCTCGATCTCCCCGTCGCTCACCACCATGATGGCCCGATCGGTACCCGACGCGGCGAGCAGCGCGGGGGCGAGCAAGGAGCGGCCCCGGCTCGGTAGGGTATCGCTGATGAGCCGCTCATCGCCGAAACCACGAACCTCTCCCCAGCTCGCAGCGGAATCACGAGCCTCTCGCCACCGGCCGCCGGCCGCACCGAGGCTGAGGGAAGCGTCGAGCAGCACCAGCGGCCTGAGTGCCGCTCCCCGCACCGGACAGCTCAGGTTGATGAGCAACAGCCCGAGCGCGGTCCAGGCGACCGCGCGGAAGGCCAGCGGCACCCATCCCCGGCGCCCCAGCCGCTCCAGACCGAGATAGGTGAACGCGGCGAGTCCGACTGCCAGGAGAACGACGAGCGCCGTCATCGGGCGGCAGGATGGCAGGCGGCGAGCGCCTCGGACAGAGTCAACCGGCCCTCGTACAACGCGCGCCCGACGATGACACCGGCCAGGCCTGAAGCGCGTGCACCCCGGATGTCATCAGCACTCGCAACGCCGCCGCTGACGATGACGCGGGCCCCGGTGGTCAGTAGCGCCGCCGCGCCAGCGAGGTCAGGGCCGCCGAGCATCCCGTCGCGTCCGATATCGGTGTAGATCACCGTGTCTATGCCATCGGCCACGACGCGCCGAGCCAGCTCCTCGGCACGCTCGGTGGACGTTTCGGTCCAGCCGCGCAGCGCGACCTTGCCTTCGCGGGTGTCGATCCCAACGGCGAGCCGCTCGCAGCCCGTCGCGCTGACTGCCGAAGCGACGAAGCTGGGATCCACGGCGGCGGCCGTGCCGATCACGACCCGGGCCACACCGAGATCCAGACCGGCGCGCACGAGCTCGAGCGTCCGGAACCCACCACCGAGCTGAAGCCGCACCCGCGAGCCCACCCGGTTGGCTATTTGGGCGACTGCCGGAAGGTTATCGCCAGTGCCCAGAGCACGATCCAGGTCCACCACATGGATCCAACTCGCGCCTTGTTCGACAAAGCGCTCGGCCACCGCGACGGGGTCGTCCCCATAAACGGTTTGCCGCGTCGCCTCGCCCTGACTCAAGCGAACGACGCGGCCGGATCGAATATCGATGGAGGGAAAGAGATCCACTACAGGCGCTACGGCAACCACCGCGTTGGGGATTCAGCCACCTGACCGGCTAGCGCCGGCACCGATGGTGTTGCCTGCCGGAGGAGCACGAGAAGGCGGTCACGTTCCTGCTCGAACCCACCTCGCTGGGCGGTCTCAAGCGGCGTCCCGTTCCCCAGCTTGATGTTGCGCGAGTCCCTGGCCACACCATTCACCCGGAACTCGTAGTGCAGGTGGGGCCCCGTGGCCAGTCCGGTGGAGCCGACGTATCCGATGACCTGTCCCTGCTCGACCCGGATCCCCCGACGAATGTTGCGGGCGAAGCCGCGCAGATGACCGTACCGCGTAATGATCCCGTTCAGATGGCGCAGCTCGATGAGGTTGCCGTAGCCGCCGGCGCGCCCGGCACGAAGCACGACGCCGTCACCCGCCGCCATGACTGGCGTGCCCGGCGCCGCGGCGTAGTCGGTGCCCTCGTGCCGGCGCGTCAGCCCGAGCACCGGATGAAATCGGGCGCTGGCGAACCGCGAAGAGATTCGGCGAAACTCCACCGGAGCGCGCAGGAACGCCCGTCGTAGTGAATTGCCTTCGGCATCGTAATACAGCGCCGTGCGGCCGTCTCCGCCCCCAAAACGAAACGCGGTCAGACTCTTTCCCGAGATGGTGAGATCGCTCGCGAGCACCCGCCCCATCCGGACTTCTCCGTCCTCGGAGACCATGCGCTCATAGACGACCTGAAACCGGTCGCCGGGCCGGATGTCGCGAGTAAAGTCGATCGCCCAGGCATAGACGTCGGCCAGGTCCCACGCCAGACGCCGCCGATTGACGCCATCCAGCTGCTCATCGCTCACGCCCGCGTCCAACGCCTCGTAGAGCGAGTTGTCGATTGCTCCTTCGATCCGCGCTTCCTCCGACCGCCACCGGATCGGCTCTGCCTCCGTGTTCCATCCCTGCGACGCCCGGTTGAAGGTAACCCGCTGCTCCGGAGAGGTGCGCACCATGATGCGGGTGGGAGCGGTGTCTCCCTCGTGGCGGAGAAAGCTGAACACCAAGCCGGGCCGAAGCCGTCGTGGGTCGAGCGCGAGGGCGGGGTCCAGCCGGTGGAAGTCGATGCCGGCGATCTTGTGGCGAGCGAAGAGGGCGGACAGCGTCTCGCCCCGGTGGAGGGTGTCCACGATCTGGGTGAAGGTGACCGGGGGTACGACCGCCGCCGGCAGCACCCTTGTGGTGTCCAACCGACGCCATGGCCATTGGCCGCTCACCTCGAGAAACGCGGCGGCCGCAAAGACCAGCGTCGCGGCCGGCAGTCCAAGCTTCCGCATCAATCCATCTGCCGTCGGATAAAGGTGGGGATCTCCATCTCAGGGACGGATTCGGCCGGTGTACCCTGAGCCGGAGTCTGGTGGATCCGCGGCTGAGCCCGCGTGATCGCCGGGGCTGCCGGCTGGAGCGGGGTGGAGGGCCGCTGTCTCTGTGAGGGGAAATTGATCACGCCGCTCGCGCCCGAGACCCGGCCGACGGGTTGATCGGCGACAGCGGCCCGGTCGAATCCGGTGGCGATCACCGTGACCCGGACCTCACCATGCATGGCGGCATCGTTGCCGGCCCCGAAGATGATTTCGGCATCGTCGCCCACGGCATCGTGGATGATGTCGTTGATCTGGGTGGTCTCGCCCAGGGTCAGATCGTCACCGCCGATGATGTTGATGAGGACACCCATGGCGCCTGCGATGGAGATGTTGTCGAGCAAGGGGCTGGAGATAGCCTGCTGGGCCGCTTCCAGCGCGCGATTTTCGCCGCGTCCGATGCCGGTGCCCATCAGCGCGGCCCCACCGTTTTGCATGACGGTCCGCACGTCGGCGAAGTCTACGTTGATGATGCCGGTCGAGGTGATCAGGCTGGCGATACCTTGCGTTGCATGCAGCAGGACCTCGTCCGCCTTCTTCAACGCCTCCTGGAAGGGAATTCCCTTCCCCACCACCGCAAGCAGGCGCTCGTTCGGCACCACGATCATAGTA
>JBBQXQ010000042.1:0-24427 GCA_038209515.1 Gemmatimonadales bacterium
GGGAGCGATAGTGGTCAACATCTCCGGATTCACCATCGTTCGAAACGCGATCAAGCTCGACTTTCCGGTGGAAGCGAGCATCCGCTCGATTCTGCCGATCTGTGACGAGGTGGTGGTCAACGTCGGCCGTTCCGAGGACGAGACCCTGGACCTGGTGCGCTCCATCGGCGACCCGAAGATCCGTATTGTTGAAACCGAATGGGACATGACGCGGGGGAACACCGTTCTGGGGATCGAGACCCACCGAGCGATGCGGGCGTGCACGCACCCCTGGGGCGTATACATCCAAGCGGACGAGGTGCTGCACGAGCGCGGTGGCGGGGAGCTGGCCGCTGCCATCCAGCGATATGACCGTGACGAGCGGGTCGAGGGACTTCTGGTTCGCTACCTGCACTTCTATGGCGGCTTCGAGAACATCGCGACCCATCGGCGGTGGTACCGTCGGGAAGTGCGAGCGGTCCGCCTGGCGCCCGAGCTGGACATCCGGCCCTACCAAGGCGCCCAAGGGTTCCGGGTGGGCCCCCACCACCGGAAGATCCGCGCGCGGCTCACCGATGCCGAGATGTTTCACTACGGCTGGGCGCGGCCCTCGCACGCCTTGCGGGAGAAACGGGACCTCGGCCGGACCATGTATCCCTGGCGTGATGCCGACGAAAGCCGTCCGTTGCTCGCCTGGATCCCTGGGATCCAGCGATTTACCGGGACCCATCCGTTGGTGGCAGGGCGCTGGATAGCGGCACGGCATCACGATCCCGAGCGGACTGTCGAGCCGCGCCGTTTTCGTTGGGGGTTCCTGCGTTATTACCTGTCCGGGCTTATCGAACGGGCAACCGGAATACGGGTTTTCGAGTTCAGGAACTACAAGATCGTCGGCAAGGGATAGCCCTTGCCGGCCAGAAGCAGACCGAGCCGGTCTGCGTAGCTATGGTGCGCCAAGGCGTGGGCCCGTCCTGCGTTCGCAATCCGCTCGCGCTCGGCCGGATGGTCCAGGTAGTGGCGGGCCAGCTCCGCGGCCTCGGCCGGGGTTCGGTACCAGGCGCAATGGCGCCCTTCGGCAGCGAAGCTCTCGATCCCATTGACGTAGCGACCGAGGTAAAACCCCGCGCAACCGAGGATCGTCCACATGCGATTCGAGGCCGAGAACCGCTCGGCGTCCTGACCCGGATACGAGCTGGCTCCCAGCGAGATGGCTGCTCCCCGGATCACCTGGGCCAGGCGCTTTCCATGCACCGGCCCGCCGGCGACGGGCAGGTCCGAGGGGGCATCCTGCCACCCGGGTCCACGGATCTGAAGGCGGCTCACGGCCGCAACGGCCCGAATCACATCGTACCGATAACTGGACCGGCCCGACCCGACGAACGAGGCGTCACAGCGGTACTGCTTCGGCGCGGTGGTCGCAGGTATGTCACGTCCGGGATCCACGCCTTGGGGAAGGAACTGCACCTGCTCGATGCCGGCGGCGCGACAGGCATCGACCTGACCGAGGTAGGTGACGTACATCGTCCCCACCAGCTGCCCCAGCTGTAACACCTTTTCCTTGAGCTCGAGGTCAAAATACCAGAACGCCCCTCGACGATTCTGAACCAGGCGCCGGATGACCGGCTCGCCGAGCTCCATGGCATGGCGGGTGAAGATCAAAAGATCCGGCTCGAACGCCTCCGTCAGGTACCGGGCAATCCGGCCGGACCAGGGACCGGCGTACCGGGACCAGCCTACCACGTTCACGAGGCGACAGTCGTGCCCCAGCGAGCGGGCAGCGCGAACGATCGAGGCTTCCGTCTTCCGGGCCCCACCCGCTCCGAGGACGACGATGCGCATCGGGGTATAATAGATGGGCCGTCCGGTGGATGATCTTCGCTGGTTCGCCCCCAATCCGTTTACCACCCTGCTGGTCCCCGAGCTCCGGCGTCGCGGGCTTTCAATCTCGCTCGAGGGGGATGCGCCTGCCCGGCTGACTATGTCGATGAGCGGCACGAAGGCGGTGGAAGCCTGGCGCTATGCCCGGGGTCGTGGCTGTCCCCTCGTGCTGTACATCTGGGATCTCCATCCCGAGGCAACCAACCTCGGCTCCTATGACCCGGTCTGGTGGGCCGGCGGTCGCTTCTTCCGGCTGCCGCGCCCGGTCGGCGGCTTCCCCCGCAGGCGGGGATACTACAGCCGGCTCCGCTATATAGCGGCTCATGCTCGGGAGGTGTGGGTCCCCAGCCAAATGACCCAGGCCGTCGTGCGTCATCGTTTTGGCCTTGACGCTCGCCGGGTGCCGTACTGCTACGACTCCGACCGCCTCCGTCCCGGCTCGGCCGCGCGCGACCATCCTCCGACGCTACTCACGGTTTCACGGCTCCAGCCCTACAAGAACCAAGCGGCAACCATCCGCGCGGCGGCCCGCCTCGGTCTGGGCGTCCAGGTCCGTCTCATCGGCCGGGGCCCCGAGCGCGACTTCCTCGAACGGCTCGCGACCTCGCTCGACGTTCGTTGCCGGATCGAGACCGACGCCGACGATGCCGCGGTGGGCGATGCCTACCATCGGGCCCGAGTTGCCGTATGTCCCAGCCGGTTCGAGGGATTCGGCCTCACCCCGGTTGAAGCGGTCGCGTCGGGCACACCGACGGTGGCGTCGGACATACCGCCGCATCGCGAGTTCGTGGGGCGGACGGCCCACTTGTTCCCTCCCGACGATATGGACGCGTTGGTGGAGGCCATCGGTGCTGCCTTCGATGGCGCCTTTCCCGATCCCAGTCTGGTGCGGGAGCTCAGCATCCCCGTGGCGGCCGAGCGCTTTCTGGATGTCCTCGATCCCCTCATCAGGTAGATTGTTAAATGAGTACCCAGCTGCTTCTGACCTTTGACTTCCCCCCTATGGGCGGCGGCATCGCCCGAATGATGGGTGAGCTGGCCAGGCGTTACCCGCCGGGCACCCTGGTCGTCTCGACTGGGCGCTGTAATGGAGGGCCCGAGGTGGATGCAGGATTCGCCAATGTGGTCGATCGTACCGGCGTCGCGAGTGCTCGGCTCCGCACCCTTCACGGTCTGCTGGCCTGGTCCCGCCGTGCGGCCGAACTCGCGCGCTCGGTTCATCCCGAGTTTGTCTGGTGTGGCAACCTCAAGCCGGCGGGGTATCCGGCTCGGTGGGTTCGGCAACGGGTCGGCACACCCTACGGCATTCTCTTCTATGGAACCGATCTCCTGCTGCTGCAACGCCGAATTCGAAGGTCAGTGGTCAAGCGGCAGACCGCGCGCGCGCTGATTGGCTGCGCCGCGGTTCTGGTCGCGATCAGCCGGTGGACCCGGGACCTGTGTCTCTCGGTACTCGAGGAGCTTGGGCTTGACCGCGGCAGGTTGGACCTGCGCACCGTTCCCTTGGGCACCGACCCGGCTCGTTTTCGTCCCGGTATCGATCCTTCGTCGGTTCGCTCCCGATACGGTCTGGATCGAGGCCGCTGGCTACTTTCGGTGGCGCGGCTTACGCCGCACAAGGGCATCGATACCGGTCTGCGAGTGCTCGCACGGCTTCGCGAGCGCTATCCGGATCTAGGCTACGCTGTGGTGGGCTCGGGCGAGCAGCTCCCTGCCTTGCAGGCAATGGCCCAGAGTCTAGGGGTGGCGGATCGGGTGCGGTTTCTTACCGCGGTTCCCGACAGCGATCTCCCGGGCCTGTACAACTCCGCTGAGATCTATTGCGGACTCTCTAGGGAGACTGGAGAAGCGGCGGAGGGATTCGGCATTTCACTGGTCGAGGCAGCTGCGAGCGGGCTGCCGGTCGTCGCTGGACGTAGCGGCGGGGTGCCGGAAGCTGTGCACGAGTGGGAGACTGGACTCCTAGTCGATCCAGAACGGCCGGACGAGGTGTGTGGCGCGCTACGAAGCCTCCTCGACGATCACGCCCTTGCCGAACGGCTTGGTGCCGCCGGCCGGCACGCGGTCGAGACCTACTACAACTGGGACCGGGTTACTGCCGATCTGGCGGGAATCGGTCACGAAATCGGCACGAGGCTCCGAACGGAGGTAGCACACCAATGACTGCTACGACTGGTACGATTCCACAGGGCTCGCTGGCAGCGGAGTACGACAATCAGTATCGCGTCTGGCTCGAGCGACAGGGACCCCATGCGCTCGATCTTGCCTGGCGTCTGCGTCATCTACTCTGGCGTCAGCGAGTGCTGCTCCGGCGCTATCGCCCTGATGGGAAGCGAGTCCTCGACTTCGGATGTATGGACGGCGTCTTCACGATCCGGCTGCAGCAGCTCGGTGGAGAGGCGGTTGGTTACGACCTCTCACCTGCAGCGGTCGCCCAGGCAGAAAAGTTCCGCGGGTCAGCGATACTTCCCCGATTCACTACAGTGGCTCCGGGTCCGGGACAGTTCGATCTGGTGTATTGCAACGAAGTTCTCGAGCACGCGTCGGACGAATCCGCGTTCATGGGCGAGCTGGTAGGCTTCTTGTCGCCGGGCGGCGTGCTGGTGGGAACGACTCCGGTAGGGCGCCACTTCTGGGATCCGGATCACAAGAGGCTCTACGATCAGGCGACATTGGAGCGTGCTCTCGCGCCGTGGGGCGCTGTGCGGGTCCGACCCTATTATCGCACGCCGATCCGCAATCTGCTTCCGTTTCGGCAGACCGGGGCCGCAGTGTTCATTTTTGAGGTCAAGCCGCCGAGTCTTCGGGACTCACGCTGATGGCGTAGGTGGGACAGTTGAGTACGTACGCGCCGTCGATGGGAGACCAGGTCTGGACCGGAGACAAGACTTCAGCCTTGCCTCGAGCATCCAGCCGGAAGACCTGAGGCGCCTGGATTACGCAGGACCCGCACCCTACGCAGCGAGTCTCATCCACCAGCACACGCAGCCTCCGGGTGGGGTGCATACCGCGGGCGACACCCTCCAGCCTGGTGCCGAGCTGGTCCAGCGTGTTGGCGGTGGCACGGTAGCCTGCTTCGATCAGCTCCTCGGTCTTGTCGAAGGCGAACATGGATATGTGCTCGACCCTTGGCTGCACCAGCACCAGCGGAGGACCCTTCCAATCTCGCAGCTGGCTCTCGATCTGGTTCTGCATCACGATCTCGAGTCCGCGAATGTAGGTTGCGGCAAAACCCTGTGTCTCGGTCTGGGAGCGGAGCACGCTGGTGGCGGCCACGTTGATCGCGAGAATGGGTCCTCGAGCGAGAGAAGCGGCCATCCGCACCGGCAGGTTCTCGACCACGGCCCCGTCCACGTAGGCTCGCCCGTTAATCTCTCGGGGTGGGAAGATGCCGGGTAGGGCGCACGAAGCCGCCACGGCGTCGGCCACCCGGGCGCTGCGGAGCCCCGGAAGCCCCCACATGACCTGCATCCCGGAGTGCAGGTCCACCGTGTTGATGAGCAGCCGGCGCTTGAGGTCTTCGAACGTGACCTGGCCGACCAAGTCGTTGACGAGGATTTCGAGTGGCTCGCGGCGGTAGAGCGCAGGCGCAAGCAGACGGCGGAAGGCGACATCAGCCCGGGCTACCTGGAAGACGTCCCTCCGACGCACCAGCCGGGCTCGCGCTTCCATGTGTCGGCTCGAGACGCCCGCTGCCCACGCACCGCCGATGAGTGACCCAATGCTGGATCCCACGACGAGGTCGGGGACCAACTGGCGCTCCTCCAAGGCCCGGAGCACGCCAATGTGGGCCAAGCCTTTGAGGCCGCCGCCACTGAGGACCAGGGTGAAGGGGCTTTCTGGAGTCACGGGGCGCCCTGACAAAGGTTGCATCTTCGCAGCTAGGGCTGTAACAAAGTGCAAGAATCGTGCGCCTGGTGCCGTGAGGGGCGATGGAGAAAAGCTGTGGGGGGACGGCATACGGCCTGGTAACCCAGATCACGGGAAGACGATGCCTGAGAGTGTCTTAAAGGAGAAGCTGCGGCGGGACCGGTTCTTTCAGCTGGGGCTTTTCGTCGTGGCCCTGATGGTCGTGGCTGCTCTGTTCGCTCCCTGGCTCGCTCCGCACAACCCCATCACCGGCGATCTGAAGGGCGCTTACCTGATAAAGCCAGGCTCGCGGTTTCTCCTCGGGACTGACACGCAGGGGCGCGACGTGCTGAGCCGGGTGCTCTACGGTGCGCGGCTTTCCCTCTCTGTCGGGCTCATCTCCCAGTCCGTCTCGGTCACCGTCGGTGTGCTGCTCGGGCTTCTCGCAGGGTATTACGGCCGATGGGTGGATGCCCTGGTGATGCGCCTTGCCGACATCACCCTGGCCTTCCCAACGCTCCTCCTACTGATCGCCGTTGCCGCGGCGGTCAAGCCGTCGCTCCCGGTGGTGTTCGTGGTCATCGGGCTGGTCGGGTGGGCCGGGATGGCTCGGCTGGTCCGGAGCCAGGTGCTCGTGCTCCGTCAATCCGAGTTCGTGCAGGCCGCCCGCGCCCTCGGCGCACGCGACCGGCGCGTGTTGCTACGCCATCTCCTGCCGAATGTGCGGACCCAGGTGATCATTGCAGCGACGCTGGGAATCGCGGGGGCAATCATGGCGGAAGCCGCGCTCTCGTTTGTGGGATTGGGCGCCCAGCCCCCGACACCGAGCTGGGGGGCCATGGTGGCGGATGGGCGGGACCTGCTGCGGGTAGCCCCGTGGATATCGTTCGCTCCCGGCCTGGCGATCGGGGCGGCCGTCCTGGGATTCAATCTGGTCGGTGATGCGCTGCGGGAGGCCTACGATCCGAGGCTTAGAACTGAGAGGTGAGACGTGAGAGGTGAGAAGTGAGAAGTGAGAAGGGAGACGTTGAGGGCGGGAGGAGCGATCTGGCCTCCCTCTCACCGCTTACGTCTCACCTCTCACCAAAACCCAGATACAATCTCGCGGACCTTCGACGGACCGAGTTCCCCTGGACCGATGAGACTACCTACCTCAATAACGCGAGCGTCGGTCCGCTGCCGGAACGGACTCGAAAGACCCTGGAAGAGTTCAACCGCCGCCGGTCGGCTCCGTTTCAGCTGCCCGACCGGGACATTTTCGCGAGCATGGCCGAATCGCGGCGGCTGGCTGCGCAGCTGGTTGGAGCCCAGCCGGAGGAGATCGCGCTCAGCATCAATACTGGTTTCGGGTTGAGCCTTGCCGCTCGGGCGCTCCCGCTCCGCTCGGGAGACGTCGTACTTGCCAGCGACCGTGAGTTTCCGGCCAACGTGTATCCCTGGATGCTCCTCAAGGACATCGGAGTTACGCTGGAGCTGGTGCCGACGACGACTGAAGGCTGGCCCGACGAGAGCCGCCTGCTGGACCGACTGCGCGACCCTCGGGTTCGGGTGCTCGCCGTGTCCCTGGTGCAGTTCAGCAACGGGTACACGGTGGATCTGGCCCGGCTTTCGGCAGCCACCCGAGCATCCGGGACCTACTTGGTGGTGGATGCGATTCAAGCGGTGGGGCAGATGGCGCTGGACCTCCGGGAAACGCCAGTGGACGTGCTGGCCTGCGGAGCGCAGAAGTGGCTCCTTTCACCCTGGGGGTCGGGGTTCGTGTATGTACGCCGCGACCTGATTCGTGAGCTGAATCCGTCAGTGACCGGATGGATGGCGTTCGAGGGGACCGACGACTTCACCCGGCTGACGCAATACAATGACACCCTGCGCGGGGATGCGAGGCGGTTCGAGCTGATCACCCTCCCGTATCAGGATTTTGCCGGCATGAACGCGTCGCTGGGCCTGATCCTGGAGCTGGGCACCGAGCGGATTGCTGCCCATTTGCGGCGCCTGCACATTCCGGTTGTGGCCTGGGCGGAGCGGTCCGGCGTTCGCGTGGTATCGCCCAAGGGGTCGCACGGATCCGGGATCCTTTGCGTGGCCCCGACGAACGTAGGAGAGGCGTTCCGCGCCTTGAAGGCCGCACGGATTATCTGCAGTTTGAGGGAAGGATCGATCCGGCTGAGTCCTCACGCCTATAATACTGCCGAGGAGATGGAGCGGGTCGTCTCGGTGCTGGAGCACGCCAAACAATGACATCCACCAGAGCATCCATGTCCGCATTTACCGACATGCTGACCGCGGGGTACGGGAGTGCCGCCGAACCGGCATTGACGCTGGGGGCCGCACTCGACAGCTCGCAGGTATACCGGGAACCCAAGATCCGATTGTCCCTTGCCATGGCCAACCGACACGGCCTCGTGGCGGGCGCGACCGGTACCGGCAAAACCACGACGCTGCGACTGCTCACCGAGCAGCTCTCCGCTCAGGGAGTCCCGGTATTTGTCGCCGATATGAAGGGAGACCTCTCGGGCCTGGCGATGCCGGGCGAGGCTACCGACCGAGTCCGCGCCCGCGCAGCCGACGTCGGCTGGGACTGGAAGCCGAAGGGGGTTCCGGTCGAATTCGTCAGCCTGACCGGAGCACTCGGGGTGCAGCTTCGGGCCGCGGTCAGCTCGTTCGGGCCCCTACTGCTGGGGAAGGTGCTGTCCCTAAACGAGACCCAGACCAGCGTGCTCACGATGGTCTTCAAGTATGCCGATGACAACGGACTCCCTCTGCTCGATTTCACCGACCTTCGGGCCGTACTCCAGTTTCTCGGCTCCGATGAAGGCAAGAGCGCGCTGGCGCAGTACGGTGGCATGTCCGGCGCATCGGTAGGCGTACTGCTCCGGAAAATGGTGGAGCTCGAGTCTCAGGGAGCGGAGCGTTTCTTCGGCGAGCCAGAGTTTGATGTGAAAGACATGCTCCAGACCACGTCCGACGGACGCGGAATCGTCACCTGCCTCGAGCTCCCCGATGTGGCGGACAAGCCGAAACTCTTCTCCACTTTCATGATGTGGATGCTGGCCGAGCTCTATCACAACCTACCGGAAGCGGGTGACTTGCCCAAGCCAAAGTTGGTGTTCTTCTTCGACGAGGCGCATCTCTTATTCGAGGATGCCCCTAAGGCGTTTCTGGATCAGATCGAGCAGGTGGTCCGTCTCATCCGTTCCAAGGGAGTCGGGGTGTTTTTCGTGACCCAGACTCCGAAGGATGTTCCGGAAGGGGTGCTCGCTCAACTGGGCAACCGGATCCAGCATGCGCTTCGGGCCCATACTCCCGACGACGACACGGCGTTGAAGGCCACGGTGCGGACCTTTCCTAAGACCTCGTTCTACGACCTCCAGCAAACCCTGACCTCCCTCGGCATCGGCGAGGCGGTGGTGACGGTGCTGAATGCCAGCGGCTCGCCGACGCCCGTCGTCGCCACCCGGCTCATACCGCCGGCCTCGCGGATGGCGCCGCTCACAGCCGAGGAGCTGCAGGCCGACGTCCGGCAGTCCGATCTGCTCGCGAAGTACGGAAAGGCGGTAGACCGGGAAAGCGCGCGGGAGATGCTGGCGGCCCGGATGGCGAAGACGGCGCCGGCGGTGGAGAAGGAGCAGCCCGCTCCTGCTCGGACCGGAAAGACCATGACCCAGGTTGCGGCTGGTGTGCTTACCTCCACAATCGCGCGTACGGTGGGGCGGGAGGTGGTCCGGGGGATCTTTGGGCTGCTCGGGGCCAAGCCGCCCAGTCGGACGACGCGGAGGAGCAGGTGGTAGGCAGGCTACGGTTCGAGGACCAGCCGCACGTAGTTCTTCTTTCCCTTCCGAAGCATCACGTAACGATCGTCCGGTGGGCCCATCAATTCCTGCTCCCCGAGCTTGAGGTCTGCGGCTTCGATGGGTGTGTCGTTTAGATAAAACCCTCGTCCCTGAATACCGCGACGCGCATCGGCTTTCGACTTGGCAAGGCCGCTCTCCACCAGGAGCTCGACTATGGAGAGATCCCTCAGCTTGCTTCGGGACACTCGTACAGTGGGGGCGAAGCCAGTGGCCTTGGGCTCTCCAGTACCGGGAGCGACGACAACACCTCCGAACAGCGCCTCGCTGGTGCGCACTGCCTCCTCTGTCGCCTCCACGCCGTGCACTCTGGCGGTGACGTCCCTGGCCAGCAACCGCTGAGGGATGCGCTTCCCCGGATCGCGGGCGTGTTCCGCAAGCGCGGCGCCAATTTCCTCCAGGGGCAGAAAAGTGAAAAGCTTCAGGTACCGCTCGACATCGCGATCGTCGGTGTTGATCCAGAACTGGTAGAACTGGTACGGACTCGTCTTAGCTGGATCGAGCCAGAGGTTACCGGCCTCGCTCTTCCCGAACTTGCTGCCCGACGTCGTGGTGACCAGGGGAAATACTAGGCCGTACGCTTGGCGGCTCTCGCGCTTGCCGATCAGCTCGATACCGGCGGTGATGTTTCCCCATTGGTCGCTGCCACCGATTTGAAGCTCGCACTGCTCGGTGCGGAAGAGGTGCCAGAAATCGTAAGCCTGGATGGCCATGTAGCTGAACTCGGTATAGCTGATCCCGGTCTCGAGGCGACTCCGAACGCTCTCCTTCTGGAGCATGAAGCCCAGGGTGAGATACTTACCGGTGTCACGCAGGAAGTCCATCAGGGAGAGCTTTCGAAGCCAGTCGGCGTTGTTCCGAAGACGCGCTGCGTTCGACTGGGAGCTCTCGAAGTCGAGGAATCGGGCAACTTGACGGCGTATCGCTTCGGCGTTTCGATCGATCTCGTGGATTGGCAAAATTGGCCGCTCGGACCGCTTCCCGCTCGGATCACCAACCATCCCGGTCCCGCCGCCGACCAGAACGATCGGCGTGTGCCCAGACTGTTGCAGCCAGGCCGCTCCTATAATGGGAACCAGGCTGCCGACGTGAAGGGAATCAGCGGTGGGATCCAGGCCCACATACGCCGTCACCGGACCCCGCCCGAGCCGTTCGTCCAGGCCGGCGGTCGCGTCCTGGAGCAGTCCCCGGGCCGTCAAAGTTTTAAGCACTACATTCATAGCCGCCAATGCTACCATCGAGCCTCGCAATCGGCTAGCTTGCGAACATGGCCCTCCCGCTGGATCCCGCAGTGAAGCGCGTCCGGCTCTCGCCTCGCGCTCGGCGCAACATTCTGGTCGGTCTGCTCGCAACGCTTGCCTTTGGGCTGGCTTTTCTTGCGGCGGCCTGGAGCCGGGCATGCGCCGGTAACACCTGCCCCTCGATTGAGGAGCTTGGCGGGTACGACCCCAGCCAGGCCTCTAAGGTCTACGCGGCCGACGGCCGGCTGATTACCGATCTGGGGCTGGAGCGCCGCACGGTCATCCCGCTGGGGGAGATGTCGCCGTATGTGAAGGCCGCGTTCATCGCCACCGAGGACAAACGCTTCTACAAGCACCACGGTATCGACTGGTACCGCGTCTTCGGCGCAATCCGCACAAACGTCTTCGCCCTCCGGTTTGCTGAAGGATTCTCGACCATCACGATGCAGCTCGCCCGGAACATCTGGGACGAGGACATCAGCGGACGTGACAAGTCGCTCCGGCGCAAGCTACGCGAGGCGCACGTGGCGCTGGAGATCGAGCGAAAGTACCCCAAGGACAAGATTCTCGAGATCTACCTGAATCAGATCCCGCTGGGGAACGGCGCGTACGGCGTGGAGGCGGCTTCCCAGCGCTATTTCGGCAAGTCGGTCCGTGATCTCAACGTGGCGGAGGCTGCAACCCTCGCCGCCATCCCGAAGGCCCCGTCGCGCTACAATCCTCGCCGCAACCCGAACCTCAACATTCAGCGCCGCAATACGGTGCTCAATCTGCTTCGGGACAACGATCTGCTGAACGCCGAGGAGGCAGAGCGTTGGAAGGCGTACCCGCTACAGCTCTCGTCCCACTCGGACTTCAGTGGGGTGGCCGAATACTTCGTGGAGTACGTGCGGCAGCAGCTCGAAGCGCGCTTCGGGCGCGAGCTCTACACCTCCGGCTACCGGATCTACACCAGCCTCGACCTCGACATCCAGCAGGCTGCGGAACGGGCCCTCGAGGCCAGGTTAGAAGCGATCGAGAGCGGCGCGGATGGAAAGTACCTGCACGACACCTACCGGCAGTACCTGGAATCCCGCACCGACAACAGCGAGGACAACAGCCGGACCACTACCCCCTACCTCCAGGGTCTGGTGGTCACGCTCGAGGCCAAGACCGGGTACATCCGGGCGATGGTCGGCGGCCGTGACTTCGAGGACAGCAAGTTCAACCGGGCCACTCAGGCGCTCCGGCAGCCGGGGTCCGTCTTCAAACCGATCGTATATTCGGCCGCGGTCGAGGCCGGCTATCCCTTGTCGCACGTGATGGTGGACGATCCACTGAGCGTCGAGCTCGATCCGGCCCAGCCACCCTGGGCCCCGCAAAACTACGACCTCGAGTTCGACGGGCCGATGACGATACGGCGAGCGCTGTATCTCTCCCGCAACATCATCGCCATCAAGCTCGGTATGGAGCTGGGGGAACAGGCGGTGATCAGCGAGGCCACCAAGTTCGGCATCACGACCCGGGTACCGGCGTTCCCCTCGATCCATATCGGCTCGGCGGACGTGATCCCCCTCGAGATGATCGCCGCCTACACTACCTTCGCTAATCTGGGCACCCGCACGATGCCCAATGGCATCCTCCGGGTCGAAGACCGCAGCGGCAAGATCATCTGGCAGCCACCGACGCGGACGGTGGCCGTCATGGACACGCTTCACGCCTGGCTCATGACCGATGTCCTGCGAGACGTAGTGCGGCACGGTACCGCCGTCGGCACGGTGGGTACCCGGATCAACTTCCCGGCAGGTGGAAAGACCGGCACCACCAACGACGGCAATGACGTGTGGTTCATCGGATTCACGCCTGACATGGTGACGGGGGTCTGGATCGGCTTCGACCAGCCGAAGAAGATCAAGGCAAATGCACAAGGTGGTGTCCTGGCCGCGCCGGCCTGGACCGCGATGATGCGCGAGGTGTATGAGCGGCGGAGCATACCGCCGGCGTGGTCCCGGCCGGCCGGGCTCACAGCCCTCGACGTCGACAAGACCACCGGCTACAAGGCCACGCCATTCTGCCCCAAGGACGTGCACTACATCGAGTCGTTCATACCGGGGACTGAGCCGTCCGCCTTCTGCCCGGTGCACTCGCCGTTCGGCTCAATGGGCGGTGTGATGGGTGGCAACGGCCCTGAGGCGGCGCAGGGGACGGGGGCACCTCCCACGGCTCCAGCCGTCGGTGCTCCGACTCCATCGCCCCCGCCGGCGAGCGGCGGCACCGCTACCAGCGGCGGCACCTCAGGCGTGATGGGGGGAACCGGCCCGGCACCCACTAAGCCGCGCTAACATGCGGACGCGGCGGCTGGCCGCGCGGTGGCTGATTTCAGTTCAAGGTCCGCCGATCGAACACGGCGCGCTGCTGATCGATTCCGACGGGCGCATCCTCGCCGTTGGGCTTGACACCAACGTTCCCCGACCCGTTGACGCACCGGCCGAGAAGTTTGACGACGCCGTCATCCTTCCCGGCCTGATCAATACCCATACCCACCTGGAACTCACCGGCTTCGAACACCGGGTCTCCGAGCGTGAGTTCACCGCCTGGGTCCGCCGGCTGCGGGAACTGAAGGCGACTCGAAGCTCAGCGGAGTACGTCGAGGCGGCGAGGCGTGGTCTCGCGTCGTGCTTTGCCAGCGGGATCACGACTATTGCGGACACGGGCGACTCGGGCACGGTCATCCAGGCGCTGGTGGAGGCTGGTGGCTCGGGCATAGCGTATCAGGAGGTCTTCGGGCCACATCCGGGTCAGACCGAAGAGAGCTTGGCGGGGCTCCAGGCGAGAGTGGATGAGCTTCGCCCGCTCGCCACCGCTCGGGTAAGCATCGGCGTATCGCCCCACGCCCCGTATACGGTGAGCGGGCAGCTGTTCCGCGCCGTGTCGGATTGGGCCCGCTCGGAGCAGTTGCCGGTGGCGGTGCATGTGGCGGAGTCGCCGGCGGAATCGGAGCTCCTTCTCCACGGAGCCGGCCCGTTCGCCGAAGCGTGGCGCAGCAGGGGAATCCCGCTGCCCTCGCCGGCCGGCCGGACGCCGATACGCTGGCTGGCCGAGCACGGCGTGCTCTCAGAACAGACACTGTGCATTCACGCAGTGCATCTAGATGGACGTGATATCGGCCGACTGGCGGACTCTGGTGCGGCAGTCGCCCATTGCCCGCTGTCGAACCGCGCTCACGGGCATGGTGACGCTCCGCTCGAGCTGCTGCTGGAGAGCGGTATCCGGGTCGGTCTGGGAACCGATTCGGTTGTCAGCGTGGGGCGGCTCGACTTGCTGGCCGAAGCGCGTGCGGCTGCCGGTCTCGCTCCATCCCTCGATGCGGATGATCTGATCGAGCTCTGCACGCTGAGCGGTGCGCGCGCCCTGGGCCTCGACTCGCATACGGGTAGTCTGCGTCCCGGGAAGTGGGCCGACTGCACCGTCGTGCGAATTCCGGCGAACACCGGCGGGACCCCGGCCGAGCGGGTGCTGGCCAGTGGACCGCGGGACGTACTACGGACCTACGTGGGAGGGAAGGAAGTCTATCGGTCCCCATGAAGACCCAACGCCATGCCGCCATCCTCCGCGTCGTGCGGGAGCGCCGAATCGAGAGCCAGGACGAGCTGCGCGAGGCCCTGGCCGACGACGGGTTCGTCGTGACTCAGGCGACACTCTCTCGCGATATTCGTGAGCTGGGGTTGGCCAAGCTGGCGGACCCTCAGGGCGGTGCGTACTACACGCACCCGCACCGGGGCACGGTTCGGCCGGAGCTGGCCCAAGTTCTTCCCACACTGATGGTCAGCGTCGACGGGGTGGGGCCCTTTCTGGTGCTGAAGACTGCAAGCGGCTCCGCGGGGACGGTAACCGAAGCGCTCGACCAGGCTGGGTGGTCCGAAATCATCGGCACCATCGCCGGGGACGACACGGTGCTTGTGATCACTCGAAGCCAGCGGCAGCGGGAGGAGATTGCCTCCCGGATCCAGGAGCTGGTGAAATAACCTCCCCTTCATGCCCGGTCCCTTTCTTGCTGCTCCGGTGGATTTGATGCCGCTGTGCCGGGTAGCCAGGCAGCTCGAGCGTGGGAGGACAAAACGGCCACATGTCGAGTGCTGACATGGCACTACCGCTCCGGGCCCGTCTTGCTGGCCAAACCGGACCGGGTTACGATTCCGAGGGCATCGGCGGCTTTTGGCCAGAGTTCCGAGTTCTCTTGTATCTCCCGTGTTCCATTGCAATTCAGGAGACGGCACGGTGCGGTGTCTGGCGTTAAACGCCTCCTTTGAGCCGTTGACGATGGTGCCGTTGCGGCGTGCCCTCCGTCTGGTGATCGAGGGAAAAGCCGAGATTGTCGAAGCGGACGCCGGTGACGTCATCCGAAGCGAACGACTCACGCTGCCTAAACCAGCCATCATCCGCCTCGTCAAATTCGTGCATGTGCCCCGCCGCTTTCGCCGTCAAGTCACCAACACATTCCTCTTCGCTCGCGACGGCTATCGCTGCCAGTACTGTCACCGGGGACAGGGAGAGCTCCGCCACCGGGAGTGCCTGACCCGCGATCATCTCATTCCACTCTCGCGCGGGGGAGACAACGAGTGGGCCAACGTGGTGACGGCCTGTAGTTCCTGCAATACGCGGAAGGGCAACCTGCTCCCTCAAGAATGTGGTATGCATCCTCTCGTTGCGCCGCACGAGCCGCACTTCGTCCATCTCTCGTGGGCGGTGCGGCGGCTTTCCACTACCCAGGCCAAGTACATCAAGTTGTTCTACGGAGACGAGGCGCTCCGCGCCCTGGGCGGCACGGTCTAGAGCAGGGGCCTACCGCACCACGAGTTGGTCGCTCCTCGCCTCCAGCCGCAGACTCGGCAGTCCCGCCAGACGGAGTAAGAACCGAGTCGCTCCCCGTCCCAGTGCATCGCCCAAGTTCTCGCCCCCTTTGGCCTCCCGCCGCAGGTCGCCAGCCAGAAACCGTTCCAGCTCATCGAGATCGGAGTCGGAGAGGGTGGACACCTGGAGCGAGGCCGCATAGTAGTAGCGGCCCTCCACGGTAGGACGCACGTTCACCTGGTAGGCAAAGGCGAGTGCCGCTCCCAATGCATCGAGCGTCGCGTAGCGGCGTTCCTGCCGGGACGCGCCGGCAAAGGTGAGCAAGGTGTACTGGTCCAGGAGCGGTTCATGGCGGACGAGTACGTCCCATTCCGCCTGCCGCACAAAGATGTCGAACCACCCTTCGCGCGAGCGCCACACTTCCACCCGGTAGTGGAGGCGTACCGGCAGACCCGATCGTAGCGCCGCGAGCCAGCGGTTGTCGCCGCCGAGGAGGCTCTCGGAGCGCACGATGGGAGCGCGGGCTCCGTTCTGGCTGGAGTCAGGCGACAGCGTGACGTACAGCCGGACCGGGTGGGCCTCCTGGCCATCGAGCCGCTGAAACGAAGCAGCCGCGAGGGTGACGCCGGCCGCCAGCCGCCAGGCAAGCCGATAGCTATGGAGGAGGAAACGCTGCCGCGATGACACTAGAAGCGACGCTGCAACCTGACCACGAACTTGACCGACTCATCCGTCGACATGCTCTTGGCGACATAGGCACCGATTTCTCCCGCATCGAGCCCGACGCCGAGATCGAGCGCCCACTCCTTGAGTGCCGGTATTCGGGCGACGGGCACCTGCCCCGGTCCGCTGCCGGCCAGCCAGGCCTTACCCGCATCGGTGAAGAACACGAGATCCGCCTCCTCGATTCCGAGGAACCGCCCGGTGTCGTGTCCCTCTCTATCGGGCAGGCGGTAGCCCAGGTTGAGCCCTAACCGGGTGCGCACCTCGACCTGGCCGACGATAGAGCGATCGCACAGCGCAGGCAGGGCGGGATCGCTGAACCCCCGTGGCGCGCAGGTGAAGGCGCGGTACGCAAAACCGGGGAGCAGGTCGGGCCCGCCGAGCGAGACTCGACGCTGAACCGGGAGCCGCCCGCCCGCCAGCCATCCGTCGGCCCGGAGTCTCGCGTTGACCTGCAGCCCGGGTGTCAGCCTGGAATACCGTCGAGCGTCGATCAGGAGCCGATCGGTCCCGTATCCGCCGCCGGTCGGGGGGTTGGGGCGCACCACTGGAGGCAGAGCCACCGGTGCGATGTCGTCGCTGGTGAGGTGCTCGTAGCGAGTACGGATCATCCATCCGGTCGTGGGGCGATCACGCTCGTTGCGGGTGTCGTAGTCGACTTGGACGCCCGTGATGAAGTAGTGGCCATCATCCACCAGCGGATTGCGCCGCCACCGGTCGCTGTTCCGGAAGAGAGACCATGGGTCGGTGGCCCGTACCGAACGCTCTGCATCGCGGCTCAGGGAGAACTCGACGCGCAGCGCGCGGGCGGGCTGCACGTAGGCCATCCCGCTGACGCCCTCACGCTCGAAGTAGTCACGGTAGTCGCGCTGCAGCAGGAAGGCCGACCAGCCCGACTCACTGGCCGCGAGGGGCTGATCCTCGATCGGCTCCACCTCGCTGTACAGCCGGCCGCCGATACCGAACTCGACCTTGCTCTGGAAGCGGAGATCGGCCCGGACGACGTAACCGAAATCGCTGCGGAGATTCGTGCTCTCTCCCGCTGTCCGGAGGATCCCGCGGAGGTCCAACCGGGCCAGCGTGTGCGAGGAGGGCCGGAACTCGAACAGCGGCCCGAAGAGAACCGGGAGTCCTTCGATCCGGTTGTACGTGCCTCCGGTACTGAGCGATAGCGTCGTTCGAATACGCCCGGCCTGGAAGGTGGTCCGGGCAGTCGCGATCTCGCCCAGGGCGCGGCGGCGCTCCCGCAGCACCAGCAAGCCGTCTGCGTTCCGGGTGACCGGGGCAGCATCCCAATACACCCGCTCCGGGCCGAGATGGCTGACCTGCTCGGATCGGATCAGGCGGCCACCGACCACGAGGATCTCGCCTTCTACCGCGGCACCCGGCAGGAGGTACAGCGTGCCGTTGGCCACGGCGATCGGCCCGGCCACCCGCCCGGCTATCCGGAGCGACCCACGATACAGCGCCAGCATGCCCTCGAACCGACTGCCGGCCGGGAGAGTCACATCGCCCTGCATACGGGTGGTCCCGGAATCGTTGTAGAACTGGATCAGGTCCGCGACCACGCTGGGCGGCGGCCCTCCCCGCACCACCGAATCGCTCGGCGGTGCGTTAGGATCGATCACGATGACGCTGTCCTGGGCCCGCAAGGGCGCGGCGAGTGCCAGCATCAGGCCGGCAACGAGCAGTCGCATGAGGTTCTCGAGCAAATGTGGGTTACAACTCGACGTCCGCGCTCTTCTCCAGTCCCAGCCGGCGCATACGACGATAGAGATTGGCTCGATCGGTCTGGAGGATACGGGCGGCTTCGGCCATGTTGCCCTCCGCCTGGGCCAGCGCGGCACCGATGAAGCTCCGTTCGAACTCATCGAGCGCATCACTGAGGGGCCGGCCGAGCTCAACCGCAAGAGAGTCCGCCGATGGTGGGGGAGATGAAGGGCCGCGCAGCACCTGCCGTACCGCCGGTGCATCGACCACAGGGCCGCTTAGAATGCTCAGCCGCTCGACCAGGTTGGCCAGCTCGCGGATGTTTCCCGGCCAGGAGTAGGAAACCAGCGTCTCGAGCGCAGCCTCGGTAAAGGTGGCCGCGTGACGCGGTCGCACCCGCTCGGCCAGATGAACTACGAGGGCCGGCAGGTCTTCAAGGCGCTCGCGAAGCGGAGGCAGGTGGATCGGAAAGACGTTCAGGCGGAAGAAGAGGTCCTCCCGGAAGCCTCCATTGCTCACCGCATCGTCGAGCCGCCGGTTGGTGGCGGCAACCACCCTGGCGTCAATCTGGGTGACGGTCTGGGCGCCGATGCGCTGGAGCTCTCCTGTCTCGAGGGTGCGCAGCAGCTTGGCCTGCGCCTCCTGGCTCAGATCTCCGACTTCGTCGAGAAAGAGCGTGCCGCTGTGGGCCAGCTCGAACCGGCCGATTCGCCGCTCGGTGGCTCCGGTAAACGACCCGCGCTCATGACCGAACATTTCGGATTCAACCAGGTCGCGGGGGATGGCCGCACAGTTTACCGTGACGAAGGGACGTCCCTTTCGGTGGCTTTCCTCGTGGATCGCGGCGGCGACGAGCTCCTTGCCGGTGCCGGATTCGCCGGTGATGAGCACCCGGGCCTCGGTGGGGGCAACCCGGGCAATCAGCGCTCGGACCTGCTGCATGGCAGGGCCGCTGCCGATGAGGGTTCCCCGGCGGGCCAGCTCGGCGTGCAGCGCCCGGTTCTCCGCCCGGGTGCGGTTGAGCTCGAGGGCGGACCGGACGGTGACCAGCACTGCCTCGAGGGTGAGCGGCTTCTCCAGAAATTGGAACGCGCCCAGCTTCACGGCCCGAACGGCATCAGTCAGCTGCGCCTTCCCACTCATCATGATGACGGGCGCCGACCTTCCGCGGTCGCGCATCCGCGTCAGGGTCTCGAGCCCGTCCGGCCCCGGCGGCATCATCAGATCCAGCAGCACCACGTCGGGATCCGTCTGGTCAAGCAGCAGCAGCGCGGCGTTCCCGCTGGCTGCCTCGGTCACGGCGAAGCCCTCGTTTCGCAACAGCGCACCGAGCATCCGGCGGATGTTTGCCTCATCGTCCACCAGGAGAATCTGGGCGCCGCCGCTCACCGGGCCCCCAGCCGTATGTGGAAGGTTGCTCCGCCACCCGGAGTGTGGCTGAGGCTGATCGTGCCGCCGTGCATCTCGATCGTCTGCTTCACCAACGCAAGGCCCAGCCCGGTTCCTCCGGTCTTCCCCGTGTAGTACGGATCGAAGACGCGGTCGGCCATATCCGCGGGGACACCCGGTCCGTGATCGCGGATCTCGATCCGAACCCCTCCTCCGTCGTCCGGGGCGGCCGTGATCTCCAGCTCGCCCTGCTCCTCGCATGCCTCTGCCGCGTTTCGAAGGAGGTTGCTGAACGCGCGGCGAAGCGGATCGTAGTGCCCCAGAAGGACGGGCGTGGCTGGGTCCAGGGTCACCCGGGCTTTCATGGTTGGGGGAAGGGAGGTGCGGGCGAGCTCGGCCAGCAGCTCGGTTAAATCAACCGGTGCCGCCGGCCCCTCGGGCAGCCGGCCGAACTCGGTGAACTCCCGGGCGAGCTGCTCCAGTCGGTCGGATTCCGCGGCGAGCACCTCGATGGCCTCACGATGTTCGCCGGCCCCGGATCGCGCCAGTTGGGCCACCGCGAGCCGCATAGGCGTGAGCGGGTTCCGCATCTCATGGGCGACCCGGCGTGCCGTTTCCCGGAACGCCCGAAGCCGTTCGGCCTCGATCTCCTGCGAACGGGCCCGCTCGAGTGCGGAGGCCATTTCCCTCAGCGCGGTGCGGAGAGCTTCGAACTCCGGGGCACCCCGACGTGGCCGATCGGGCGGGAGTGGCTCCAGCCGGCGGATGTTCCCAGTCCACCCGATCAGCTCCTCGATGGGCCGGCTGAGCTGGCGCGAGAGATGCCCGCCGAAGCGGATCGAGGCATAGATGAACGTGGCGCCAAGGAGGAGAATGACCAGGCCCAGCCCGGCGTAGTAGTAGCGGCTGAAGGTGTCCGCGCGCTGAAACTGACCGATGGCAGTGTTGAGTTTGCTGGCGTGGTCCGCCAGGGCTCGTCGCTCGGCTGGCCTCAGTTGGGTCGAATCGACGGTGTGCAGCAGCAGTCTGCCGGAGGCGGCAACTTCCTCGATGGCGTCGCGCGCGCCGGGAACCCGGGCTGACGAGCGGATGGTCAGGCCCCAGCCGAGGATCGCCGCCGCGGTGGGGACCGCGCCGAGGCAGATCAGGATCAGCAGGATTCTTTGATGGAAGGACAGACGCATGTCCCTCCAAGATAAGCCGCGGCGCTGGGGGAGGCCCCTCCAACGCCGATGCCGAGCCACGCCGACCAGGAGGTCCGGGGCCAGCCGGCGCGACGGGTGATCACCTCATGGGGCAGTCACCGGAATCAGGCCGGGAGTTTGAGGTGCCGGAGTGTGATGTAGAGCCCGGTGAGCGAGCGGAGCAACCACCCGAACCCAACGCCGTAGATCACCCCGGCCAGGCCCCACCTCGCCCCGAAGACCGCCGCCGGCACCGCGAGTGCCACGGAAGCCCAGCCGAACAGGTTCACCAGGGACAGCTCCGCCGGCGTAGCCAGAGCGGTCACCGTGGACTTGGTGAACGCGTCCATGATCTTGGCTACGCCGCTGACCACGGCTGCCAACAGGAGGGGGCCGGTCAGGTGATACCTCCCCTCGAGAACCCACCGCTCGATCAATGGCGTGACCAACCAGAGGGTCACCGACCCTGCCACGACCAAGACGGCGACCAGCTTGGCCTCGTGGACGATCAGCTCCCGGCGCTCGGGCACGGTGCCCGGTGCGCGCAGTCGTGGAACCAGGGTATAACCCACACCCATTTGCAACACACGAAAGAGGGAGCCGGCGATCGGCGCCAGTACTCCGTAGGTCGCGAGATCGCGGAGCGGGAGAACATGAGGAATGACCAGACGCTCGAGCTGGATCAGGAACAGTCCAGCTCCGTTGAGACCCGCGAAGGAAAGCGCCTCGCCCCAGGGAAACCAGCTGCCGTGGACCGGTTTGCTTGCGCGCTCACGAAAGAGCACCCACCAGCCGCAGACGGCTGCGAGCACGAAGCCGAGCATCGAGATCGAAAGAGGAAGCCAGGCCCGCCGGTCGTGAGAGGCAATGACAGCCAAGGCGGCAATCAGGAGAGCCAGATTGGGACTTTGAGTCAGCGCCAGTGAGATGCCATACCGCCGCTCACTTTGAAACTGCGCTCCCGCCACCGCCATGGCCCCGCCGGCCACAGTCGAGACGAACAGGATCAGGGCCATTCCCGCGCTGATGTCGTATCCGAGTTGGGCGGCGATCACAAAGGCCACTCCGACCAGGAGCGACGCACGCAGGGTTCGACGTAGCAGTGCCGGACCCGCATCCAAGTGGCGTCGGTTGACGATGCCGTCCACCCCGGCGGGCGCCAACGAATATCCGAGACTGGCCAGCGCGATAACAAGGGTGAAGACGGCGTACTCAGCCGTCGGCAGGAACCGGGCGAGCAGTAGGTTCGCTCCCGCGAATCCCAGCCCCGAGGCGCCGTACACTACCACGGTCCGGAGGGTAGGCGAGCGCCATAATTGCCTCAGGATGGGGCCCCGCTCGCCTTCGATTCCATCATGCTGTAGAAGGAGCTGAGCTTTCGCTCGGCGGCTTCGGGAGTGAATTGCTGCTGCACGTACGCCTTGGCCTGTCCCGCGGCTGGAAGAGGGGTGGGGCTTACGACGCTCAGATCCGCTCGCGTACCCGGTAGGCACGCCGGTGTGGCGCGCGCAGGTGCACGATGATCTCTCCCACCAGTCCTAGCCCGATGAGCTGGACTCCGAGAGCGACCAGCAGAACTGCGAGAAGGAGGGCTGGGCGGTTGGCAATTCCCTGGCCCTCGAAGCGCTGGACCAGCAGCACCAGACTGAGCGCCGCCCCGGAGATCAGGAACACCGAGCCCACCAGGCCGAAGAAACGCAGCGGCCGCTCGGTAAATTTTGCCAGGAAGAAGAAGGCCGCGATATCAATGATCCGGCGGAAGTACACGCTCGGGCGGTAGACCCGGATTTTTGCGTCGCTGGGATGCTGAGCCAACGGGACTTCATCGACCCGGTATCCCTCGCGAAGGGCGAGCGCCGGAATGAACCGGTGCAAGTCGCCATAGAGCGGAAGCGCCTCGGCCACAGTCCGCCGCATGGCGCGAACACCGCACGCCATATCGTGGAACTGCTGATCGGTCACGCCCCCGACGATGGAGTGAAAGGCCCGGGACTGCATGCGATTGAGCCAACTATCCAGGCGCGGCGACCGGTTGGCCACGGCCATGTCGGCCCCGGCGGCAATGGCGTCGAGGAGCTGTCCGACCCCCTCCGGCTGCACCTGAAAGTACGCCGGCAGCGTGAGCACGAGATCTCCCCGACTCTTCTCGATCCCGATGCGGAGCGCCGCGGTCTCCCCGAACTCGCGGGCGAACCGGAGAATTCTCACCCCCTCCTTTTCACGGCTCAGCGCGACCAGCTCCGCTGGGGGAGCAAAGCGCCCGTCGAAAACGAAGAGGAATTCAAACTCCTCGGAGCGACTGTCCAGCTCACGGGCGAACGCCCGGTAGACCCCCATGAGGTTGTCGGTCCGCTCGACCACTGGGACGATGACGGACACGATTCCCGAATCGGTCGGAAGGGCAGTGTTCCCGGGCTTGGTGCTCGGTTCCATCACGGTTCCTTGGGCGGCCATGTCAGCGAACCTCGGACGCAGTGGGAGTGTCGTTCATGTGCTCGCGTTCGCTGCTGAGCGCCACCTCGGCGACGAGGCCCAACATGAAGAGGTAGAACGCGGCCCCGACACTGAGGAGGCCCGCTCCAGGAAAGACCAGCGCCGACGCCTTTTCCGGTCCGAAATTAGTCAGGCTGATCAGCCACAGGGCTCCAAAGACCAGTGCAGCGCCAAACGCCGGGATGGCGGCGACCGCAAAACCGACCAGCGGTCGCGACCGAAAGGTAGTGATCATCTTGAGCGTCAGCAGGTCCGCCAGAACCTTGAGGGTTCGGGAGAGGCCGTACTTGCTCTCACCGAACCGGCGGGCATGATGACGTACCGGCATCTCTGCGATCCGGGCTCCTACACTGGCTGAGAGGGCAGGGATGAATCGGTGCTGTTCTGCGTAGAGCGGCATGCGGTCGAGCAGCTCGCGGCGGTAGGCCTTGAGGGAGCAGCCATTGTCGGTGATGGGCACCCCGGTAAGCCTCCGGATGAGCCAGTTGGCGACCCAGGAAGGCACCTTGCGAAGAAGGAGCTTGTCCTGCCGCTGGCGGCGCCACCCGCACACCAGGTCGTATCCCTCTTCGAGCTTGGAGACCAGCGCGGGGATGTCGCGTGGGTCGTTCTGAAGGTCGCCATCGAGCGAGACGATCACCTGGCCGCGGGCGTGATCGAACCCGGCCATCATCGCCGCGGTTTGTCCGACGTTGCGGCCGAGATTCAGGCCCCGGACCCGGGCGTCGGCTGCGACGGCGCGCACCTGGTCCCAAGTGTCGTCCTGACTGCCATCGTCAACCAGGATGATCTCAAAGGCGTGAGGATACGATTCGAGCGCCTGGAGAATCCATTCGACCAGGGGCCGGACGTTCTGGGCCTCGTTGTACAGCGGAGCGACGACCGATAGAACGGGGCCGGGAGCGCCGGGTGTAGGCAGGACGGAAGCCACGTTCGGTGATCTCACCAGGTTCGAGCAGACCGCGAAACCGCCACTCGCTGATAGGTATCAGCAATCGCCATTCCGCCCGGGACGCGGGCGGTGGGCCCACTAAGTTGTTGATTGGTAACCACCGGGCGAGACATATCGAGGGGTGAGCAGGCTGTTTCGCGGCAGCGTTGTGGCTCGTGCGCCACGGCCCTCCGGCTCGGAACAGCGGTTCGGAACCCGGATCCTGCCCGCGTTACCAACCGCCGCGGCGGAGGAGGACGACCGGGACGGTCTTCAGCATGATGCGGAAGTCTTCGGCCACACACTGGCGGCGGATGTACTCCAGATCGTAGTGCACCTTGGTGCGCACGTCCTCGAGGGAGCGGTCGTAGT
>JBBQXQ010000043.1:0-23780 GCA_038209515.1 Gemmatimonadales bacterium
CCGGCCGTAGCGCGCATGGCCGCGCATGCGCTGGGCGAGCTGGAGGATGCCCGTGCCGTGAAGCCGCTAGGCCAGCTGCTCCGGGCCAAAGACGCGACGACGCGGGCCACCGCCGCCCGAGCGCTGGGAGACATCGAGGACATCAGGGCGGTCGAAGCTCTCACCCCGCTGGTCCGCGACCCCGACCCGCTGGTGCGCGTCGCCACGATCGAGGCGCTCGGCGACATTGAAGACCCTCGGGCCGGCCGCGCGCTTACCGAGGCGCTGAGCGACAAGGATCTCACGGTCAGCCGCGCCGCTGCCAAGGCGCTCGGCGAGGTCGAATACCGGGATGCGGCGAGCGCTCTGGCGCAGGCCATCGACGATCGTGACCCAGTCCTTCGGCGGTTGGCTGCCGAGGCCTTGGGTGAGCAAGATGGCGTGAAGCACGCCCCGCCCCGGCTGGTTGCCGCCCTCAAGGATTCGGACCCAATTCTTGCGACTATAGCCGCCAAGGCGCTCGGCGAGATCGGTGACACGACAACGGTCCCGGCACTCGCCGCCGCCTATGCCAGCCTCGATCCCCGCCTCCGCTTCGCGGTGATTAAGGCCCTCGCCGACATGGACGACCGTCGGGTGAATGTCACGCTCGCACTCGCCAAAAAGGATCGAGATCGCATCGTCCGCCACACGGCAGCGGAGGCGCTGAAGGACCGGGAGGACGACGAGGACTGAGGCCGGGACTGGCGGTATGCCTGGGGGGTAGGTATAACTTTCCGCTTCGCTCTACCCCTGCTCCAACCCCACTGCGTCCTCAGGAGTTTGCGATGGACCCGTGCGCATAGACCACCTGATCCTCGCCGCAGCAGTTCCTCTCACAGCCTGTGTTTCCAAGAAGCCCGAGACGACGGCTCAGCCAGTCCGTCGCCGGCCGGCCCCGTCTGCGACGGCGCGCTCGGACCAGGACCGGCGGATCGCCCGGCTCGAGCTGTCGCTGATGGACAAGGAAGCACAGGTGGATGATCTCCAGGCCCGCCTGGACGCGGCGAGAGAGGAGGTCGTGCGGGCCATGGCCAAACTCCAAACGCTGGCCACCCGCGCCGAGGCGGCTTCCGGCATAGCAGAAGCGGAGCTCGCCCTCCAGCCGTTGAAGGTGGCTGCTCCGCAGTCCTCACCTGAGGCTGCGCAGGCCAGGCGGTTGCTGAAGGACAGCTCGGACGAGTTCGGCAAGGAGAACTACGGTGGCGCGCTCTACCTGGCCAATCAGGCCAAGACCATGGCTGCGGCCGGACGCGGACGATTGGCGGGTGGTGAGCGGGTGCCCGAGCGGCCCGGTGAGACAGCGTTCGGGCTGCCGATTCCGCTGAAGGCGGTGAGCGGTGGAAATGTTCGGGAGGGACCGGGGCTTGGCGCACGAGTGCTGTTTTCGGTACAACCGGGAGATTCCCTGACCGCCTATTCCTACATGGACGAGTGGATCCGGATCAGCGACGGCGAAGGCCGTGGGGGATGGATCTTTCGCAACCTCATCGAACGGCGCTAGCTAGCTCTTCTGCTCCTTGACCCGGGTGCGGTCCGGACCCGCCCGCTCGATCCGGTTCCGGCCGGCGCGTTTGGCGGCGTAGAGCGCCTCGTCGGCCCGAGAGATCACTGCCTCCGCCGAGTGCCCGTGCACCGGGAACTCGGCCATCCCGATGCTGATGGTGATCTTTCGCCCCGGGAACTCCTCAGCGGCCACCCGGGCCCTGATCCGCTCCGCCACCTGCAGGGCACCCTCTCCCACCGTGTCGGTCAGCAGCACGGCGAACTCCTCCCCTCCGTAGCGGGCGGTGCAGTCTACGGCGCGAGTCGAGCTGAGCAGGATGCTGGCCACCTTCCGCAGAACCTCGTCACCGGCCGGGTGACCGAAGGCGTCGTTGTACTTCTTGAACTCATCCACGTCGGCCATGAGCACGGTAAAGGAGCACTTCTCCCGGTAGGAGCGGAGGAGCTCATCCGAGAGTCGCTCCGTGAGGAACCGGCGGTTGTGCAGCCCAGTGAGCGCGTCCACGGTGGACAAGTGCTCCAGCTCTTCGTTCTGCCTGCGGAGCTGCTCGTTCACGGCGTCGAGCTCCTGCCGTCCATGGCGGAGCCGCTCGACCATGTGATTGAAGACGAGGGTCAAGTCGCCCACCTCGCCCTTGGCGGCGGGAAGGTCTACCGCCAGATCGCCGTTGGCCACCTCGGCAGCGCCCTTGGTCAGGCGCTCGAGCGGACGAACGATGAGAACGCCGAGACGATAGGCAATCGCGCTGACCCCGAGCAGCAACCCGCCCACGATCAGCAGCGTCATGTTCCGGAACCGGAGTACCTGCCAGTACGCCGTGTCGGCCGGGATCTCGGCCAGGATCGCCCACCGGACCCGG
Organism: Gemmatimonadales bacterium; assembly: GCA_038209515.1. Classification (GTDB taxonomy): domain Bacteria; phylum Gemmatimonadota; class Gemmatimonadetes; order Gemmatimonadales; family GWC2-71-9; genus CAVVWJ01. The sequence continues at coordinate 2,385 of JBBQXQ010000043.1, forward strand.
GGCACCCGCTTGAGGCTGCCGACCACGTCGGTGCCGGCGACGCTCTCGTAGCTGACGACGGTTCCCTCACGAGCCTTCAGCTTGTCCAGCACCTTCTGCTTCAGCTTGCTCCGCATCAGCTCCGACGAGGCGCTCTGCGACCCGGCGATCAGGGAGCCTTCCGTCGTCATGAGGTACATCCGGCCTGACGTGCTGGGCGCGAAGGCCCTGAGACCCTCCTCCGCACCACGCAGGTTGAGCCGGGCCGCGAGGGCGCCGACCATTCTGCCATCGGCCCGTTGAACCGGTACCGCCACCAGCAGAATCCCCTTCCCGAACGACTCGTCCCAGGTGGCGTCCCCGATCAGCGCGTCGCTGGTGCTCAGCTCCTTGGTCCAATCGCCTGGTAACCGGAGTGGATGGACCTGGTTCGCGCTGGTGCCCACCATCCGGCCCTGTGCGTCCACCACGACCAGCTCCTCGAAGTCGGTGAGCCGCTCGCGAACGGAGTTAAGGTAGTCGTTGAGCCGGCCGCGATGGGAGGAGCGCTCGGCGCCCCGGACCAGATTTTCGGTGACTTCATACGAGCTGGCAAATACGCGGAGGTCGTAGAGGCGCTCTTTGAGCCAGACATCCATCTCGCGCGCGCTTTGGGTGCTCGCACTGAGGAGCTCCTGCGAGATCTTCTCTTCCAGAGCTTTCCGGTTCTGCGAATATGAGACCCAGGCGGTGATCCCGGTCGGGATGAGCGTGACGAGGATGGCGAATACGAGGATCTTGCTCCGGACTGTGTCCAGACGCAGGAAGCGACGGTTGGAGATGATGTGCGTGATGCCGCTCAACCGCACCCCCACAGGGATCGGGCAACAGCTTTGACAGAAACGAGATAAGAACGGGACAGATCGGCGTCAGGAGCAGGTACTAGGCCACAGATCCAAACTCTGGCACTACAAAGCGATAGCTCAGCGGTGGGCGACTCGATGTCTGGCAGATTCCATGACTTGCCCGGTTCTGACCCCCTCCATCATGATTTTTCCCCTGGAGTCCGATACTGGTGTAGTGCGGAGCCCCGTGTTCCCCCAAGCCTTGAACCCCGAGAGCGGTATGCGAGTTCGTGGAATCTCTCTGGCCCTGCTGCTCGGCAGCGCAACGGCGGTGGCTGCCCAATCTGCAGGCAGCTTCGACCTCACCGGCTTCGGCCGGTACACCCGGTTCGATGACCCCCTGCGGATTCAGGAGCAGGCCGGCGGAGGAGGGTCGCTGACCTTCTTCCCACTGACGAACGTTGCGGTCGAGGGCGAGGGTGCCTACACCCAGACCCACAGCAACGTTAGCGGTGGCGCAGTCACCAACACCACGCTTCGCGCCCGACTCGCGTATCACATCCCGATTGGCGGGTACTCGTCCGCGGTGCGTCTCGGCGTCGGCTATCTCCGGAACCTTTACCGCAAGGACGCCGCCTTCGACGACAACGGGTTCACCGGCATATTCGGCGTCCGGGTTGGTTTCACCCAGAATTTCGGAGTGCGCCTGGACGCCACCGCCGATTACGTGCGGAGCCCTGATGGTGGGCGAGCGGTGAACTACGTCAACTGGGGCATGCAGACCGGCCTCAGCCTGCTCCTGGGAAAATCGTCCGATGGGGACAAGGATGGCGTGGCGAACAACGGGGATCGTTGTCCGGGCACGCCTCGGGGCAAAGTGGTGGACGGTTCGGGATGCGCCCCCAGCCAGCTCGATGCTGACCGCGACCGGGTGAACGATGAGCTGGATCGGTGTCCCGGCACGGCCTCCGGCGAATCCGTCGATGCCACGGGATGCTCGGCTCGCCAGCTCGATGCCGACAAGGATAGCGTCGTCGATTCGGCTGACCGCTGCCCCGGGACGGCCGCCGGGGAAAGCGTGGATGGGGAGGGGTGCTCTCCCAGTCAGAAGGACGATGACAAGGACGGGGTGATGAACGCCGGAGACCGGTGTCCCAACACCCGTATAGGTGAGCCGGTCGATTCCGCGGGATGTCCGCCAGGACCCCGGGACAATGATGCCGATGGCGTAGTCGACGGCGCGGATCAGTGCCCCAACACGCCAGCCGGTCAGTTGGTGAATCAGCGGGGCTGCCCGCGCGACTCGGATGCCGATGGTGTCTCCGACGCGCTGGACCATTGCCCCAGCACGCCCGCCGGTCAGCCGATCGATGCCAACGGCTGCCCGATTCTGTTCCAGAAGGGCGCGCGGACCGTCGTGCTCCGTGGGGTCACCTTCCAGACCGGAAGGGCGACGCTGACACCGTCTGCGCGAGCGGTCCTCCGGGACATTGCAACCCAGCTGGTGGAGAGCCCCGAGTACCGGGTCCAGATATCGGGTCACACCGATATCGCCGGGTCGCGGGCGGCAAACCTGCGCCTCTCGGTGGCTCGAGCCCGGACAGTAGAAACCTTCCTCGAAGCCAACGGAGTGCCACTGAAGCAGGTGACCTCCAAGGGATTCGGTCCCGATGTGCCGATCGCATCCAACAAGACGGCAGCAGGCCGGGCGAAGAATCGACGAGTCGAGCTGGTACGGACCAACTAGCCCCCACGCTTTACCCCAAACTCAAAGCCCCCGATCCAATGTCGGGGGCTTTGAGTTTCAGGATGGCATCGAAACGGTCAACCCAGCTACCGTTTGAGGTCACCCCTCGTGATCGAAGGCCAGGTGCCGCCTAGCGCCTTGTACAGCGCAGCATAGGCGGTAGCTGCCTCCGTCCGTCCTTGCGCCAACTGACTCTGCGCCTCGAGCTGGGTACGCTCGGCGTCGAGCACCTGGAGAAAGTCGGCCACACCGCCGGAGAATCGAAGGCGGGCCAGCTCGGCCGCGCGCTCGCTGGCCGACGCCGCGTCCTGAATCCGCTCCACCCGGCTTCGGGAGGTCCGGTAGCGAACCAGCGACGACTCCACCTCCTGCAAGGCGAGGAGCACAGTCTGGGAGTACTGCGCCTGCGCTTCCGCCTCACGAGCCCGCGTAACGTCCACTCGAGCCTTTACTCTGCCAAGGTTGAGCGCCGGCCAGGAGAGGATCGGGCCAACCGCGTAGCGGAAGGTTCCCCGATCGCCCAGTGCATCGAAGGTCGAGGAGGTATACCCGGCGCTCCCTCCCAGACTGATACGAGGCAGATACTCCGCCTTGGCCGATCCAACCAGGGCCCTCTCGACGGCCAGCTGACGTTCCGCCGCGGCGACGTCCGGTCTCCTCCGGACCACCGAGTCGGGGCTCGTTACCGATACCGTCGCCGGCAACGCGGGGAGCGGGACTATCGAATCCAGCTCAGCGGCAACCGTGGCCGGCGGCCGCCCCACGAGCACACCGATCTGGTACTGGGCCTGGCGCACCTGCGACTCCAGCACCGGGATGGACGCCAACGTGAAGCTGAGCTGTGCCTGCGCGCGTTCGGTATCGAACGCGGTACCACGGCCGGCATCGAGCCGCTGGCGCGTCACCAGCAGGGTACGGCGCTGGTTCTCGGCATTCTGCTGAGCCACTGAGAGCTGCTCCTGGGCGCCTCGAAGCTCGAAGTAGGCCCGAGCCAGCTCGGCTGTGAGCGACACCTGAATGTCGCGGAGATCTTCCCGGGTCACCGCCACGAATGCGCCCTGCGCCTGGACGTTGCGCCGGACCCGTCCGAACAGATCCAGCTCCCAGGATGCATCGAAGCCACCATCCCAGATGTTCTGGTCGGGGAAGGCCCCGGTGCCGCCGATCGGGAAGGCCGCCGCCGAGAGCCGTTGCCGGGTGTAGCCAGCGCCGAAGGTCACCGTCGGTGCCAGATCGAACGCGGCTTCGGTACGTACTGAGCGAGCGCCGCGTACCCGAGCCTCTGCCGCGCGGACATCGAGGTTCGCACGAACCACTTCCTTCATGAGGCGGGCCAGCGTCGTGTCGCCCACGTCGGGCCAGGATGCGGTTGCGGCGACAGCGGCCTGGGTGTCCGGCACCGCGATGATGGTATCCCGGGTCTCCCGGAAGGCAGCAGGGACCGAGACCTCGGGCGGACGGTAGCCCGGAGCCGACGCGCACCCGGCTAACGCGACGGACAGAACGAACACTGCCTTATACATGTCTCGATTCCTCGTCATGGGCCGCCTCCAACGCGAACTGTCGCGCCCCGACCGGCCTCCGTTCGACCAGCGACTGAAGCACCACGTAGAACACCGGCGTAAGCACCAGCCCGAAGAAGGTGACGCCGAGCATTCCGGAGAAAACCGCCACGCCCATGGCATGGCGCATCTCGGCCCCGGCGCCGCTGGAGAACACCAGCGGGAGAACGCCCATAATGAAGGCGAAGGAGGTCATGAGAATTGGACGTAGCCGGATGCGGCAGGCCTCCAGCGCCGCTTCCACTCGCGATTTGCCCTGGAGGTGGAGCTCGCGGGCAAACTCAACGATCAGGATCGCGTTCTTACAGGCCAGACCGATGAGCACCAGGAACCCGATCTGGGTGAAGATGTTGTTGTCCCCCTTGGTGAGCCACACGCCGCCGATGGCGCACAGTAGCGACATCGGCACGATGAGGATGACCGCGAGCGGCAGCGACCAGCTCTCGTACTGGGCCGCGAGCACGAGGAAGACCAGCAGGACGCACAGCGGGAAGATGAACACGGCCGTATTGCCGGACAGCTTCTGCTGATAGGTCAGGTCGGTCCACTCGTAGCCGATCCCGTTCGGCAGCACGTCGCGCATGATGCCCTCGATCGCCTCCTGCGCCTGACCGGAGCTGTAGCCCGGCGCCGGTCCGCCGTTGATGTCGGCCGACGGATACCCGTTGTAGCGGAGGCCCTGATCGGGGCCGTGCGACTGCCTCACCGTGATCACCGAGCCGAGCGGCACCATCGCGCCCTGCGCATTCCGCACCTTGAGCTGCGCGATGTTGTCGGCTGTGGCCCGGAACTGCGCGTCCGCCTGCACCTTCACCTGGTAGGTGCGGCCGAACTTGTTGAAGTCGTTCACGTACACCGACCCGAGATAGGTCTGCATGGTCTGGAACAGGTCGGTGAGGACGATCCCCTCGCGCTTCACCTTCTCCCGATCGACCTCGACATCGAGCTGCGGCACGTTGATGCGATAGCCGCTGAAGAGTCCGGCCAGCTGGGGCGTCTGATAGGCGCGCCCGAGGATTGCCTGGGTGGCGTCGTTGAGCGCGGCCTCGCCCAGGCCGGCGCGGTCCTCCAGCTCCAGCTTGAAGCCGCCCACCGTCCCGAGGCCGTTCACCGGCGGCGGGGGAAAGACCGCCACGAAGGCGTCCTGGATGCCTGCGAACTTGGCATTGAGCGCGCCCGCGATGTTCAGGCCGTACTCGGCCTTCCCATGCCGCTCGTCAAACTTTTTGAGGGTGAAGAAGACGATGCCCGCGTTCGGTGCATTGACGAAGCCGTTGATCGAGAGGCCGGGGAACTGCACCGCGCTCTCGACGCCCGGCTGCTTGCTGCCGATCTCGGACATCTGACGGATGACCCGCTCGGTGCGATCGAGCGTCGCCGCGTCGGGCAGCTGGGCGAACGCGACCAGGTACTGCTTGTCCTGCGTCGGCACGAAGCCGTGCGGCACCTTGTTGAACCCGAACAGGGTGAGTGCCAGGAGCCCGGCGTACACCGCGATCGCGATGCCGCTCTTCCGCAGCACCCGGCGCATCGCGCCGCCGTAGCTGTTGGAGCCGCGGGAGAACGCCCGATTGAACGGCCGGAAGAGCCAGCCGAGGCCGCGATCCAGCAAGCGAGTGAGGCCGTCCGGCGGCGCGCCGTGCGGCTTGAGCAGGATCGCGCTGAGGGCCGGCGACAGGGTGAGCGAGTTGATCGCCGAGATGACGGTGGAGAACGCGATCGTCAGCGCGAACTGCCGGTAGAACTCGCCGGTCAGGCCGCTCAGAAAGGCCACCGGCACGAACACGGCGCACAGCACCAGTCCGATCGCGATGATCGGCCGGCTCACCTCGTCCATTGCCTTGTGGGCGGCGTCCCGTGGCGAGAGGCCGGCCTCGATGTTGCGCTCCACGTTTTCCACCACCACGATCGCGTCGTCTACCACGATGCCGATGGCGAGCACCAGTCCGAACAAGGAGAGCGTATTGATCGAGAACCCGAACATCAACAGGATAGCGAACGTACCTACGATCGACACCGGCACCGCCACGAGCGGAATGATCGAGGCGCGCCAGGTCTGGAGGAACAACACCACCACCAGGACCACGAGGAGGATCGCCTCGAAGAGCGTCTTGACGACCTCCCGGATCCCGTCCCGCACGTTGATCGTCGGGTCGTACACGATCCGGTACTCCACCCCTTGCGGGAAGTTCTTCTTCAACTGGTCCATCGTGGCGCGGACGGTGCTCGAGAGCTGCAGCGCGTTCGAGCCCGGCGCCTGGAAGATGCCGATGCCGACAGCTTCCTTTCCATCCAGCATCGAGCGGAGCGCGTAGTCGCCCGCGGCCAACTCGAGCCGGGCGACGTCGCGGAGGCGGGTAGTCTCGCCGTCGGCGCCGGTCTTGAGGACGATGTCGCCGAACTCCTCCTCATTGGTCAGGCGGCCGCGCGCATTGATGCTGAGCTGGTAGTCCACCGGAACCGGCATCGGCGGCGCGCCGACCACGCCCGCCGCGACCTGGACGTTCTGCTCTCGTATGGCGTTCACCACATCGGTCGCGGACAGACCACGGGCCGCGACCTTTCCCGGGTCGAGCCACACCCGCATTGAATAGTCGCCGCCGCCGAAGACCTGGACCTGGCCGATGCCCGGGATCCGCGCGAGGACGTCCTTGACCTGCAGCAGGCCGTAATTCCGCAGGTACGTGATATCGTACCGGTTGTCCGGCGAGAGGAGGTGCACCACCATGATGAAGTTGGGCGAGCTCTTGATGGTCGTGACGCCGAGCTGGCGCACCTCATCCGGGAGGCGCGGCAAGGCCTGACTCACCCGGTTCTGCACCTGCACCTGCGCCAGGTCGGCGTCGGTGCCGACCCGGAAGGTCACGGTGAGCGTGAGCACGCCGTCCGATGTCGCCTGCGACGACATGTAGAGCATGTTCTCGACGCCGTTGATCTGCTCCTCGAGCGGCGTCGCCACCGCCTCCGAAAGCACCCGGGGATTGGCGCCCGGATAGATCGCCCGGACCACGACCGACGGGGGCACGACCTCGGGATACTCACTCACCGGCAGCCCGAACATCGCGATCAGGCCGCCGATGAAGATGACGATCGACAATACGGCCGCGAAGATCGGCCGGTCGATGAAAAAGCGGGAGAATCGCATCGGCTAGCGCTCCGCGACCGGGGTAACGGAATCAGGCACCATCGCCGCCAGCGTCGGAGTGACCTTCATACCGGGCCGGACCCGCATCAGGCCGTTCACCACGATGCGCTCCCCCGGCTTGAGACCGGAGGTGACGATGCGGAGCCCGTCGGTCAGCCGTCCCGGCACGATCGGCCGATAGGCGAGGGTGTCACCCGGTCCAACCACCAGCACGAACTTCCGGTCCTGGTCGGTGCCGATGGCGGCGTCGCGCACGAGCGTCGCATTCATCTTCTCGGTTCCGACCAGCTTGACGCGGGCGAAGAGCCCCGGCGTCAGGGCCCGGGAGCGGTTGGAGAAGACCGCGCGGGTCCGGATCGTGCCGCTACGGGGATCGACCTGGTTGTCCACGAAGTCGAGACGCCCCTCGTGGGGAAATCCGGACTCGTTCGCCAGGCCGAGATAGACCGGCAGCCGCGCCGTCCGCCAGTTGGTCCCGCCCGAGCTCCTCGCGCGACTGGCATATCGCAGATAAGTCTGCTCGTCGCTGTCGAAATAGAGATACATGGAGTCGACCGAGACGACGGTGGTGAGCACTGCGCCGGCCGGCGGCCCCGCCTGCACCAGATTGCCGGCAGTCACCAGCGCGTTACTCACCCGCCCGGCAATCGGAGAGCGGACTCGGGTCCACTCCAGATTGAGACGCGCGGTCTGCACCGCGGCTTCAAGGGCGCGGACCTGTGCCCCGCCCTGGACCTCGGCGCTGGTCCGGCTGTCGAACTCTTCCCGCGAGATCGCTTGCATATCCACCAGCTTGCCGGCTCGCTGTACTTCGCTCTTGGCCAAGGACGCGGCCGAGCGGGCCGATTCCAGCTCCGCCTCGGCGCGAGCCAAGTCGGCTTCATACGGTCGAGGATCGATCTCGAACAGAACCTCGCCCTTCTTCACCTCTTTACCCTCGGCGAAGGTGACCCGCTTGATGTAGCCGGAGACCCGGGGATGGATCTCCACCTGGTCCACTGCCTCGAGTCGGCCGGTGAACTCGTCCCATTCGGTGATTTCACGCTCGGGTACCTCGGCCACCGTAACCGCCTGTGGTTGGGGCGCGGCGGGCGCCTCCTTCTTGCTGCCTACCGTAAGGGCCGCGAGAGAAATACCAGCCAGTGAGAGAACGCCAGTTAGTGCGAGTCGCCGGTTCTGCATGTTGCCTCCAAAAGGATCCGCCATCGTTTCGTCTACACTTACTTCGTCGTTTGAGCGAAGCCGCATTCGACCGTCGGCGGGCTCCACCTTACCTCTGTTACACAACCGGTACGATAGTTCGACAACCGTGGAACTCATTGCCAATAAAAAAAGACGCCCGCTGTCCGGCGGGTCGTATACTCCCTCACGCCACTGAACCCTTAACAGTTGCACCCGTTCGCCGCAACAGCTCGGCGGTGTACGCCTCGAGCACCTCTCGCCGGACTTCGCAGTGAAGGAACTGGCCGTCTTTGTGGGCCTCGATCAAGCCGGCTCGAACCAACTCTTTAATGTGATGCGAAATCGTCGCTTTCGAAATGGGGAACTCTTCGCGCAACCGCTGGCAAGGGCATTCCTCTTCCCCGGCGATGACCTCCAGCACCTGCATGCGCCGCGGGTCAGCCAGCGCCTTGGCGATGAGGTCGAATTGTTTCCCGGTCAGGGTGGACCGTCCCGCATCAGGCTTTTTCACAGTTCAATGGTTATCGAACTGTCTTACGATTGTCAAGAGGGGCCTCACTCCAGGCTCAGCGCCACCGGTTCCTCGGTCTCCGGTTTCAGGTGCGGATAGCGCGCCAGCAGCCGCCCGCAGGTGTTCCAGCGGAGGATGGCCTCGTCGTTTCCCGACGGCCGTTGGGACTCCGCCTTCTCGTACCAGCTCATCGCCTCGCGGAGCCAATGGTAGGCCATCGCCCCCGATTTCGGGGCACCGGCCCGAAGCTGCGCTTTGCCGCATCGCTCGCAGATGATTCCGGCGTAATACGCCCGCTTGTACTCGTCCTGTAGGCGGGGCAAGACTTCCCGCGCTCGACGGACGCCCTCGGTCGGCGCCTGCCCGAACTGATCGGTGATGGCCAACAGCAGCGTCACCAGAGCCTGTTGGTTCTCGGGACTCACCGCCAGCACATCGAGGCAGATGCTCTCCGCCGAGGTGGGATCATTGATGACCCGGTATCGCTCCGCCTTCTGCAGCGCCGCGGGGATGCCGTCTTTGGTGATCGGTTTGGGTTCGAACATAGTCGAAGGTCGAGGGTCTAGGGCTTCCTGCTGAAGATCTTGAGCACCTTCCCCACCGGATCAAAGAACTCATCCACGACCCGCTCCTTGAGCGGGATGATGGCGTTGTCCGTAATCGTGATGTGCTCGGGACAGACCTTGGTGCAACATTTGGTGATGTTGCAGTAGGTGATCCCGTGAGCCCGGCGCAGATCCTCCACCCGGTCTTCCACGTCTAGGGGATGCATCTCCAGCGCCGCAACGTGGACCAGGAACCGCGGACCAATGAACTCCTCGTGGAGGTGGTGGTCGCGTAGCACGTGGCAGACGTCCTGGCAGAGGAAGCACTCGATGCATTTGCGGAACTCCTGGACCCGGTCCACGTCCGACTGCGCCATGCGCCAGGTACCGTCCGGCGCGTCCGGCGCGCGCGCCTTGAACGGCTTGATCCGCTGTTTCACCTGGAAGTTCCAGGAGACGTCGGTCACCAGGTCCTTGATCGGCGGAAATGCCCGCATCGGCTCCACGGTGACCGGCTTGTCCAGTGGAAGCTCACTGAGCCGAGTCATGCACATGAGCTTGGGCGATCCGTTCACCTCGGCGGAACAGGAGCCGCACTTGCCGGCCTTGCAGTTCCAGCGTACGGCAAGATCGTTGGCCTGCTCGGCCTGTATTTGATGGATGGCATCGAGCACCACCATTCCCGGCGCGATGCTGGTGGTGTAGTCCACCAGCCTCCCGCCTTGACGGTCACCGCGCCAGACTCGGAATGTGGCCCGGCCGACCGGCTCGGGGTTGGCCTCGCGTGGCCGCCGTTCTTCGACCGCACCGGTTTCGGCGAGGTCCGGCTGCATCGTCTCAGTCGTCACAGAACCAGGGCTCGTCACGTCTGCTCCTGTACGATACGCTTGAGCTCGGCCGGCATCTCGGGGATCGGCTCGCGAGAGAGCCGCATCCGGGCATCCTCTCCCTTTCGGATCACTATGTTGAACGTCGCCCCCGCAGGGTCCTTTTCCGGATAGTCCTCGCGGAAGTGGCCTCCCCGGCTCTCCCTCCGCTCGATGGCTGCGCGGGTGATCGCCTCCGACACGGTCAGCAGGTTGGCCAGGTCCAGCCCGGTGTGCCATCCTGGATTGTACTCCCGGTTTCCCACCACGCCGATCTGGCGAGCTCGCTCCTGCAACCGATCGATGCCCATCAGCGCGCGTTTCATCTCCGGCTCGGTACGGACGATGCCGACCAGCGTCTGCATCATCGTCTGCAGCTCCTGCTGGACCTGGTAGGGCCCCCCGCCATCGTCGCTCGCGCCCCGCTCGAACGGGGCAAGCGCACTACGAATGGCATCGTCGACCTCGGCAAGGTCGATCTCACCGAGGCGGTGATCCTGGGCGAATGCCGCTGCAAAGTCGCCGGCCCGCTTGCCGAAAACCAGGAGGTCCGAGAGTGAATTGCCCCCGAGCCGGTTGGCACCGTGGAGCCCAGCGGCGCACTCACCGGCCGCAAAGAGCCCGGGCAGCGTAGAGCTTTGCGTGTCCCCGTCCACCCGGATCCCGCCCATGATGTAGTGCGTTGTCGGGCCAACCTCCATCGGCGTTGTGGTGATGTCGATGTCGGCGAGCTGCTTGAACTGGTGATACATGCTCGGAAGCTTCTTGATGATATGATTTCGGGCATCCGGCCGCTTGCGCTTGATCCAGGAGATGTCGAGAAGGACCCCACCGTGGGGACTGCCACGGCCCTCACGAACCTCTCGCAGTATGCAGCGGGCCACGTGATCGCGGGTCAGCAGCTCGGGCGGCCGCCGGGCGCTCTTATCGCCCTGGGTATAGCGCCAGCCCTCTTCCTCGTTGTCCGCGGTCTGGCTCCGATAGTTCTCGGGGATATCGTCGAACATGAAGCGCTTGCCCTGCGCGTTCAGCAGGATACCCCCCTCGCCCCGTACGCCTTCGGTCACCAGGATACCGCGCACGCTGGGCGGCCAGATCATGCCGGTGGGGTGGAACTGCACGAACTCCATGTCCTGGAGCGCGGCACCGACGTGATAGGCGAGCGCCTGGCCGTCGCCGGTGTACTCCCAGCTGTTGCTGGTGATCGAGTAGGCCCGTCCGATACCCCCCGTCGCGAGCACCACGGCCTTGGTGCGAAAAAGCCGAAATCGGCCGCGCTCGCGGTCGTAGCCCACCGCGCCGGACACCCTGCCACCGTCGGTGAAGAGCTGGAGAATGGTGCACTCCATGTGCACATCGATTCCCTGGTGGATGCTGTGGTCCTGAAGAGTGCGAATCATCTCCAGCCCGGTCCTATCACCGACGTGCGCCAGACGAGGATACTTGTGCCCTCCGAAGTTGCGCTGGAGAATGCGGCCGTCCGGGGTGCGGTCGAAGAGGGCGCCCCACGCCTCCAGCTCTCGAACCCGATCGGGCGCTTCCATCGCATGGAGCTGGGCCATGCGCCAGTTGTTCACGTACTGCCCGCCGCGCACGGTGTCGGCGAAATGCACTTTCCAGTTGTCGCGGTCGTCCACATTGGCCAAGGCGGCAGCGACCCCTCCCTCGGCCATGACGGTGTGGGCCTTGCCGAGCAGGGACTTACACACCAGACCGACCTTGGCACCGGCGGCGGACGCTGCGATCGCCGCCCGGAGTCCCGCACCGCCGGCGCCGATGACGAGGACATCGTGCTCGAAGGTCTGGTATTCAGTCACCAAATCCTCCAATCCACCCACACGCCCATCGAGCACATCCGCACGTATAAATCCGCGAATGCCACCGCGAACAAGCTGGTCCACGCCCAGCGCATGTGCGCGCGGTTGAAGCAGCTCGAGCAATCGTAGAGTCGCCGCCGTACCGGTGATCGCGAGAGCTGGTCGATATACCCGCCGATGATGTGACGGAGGGAGTGACAACCCAGGGTATATCCGCCGAGCAGGATCACGTTGACGGTGAGAACGAGGGTCCCCACTCCGATGCCGAATGACTGCTGGCCGGTGGACGGGTCGGTGAACCACAGCGCCTGATAGACATCGTGGGCGAGCACCACCAGGAAGAGGAGCGCGATGTACAGGAAGTAGCGGTGGATGTTCTGCACGATGAGCGGAAAGGCGGCTTCGCCGCAGTACTCTTTCCGGGGCTCGCCCACTGCACAGGCCGGCGGATCCGCCCAGAACGCCTTGTAGTAGGCGCCCCGGTAGTAGTAGCAGGTCACCCGAAAGAGGCCCGGAAACGGGAGAATCAGAAGGGCCGGGGAGAACACCAGCCACCCCGGCCACCATCCCGGCTTGGGCCCGAACCAGGCGTGGGGCGAGCTGCCAAACAGCTCGGGGGAATAAAACGGAGAGAGGTAAGGGCCGTACGCGTAATGCTCGCCTTGGAACGCGGCCCAGGTCGCGTAACCAATGAAGGTGGAGAGAAGCACCAGGACGATGGCCGGTTGCAGCCACCACCAGTCCTTGCGCATGGTCTCGCCGAAGCGGCGGCGGACTACCGGGAGCTGCGCGTGCGCCATTGCGGAAACCTTCCCTGCTGGCTGGGTACGTTGTGCGGCTGTGAGCCTATAATGTGGCACCTCGTAACATTTCGGCCAGACCGGTTGATCCCCGCTGAGCCGCGATCAATATTGCGCTGCGTCCAGTAACCACAGAAGGAGGCCATTATGGCACCGAAAGTAAACCCGAAACCCCAGGGCTATCACACCGTCACGCCGAGTATCGTCGTTCGAGACGCCCCAAAGGCGCTCGAGTTCTACAAGAAGGCGTTCGGCGCCGACGAGACCATGCGCATGCCGGGGCCGGACGGGAAGATTTTGCACGCCGAGTTCCGGATCGGCGACTCGGTCATCATGCTCAGCGACGAGATGCCGGCCATGGGCTCCAAGAGTCCCAAGGCATACGGGGGGTCCCCGGTCAAGTTTTATGTCTACGTGGAAAACGTAGATGCGGCCTGGAAGCGCGCGATAGACGCCGGTGCGAAGCAGGTCGTGCCGCTCCAGGATATGTTCTGGGGCGACCGCCTCGGTTGCGTGGAGGATCCCTTCGGTCACGCCTGGAACCTGGCCCAGCACGTGGGCGATCCGACTCCGGAGGAGATACAGAAGGGTCAGGAGGCCTTTTTCTCGAGCTTCCAAACCGCCTCGTAGAGATTAACGAAGAGAAAGCCACGCCATCAGGCGTGGGCGGAGGGCCACGACACTGGTGGCCCTCCTTTTTTGAGGATAGCCACGCTATCGGCCGGGGAGCGAGGTCGGAGTTCCCGGCCACCCGCCTTCGGGCTTTGGGTTCCCGTCCGCCACTCCCTCAGCGCGTAAACATGTCACTGGGTCGGCTGACCCTCCACACCCAGTACACGAGAACTCCTTGAAGCGGGAGTCGTAGCCACAGGAGCACCTCGCTCCAGAGCGGCTGCCCGGCTGCCCGGCTGTTTATCAGCATCTGCATATTTGCGGGGAACACCGCCACCAGGAGCAAGACGAGTCCGAGGCCAGCGGCCCGTCGCCGCTGCGGCATCAGGATCCCAACTCCACCGAGCACCTCCGCTGCCCCACTCAGGTACACCAGCATACGGCCATGGGGCAGGAATGACGGTATGATGCGCAGGTAAAACTCAGGCAGGAGGAGGTGCAGCGTGCCGGCCGTGATGAACACCAGGCCCAGAGGCAGGGGTCGACGCCAGAACCTCGGACCATTGATCCGAGGAGTCTCCGCAGTGTCCCGGTTCCTGCTCTTGTATTCGCTCAGTTGCGTCTCCGGATGCTCTCCCCGGCAAGCCGTGGAGTTCTTTCTGGTGCACCACGACTTCGACCTCACTCCGGACCTGGCATATGGCAGCGACGCCCGGGAGCATTTGGACGTCTACCGCCCCCGAGCGGCAAAGGCGGCAGCGCCGGTGGTCATCTTTCTCTACGGTAGCCGCTGGCAGCATGGATCCAAGAACGAGTATCACCTGCTTGGCCAGGCGCTCACTGGGCGTGGCTTGGTGGCCGTCGTGCCGGATTACCGTCTGTACCCGCAGGTGGTCTTTCCGGGCTGGGTGGCGGATGCTGCCCGCGCGGTGCGATGGGTCGGCGACAGCATCAGCTCGTACGGAGGCGATCCGAATCGGATCTTTATCGTGGGGCACTCGGCGGGAGCCCATACCGCGGCGCTGCTGGCCCTGGATCCGCAGTACCTACGCCGGGCCGGTGTGGCCGCGGGAAGCGTGCGTGGCGTCGTCAGTCTCGCCGGCCCGGTGGCCACGGCGTGGACCGACCCCGATGTCAGGACGCTCATGGGACCGCCGGAGGGCTGGCGGACCACCTACCCGCTGGAACACGCCAAAGGCACCGGGCCGCCGCTCCTCCTGCTGCATGGAGGCATGGATAAGACCGTCGCCTTTCAGAACTCCGTCCGACTCGGGTCCCGCATACGCGAACACGGAGGCTGCGCCCGAGTAGTCTTGTACAAGAATCTCACTCACGTGGGAATCGTCATCGCGTTGGCAGCTCCGGTTCTCAACCTCGCACCGGTCATGGAGGAGATCGTCAGGTTTGTCCGGAGCCCCGAGTCTTCCTGCGCATCTCATTCACCGCACTAGCTCGACTCCTGTCGCCCTTAAGCCCGGTGGTCGGTACGCTCGCTGGGGCGACGGTAACCGCCGGGTGGGGCGATCGTGGCCGTGCAAGAGAGAAGGGCCACCGCTGGGTGGCCCCTCCATTTCCAAACCTGGCTGGGCTGGATCATGGGCCTGAGTTTGAAGCCGTGGTCGCCTTCCGCCCCCAGAATCCTGGATCCTGTTTGACCCAGTCGGGTGGAGCATAGCTCATCGCGGGGCTCACGGAGAAGATCAGGTGCTCGACCGTGCTGAAGCCTTCCGACAGGGCCCCCAATTTCTTCATCGTCTCCTCATTCATAGCCTTTTCAATCGCCGCTCCCGTACCGGTCGCCGGATCGATTTCGGCTAGGGTCTTGTGCGGCACGAACACCAGGAACACGGGTCCGGGCATACCCGCCATGATCTCATACGTCGCCCATGGGGCTTCCACCTTGGCGCCCTCGATCATGGTGCGGCAGACCTTGGCGGCCTGGGCAAAGTCTCCCTCGTGTCCGGGCCGGACCTGGAACATGAGGACTTCCCAGACCCGCATCTCCGCCGCATTGATGTCGCGCCCGTTGCTGAGATCGGGGAGGTGGCGGGCGAGAAGTGATTGATGGGCCGAGATATTGGCGGCATCGGCCAGGGAGAGCTGGTCTAGCTCCCGGGTGAGGCCGGGGGCCTTCTCGATCGCCTGGTTCTGCTCCTCGACCTCGGCGATGGACCCCACGCCGGCGCAGAACCAGGCTTCGTCCGGTCCGTAGAGCGTGGTCATGGCGATGTAGTAGTTGGGGATCTTCGCCCTGGCGAAGGCCCGGGGCCACCCTGCCTCTGCTGCGGGGTGGAATCCGCTCCGGCCGATCTTGACCTCCTCCCGAAAGATTTGGAGGTACGGTGGCGGCCCCTTCATCTCTTGAGCAACGAGTTGGCTGGTAAAACCAAGCAGCAGGCAAGACAGGTGAGCGGCGCGGACTGGTAGCGAAGAACGCACGTTGAGCCTCCCAGGTGAGAGGGACTTCACGGGCCCCGAAACGGCCTCGGCTTGCGAGGCGCGCGATAAGCTACCTCCGGTTCTCGAGAGCGCAATCACGGGTCATTACATGCGTGGCTCAAACATGATGTGCGCCTTCGGGGTACCGGGATGCATGATCCAGGGAGCCCCTTCGACCGGAGTGGTCGACAGGCCCATCGATCTCCCGGTCCCGAAGGGGACGTACACCACGAAGAGCGGTTGCGCCTTCGGTGCCGTTCCCGTTGCCGGGTCGAAGCTGTCCGCGGGGCCGGTGAGCGAGTACAGCACCGCCGGATGGCGAGGCATTCGGAGCTTCCCGGAGCGCACCTCGGCGAACCGCACGCTGTCTACCCGATCGCCCGTGACACCGTGCGCCCGGAGGGCCCGTCCCCGGGCCATGAAGGGCTCGAGCGATCGGTGGTAGCACGCCACATGAAATCGCTCCGCCTTGGGGTCACTGGCCAGACAGGTGACAACCTCGGCGTAGAGGAGCACATTGTCAGATGAGAATTGGTTCCATACTATCAACCCACAAACATGAAGAACTTCTTCCGCCGGCTGCTATTGCCCTCTCGGAAATCAAGTGAGAGCCCATCCGCTATCCCTGAAGGAGCGACAACGACCCACGAGTCAAGTGAGACGACGTCAGCCGAGTACTCTGGCGACAAACCAATTAGCCATAGAGATCAGGATCGCTTCAATCGCTGGCCTTTTGCTGAGCGCATCGCTCGAACGTTGGCCGAACGTCAGGATCCCAGCAGCGTTGTGATCGGTGTCTATGGGGCCTGGGGAGACGGTAAGACTTCAACGCTGCGCCTGATGGAGGAAGCGCTCCTCTCCTATCCCAAGGTTATCCTCGTAAACTTCAATCCGTGGCAGTTCGAATCTCAAGATCAATTGCTCCGCAACTTTTTCTCAACGCTGGCCGTCAGCACGGGGAGATCGCTCCCTACCAGAGGAGAAGAACTGGGGAGGATCCTGACACGCTATGGCAGCGTGCTCTCGCTCCTTACGGTCGGTGCTGGCCCGCTGACGCTGCAACCTGGCAGCGCGGCCAAGAGCCTCGGAGCCGCCCTATCATCGGTAGAGCTGGACGAGCTACGGGCGCGCCTCGAGAAAATCCTGAAGGAGAGCGGCAAACGCGTGGTCGTGTTCATTGACGATATCGATCGACTGGATCGTAAAGAGATCCAGGCGGTATTCAAATTAGTCAAACTATCCGCGGGTTTTGATCACACCAGTTACGTACTCGCGTTCGATGACGAGATAGTCGCCGCAGCACTCGGTGAAGCCTACGGGGAGGGAGGTAATGAAGCCGGACGAGCGTTCTTGGAGAAGATAGTCCAGGTGCCACTGCACCTGCCGCCTGGTGACGAGCTCGCATTGCGCAAGTTGCTGTTCGAAGGAGTAGAGGCCGCGCTAACCCTCAATGGCATCGAGTTGAGCGAATCTCAAGTAGAGGCTTTCCTCCGGCACTTTATCGATGGGCTGGAGCCAAGGCTGACAACGCCACGGCAGGCACGTCTATATGGCAATGTTCTCTCCTTCGCGCTGCCGATCCTCAAAGGTGAAGTGAATCCGATCGATCAAATGCTGATCGAGGGCATCCGAGTGTTTTATCCAAAGCTGTATGTGGTCATCCGCGACAATCGGGAATATTTCATGACCCGCACCCGCGATTATGCTCGTGCGGAAGCTGACAAGCAACGAGCTACAGAGCTGATCACCAACGCGCTGACAGGAACCGGTGTCGACCGTGACGTTGTCGTTCGGAGACTCTTGCAAGTCCTGTTTCCGCGATTGCAAACTCTCCTAGGAAACATGACCTATGGCGATGACTCGGACGACGCGTGGGCACGTGAGCAGAGGGTCTGCTCCGAACAATACTTTGACCGGTACTTTCGCTATGCTGTGCCGCCAGGGGATGTATCTGATCTGCGAGTCACCCAGCTGGTGGATGCCGCGATGCAAGGCCAAGAGAGTACAATCGGGGATATGCTACGCGATGTTGCTGGGCCTAACGGAATGGCAAAGCTGATTACGAAGTTGCGGCGTAGAGAAGATGATATGCCTCCGCCTGCTGCGGCCAGTCTCGCCCTAGTTGTTGCTCAAAACGGTGCACTCGTTCCCCGTGAACGACAAATGCTACTCACAGATTGGACTTTCATGCAGGCTGCAATTCTGGTTGCCCATTTGATTCGGCGAGTGGCACCAGGGGAGACGCGGCACGCGCTCGCTCGACGGATCATCCGAGAGGCCGAGCCCCTGGCATTTGGCGCTCAATGCATCAGCTGGCTAGGGAAAGCAGATGACCAGCCAGAGTCCGAGCGGATCTTACCTTCGGAGGTCGAGGAGGAACTGGGGCGAGAGATCGCAGCGCGCATAGCTAGTGCGGCAGCATCAGCGCCGCCCTACAGGACTCATGGGCAAGATGCGCCTTGGCTGCTTCGGCTGTGGAATGAGTATGGTACTCCAGGGGAGGTGGGTGCGTACCTCAAACGCCGGATCGAAGCAGATACGGGTGAGCTGGATGAGCTATTGGACGTCTATGTGGGTAGAGCCTGGGGAATGGAGAGCGGGTTATCCCACAAGTCAGACTTCAGACGTGAGGCTTACGATATTCTCGCTGGTCTGCTCAGCGCTCAATGGATCTACGATGTATTAGAATCTCGGCATGGAGACCTGAGTGGAGCAGCGTACTACCAGTCCGCTGATAAACCCATAGGTAGGCGACACGCTGAGCAGTTTGCGGTTATCCATAGAAGAGTGCAGGAGGACTCTGGACCGAACACCGGCACGCCAAGTGAGGGTACCGATCCGACTTCTTAGTAGCTCCTGAGTGGCATCACCGAGCGACTTCTTGAACCCTCCGACCATGTGTTTACAACATTGAGGCGCACAAACAGGCGCACTTTGAGCGTGTACGGCCCCCGAAGTTGAAGGGCCGTATCTTTGTAACTGATTGTCTTAGAAGAGAATGCGCCGCGTAGGAATCGAACCTACAACCTAGTGATTAAGAGTCACTTGCTCTGCCAATTGAGCTAGCGGCGCGGATAGCCCCAAGGGGAGTCGAACCCCTCTCTGGACCTTGAAAGGGTCCCGTCCTAACCGATAGACGATGGGGCCGACGATCTACCAGCATAGCGCTAACGGGATTCGAACCCGTGTTTGGGCCTTGAGAGGGCCCCGTCCTAGTCCCCTAGACGATAGCGCCGTTTCTGAGCTAGGAGCTAGGAGTCGGGAGCTAGGACAGCCGGAGCAGCTCCAAGCTCCCAGCTCCGGACTCCCAGCTACCACCCACAGGCCCGGCAGGACTCGAACCTGCAACCCCCGGTTTTGGAGACCGGTGCTCTACCACTTGAGCTACGGACCTCTGCACCAGAGCTCCCAGCTTCTCCAGGGTGGCTGACGGGGATCGAACCCGCAACCTCCGGAGCCACAGTCCGGCGCTCTAACCGATTGAGCTACAACCACCGCGGGCACGAACACGTGCGAGCCGCGGAAAATACCGCCCGAAAGATGGGTGGGTCAAGGCCAAAAACGTGCAGCGAGCGCGTCGGTCTCCCTCGAATCGGGCACCGAATCGCCGTCCAGTGTGGCCACCTTCACGATTCCCCGCACCGAGTTCACCAGAAAGAGCGGCAGTCCCTGGATTTCGATCAAGTTGGAGTGCCGCTCCTCCACCTGGCCCACCAGTTCGGTCAGCCGGGCCCGTCCCACCCCAGGCAGCACGCCTAAATCGAAGGCCGGCGCGCACAGCTTCCCGTCCTCCCACCAGAGCACGCTGTAGATCGCCGTCTCGGCCACGAATCCCCCGGGCGTGAGCAGCAACGCGTCGTCCATGGCGGCGGCCCGGGCCGCGTCGAGGGCCCGATCGAACTGGGCACGATCGGTGGTCTTGAACGCATACGAGTGGTGCGCCACTCCGGAGATCATGAACTTGACCGGCGCGGTCGAACCGACCAGCCGCTCGCTCACCTGCACGCCGCGCATGCCGACCTCGAGACGGTACACCCGGTCCGGGCCCCCCTCCGGGACCGGAAGCTCTCCCGGCAACGGGATCCCCAGCGCCTTGCAGCTCCCCGCCAGCCGCCTGAGGTGGAGGTACCAGAGCGGGGCTGCGCCATTCCGGATTCGGATCGTCTCGATCAACGCCGGTGGTGCATGCCGCATGGCTCAGGTCACCGGCGCGGCCACTCGGCCGCGCCCCTCCGTCCAGCCCTTGAGTGTGGTCGCCCCGAGAATGATCGCGCCGCCCAGGAGCGCCCACGCGCCCGGCGTCTCCCGCTGGATTACCCAGGCCCAGAGCGGATTGAGGACGGGCTCGATCAGGAGAAAGACCGAGGATTCCAGCGCCGGGAGCACCTGGATGGCCGCGGTCACGAACACGTAGGCGAGGGCGATCTGGAAGACGCCGAGGTAAACGATCACAGCCCAATCGCCCACCGGGTGCCGCCCCACCGGCAGCGCCATCGGCAGCGTGATGAGAAAGGCGGTGAGATTCCCGGAGACCACGGCCGCCAAGGGCGATCCCCGCCCAGGCGCGGCGCTGAGCCAGCGGAAACCGCAGATGGCGAGCGCCCAGCAGAAGCCGCTCGCCAGCGCGAGCAGATTGCCCCGATCCGGATCCGGCGCGGTGGCTCCGGGGTGTTCCGTCCCGACAAAGAAGAGCAGCAAGCCGAGCCCGACCGCGAGCATGAAGCCGAGGTCCTGCCGCCGGATCGGCTCCTTCAACAGCCAGGGCGCGAGGATGAGGATGTAAAGCGGTGCCGTGGACTGGAGGAAGATCGTGTTCGCGGCCGTGGTCAGCCGGTTGGCCAACACGAAGAGGATGAGACAGCCGGCATACGCCACCCCCACCAACGCGGCACGCCAGCTCCAGCCGCGCCGCGCCGCGGGCGTCAGCAGCAGCAGCGCCAGCGCCGCGATCCCCGAGCGAAGGCTCGCGATCTGCCATCCGGTGAAGTCGGCCCACTTGATCGCGGCCCCGCCGGTGGAGAAGAGCACCGCCGCCCCGATCAGCTCGAGCCGGGCGCGCGTTGTGGCAGTCATGGCGGGAAGGTACGTGGGAGCCTAAGGACGGGAAAGGCGGTCCTTCCCGTCCTCCGCAGTAAGGACGGGCCGCGCCGGGTCGCTCAGATCCATCCAGTACCACGGAATTGGACGCAGCTGCGACTCGCGGCCGAGCCCCAACGCACGAAAGGTCGGAAGCTCTCCCATGAAGGCGAGAAGCCTCGGCAGCCTCTCCAGCGGGCCGATCAGAAACTCCTTGACCAGGTAATCCTCTCCCTCGGGCTCGATCCGGGCGTCCTCGATGCGGCCGATGGCCCGGCCGTACTGGTTTCG
>JBBQXQ010000044.1:0-23086 GCA_038209515.1 Gemmatimonadales bacterium
GTGAAAATGGCGATGCGCGTCGAAGCTCATCCGAATCTCCCTGTAATGTAAGCTTCCGTGCGCTCGTGCTTGGGCGTGGTGAAGATCCGCTCGGTCTCGTCGAACTCGATGAGCTCGCCCCGGTCAAAGAAGCCGGTAAAGTCGGACACCCGCGCCGCCTGCTGCATGTTGTGCGTCACGATCACGATGGTATAGTGCTGCTTCAGCTCGAAGATGAGCTCTTCCACCTTCTGGGTGGCGATCGGGTCCAGCGCCGAGCAGGGTTCGTCCATCAGGAGCACCTCGGGCTGGTTGCCGAGGGCGCGGGCGATGCAGAGCCGCTGCTGCTGGCCGCCGGATAGGCTGGTGCCCCCTTCATCTAGACGATCCTTCACCTCATCCCACAACGCCGCTTGCCGGAGACAACGCTCGACCAGATCGGGGAGATCTCGCTTGGTCACCAGCGCATTCAAGGCCGGCCCGTAGGCCACGTTGTCGAAGATCGTCTTGGGGAACGGATTGGGCCGCTGAAAAACCATCCCGACTCGCTGGCGGAGGGACACGAGATCGGTCCCCGGCGCGAAGATCGAAGTTCCCTCGACCAGAATGTCTCCCTCGTGCCGGATGCCGGGAATGAGGTCGTTGAGCCGATTGATGGACCGGAGGAAGGTGGACTTGCCACAGCCGGACGGTCCGATGATGGCAGTGACCGCCTTCCGATCGATGGCAAAGGTCAGATTCCTGAGCACCAGGCGGGACCCGTAGGAGAAGCTGAAGCCGTGCACATCGATGGCAGGACTCTCCCGGCTCCCCGGCGGCACACTGGGCGGGCGCGGAGCGAGTGTGGGCCGGAGCGACGGGACAAACGAACCCGGGCGAAGCATGGTGGTCATCCGAACCTTCCCGTGATGTATGCCTCGGTCTGCTCGTTCCTCGGCGCGGTGAAGATCTGGCGCGTCGGTCCGGTCTCGACCATGGTGCCGAGATAGAAGAACGTCGTGGTGTCCGAGACCCGAGCGGCTTGCTGCATGTTGTGGGTCACGATCACGATGGTAAAGTCCCGCTTGAGCTCGAAGAGCAGCTCTTCGATACGCTGGGTCCCCTGGGGATCGAGCGACGCGGTCGGCTCGTCCAGCAGGATCACGTCTGGAGTCGGCGCGATCGTCCGGGCCAGACAGAGCCGCTGCTGCTGGCCACCGGAGAGCGCCATCGCGCTGGTCTTGAGCCGGTCCTTGACTTCGTCCCAGAGCGCCGCCTGGCGGAGCGAGCGCTCGACCACGCTGTCGAGCTCGGCCCGGGGAAGCCGTCTGTTTAGCCGGAGACCGGCCGCCACGTTGTCATACACCGACATGGTAGGAAACGGGGTGGGCCGCTGGAACACCATCCCCACCCGGCGGCGGAGCTGCATCACGTTCACCCGCGGCGCGTAGATGTCCTCGCCGTCGAGCAGGACCCGCCCGGTGATCCAGCCATGCTCCGACAGCTCGTGCATCCGGTTCAGAGCCCGCAGAAAGGTAGACTTGCCGCAGCCGGAGGGGCCGATCAACGCGTGTACCCGGTTGCCCGGAAACGCGAGCGAGACTCCCTTCACCGCGGTGAACTTTCCGTACATGGCCGTGAGCTTGTCGGTGACGAGCCGCGGACGAGTTTCCGAGGTCATCGAGGTCGGTGCGTGAACCGCCTCCTTGCGCTGCTCGGGCGGGGCACTCAAGGCAGGCTCAACCATTGAGGGTGAATCGTTTGCGGATGGCGAGTCTGGCGCCGAGGCTCAAGATGAACACCACGAGGATGAGCACCAATGCCGAGGCCCAGGCGTAGCTGTGCCACTGGGGATAGGGGCCGGTGGCGTAGGTAAACACGGTGAGCGGCAGGGCGGCCATCGGCTGGTTCAGATTGAAGCTCAGATACTGACTACCGAGCGCGGTGAAGAGCAGCGGAGCGGTCTCGCCTGAGATCCGCGCGGTGGCGAGCAGTGCGCCGGTCACGATACCGGGTAGCGTGGTCCGGATCACCACCGACAGGCTGGTGCGCCAACGGGGGTAGCCCAACGCAAGCGCCGCTTCACGGAGCGAATTCGGTACCAGCTTGATCATCTCCTCGGTGGTGCGCAGCACCATGGGAATCATCAGAAGCGCAAGCGCCACACTGCCGGCGAGGGCGGAGAAATGCTTCTGGGTGGCGACGATCCAGGCCCACGCGAAGACCCCTACTACGATGGACGGCGTTCCGTTGAGCACGTCCGCCACGAACCGGGTGACCCAGGTAAGGCGGCTGCTCGGAAACTCGGCGCAGTAGATGCCGGCCCCGATACCGATGGGGAGGCCGATCAGGCTCGCCATGCCCACGATCAGCAGCGTGCCGACCAGCGCGTGCACCACGCCGCCGCCGGTTTCGCCGGCGGGTGCCGGCGTCTTGGTGAAGAAGTCGACGGAAAGGCTGCTGGCGCCCTTCAGCACCAGGTCGATGAGGATAAAGAAGAGCGGCAGCAGGGCTACGATCACGGCGCCGATCATCAGCCCCACCATGAAATTGCTGATGGTCCGCCGGAGCACGCGCCGGTTCACAGCGCGCTGCTCCCGGCGCTCGAGCCCCGGGCCACTCGCCAGATGAGGAGCCGGGCGGCGGCGTTGACCAGCACCGTTACCAGGAAGAGCACGAAGGCCACGTAGGCCAGCGCCGAGATGTGCATGTCGCCCACCGCCTCGGAGAACTCATTGGCAATCGCTGCCGCCATGGTGTATCCCGGCGCGAACAGCGACGCCGCGATCTCGTGCCGATTCCCGATCAGCATCGTCACCGCCATGGTCTCTCCCAATGCCCGGCCGAGCCCGAGGATGATGGCGCCGATGATCCCCGAGCGGGCGTAGGGGATGACGGCGGAGGTGACCGCCTCCCACCGAGTGGCGCCCAGGGCGAGCGAGGCCTCCCGTTGGGTGTTCGGCACGGCGAGCAGAACCTCCCGTGACACGGACATGATGTATGGCATGATCATGATGGCCAGGATGATTCCCGCAGCCAGCATGGACGGCCCATAGATCGGTCCCTGAAAGAGGGGAAGGAAGCCGAATAGCTTCCGGAGCAACGGGAACGCGGTGGTCCTGAGCGCGGGAACGAGTACGAAGATTCCCCACAACCCGTACACGACGCTCGGTATCGCGGCCAGCAGCCCGATGAGAAAGGCCACCGGCTGCCGCACCCACTTGGGGGCGAACTCGGTGAGGTAAACCGCCACGCCGAGCGAGAGGGGAACGGCGATGATGAGCGCGATCAGCGACGAGAGCAGGGTGCCGAAGATCAGCGGCAAGGCGCCGAACTGCTCCGCCACCGGATCCCACACGCTCGTGGTGACGAAATCGAGACCGAATCGCCGGATGGCTAGGTCGGCTCCACTCCAGAGCTCGTAGACCAGAAACCCGAGGAGCACCGGAACGGCGAGAGCCGCAACGGTCAGCAGCAGCTTGAAAATCCGATCGCCGTAGTTCGCTCGCTCGAGCGAGACGCTGGAGGCGGGCCTGGTCAGCTCTCGTTCGGAGACGGCGGTCATGATGGGATTCTAGACCTCGGTCTTGCCCGGTCGGTCACGGCCGTGTAACGGATTGGTCACGGGAACCATGGCCTCAACTGCCGAGCCGCCGTTGGAGGAGCTCGGTGATGGAGACAGGGAGGGGGGCGTAGTGTAGAGCCGCAGCCATGCGCTGCGCCTCGGGCCGCAACATCCAGGTGAGAAAACTGTGGAGCGCCTTGGCCTTGGCGCTATCGGGGCTCTCCCTGTGCACCAATAACCAGGTAAACGAGGAGAGAGGGTAGGAATCCCGGCCTGGAGGGTTGGTGATGGAAACGCGAAGATCCGTATCGACGCCGAGCGGCGCCCTACCCGCTGCGGCAGACACGCTCTCGAGGGTCGGCTGGACGAAGGCCCCCCCGGCGTTCTTGATGAGGGCCGCCGGCAGTCCGTTGGATATCGCGTAAATCAGCTCGACGTATCCAATGGCTCCTTCGGTTTGCTTGACCTGCTGGGTAACCCCCTCGTTTCCTTTCCCGCCCAGCCCAGTGGGCCAGTCTACCGACGTTGCCTTGCCTACCTTGCTCTTCCACTCGGCCGAGATCTTGGAGAGATAGTCGGTGAAGATGTAGGTGGTACCGGACCCATCGGACCGATGCACGACGATGATGTCCTGGTCTGGAAGGCTCACAGCGGGATTGAGCGCCGCCAGCCGGCGGTCGTTCCACCGGCTGATCCGGCCGAGAAAAATGTCTGCCAGGGTGGCCCCGTCGAACCTGAGCGGCGCCTTGCCCAGAGACGGCAGGTTGTAGGTGGCCACCACCGCGCCGAGTACCGTGGGCACGTGCTGCACGTTCCCCTTCACCGCCGCCACCTGCTGGTCGGTCATGGGGGCATCGGTGGCGCCAAAGTCGACAGTGCCCTCGGTGAACTGGCGGATGCCGCCTCCCGAGCCGATGGACTGGTAGTTGATACGAACGCCGGTCTCGCGGGCGTACCCATCGAACCACTTGGTGTAGATCGGAGCGGGGAAGGTCGCGCCTGCGCCCGTCAGAGCAGCCGAGCCGACCGTCGCGGATCCGGCATCTTTTCGGTCCCCAGCAGGAGAACGCTCGCCGCGGCCACAAGCGAGGAGCGTAACGCTGCTGAGACAGAGGAGAGTAGCTCGGGACATGGTTTCCTCCCTGCATGGCGTGCTGCGTCGGGTCAGGCTCTAAGGTGCCGCACTCTCACACGACACGCAAACGGCCGGCACCATTGGCGCCGGCCGCTTGAGAGTGACAGAAGTGCCCTCTATCGGGCCGCGATGACTTTCCCGCCGGCCTTCAACGTCGGCAGCCGCGCCTGCACCAGGGAAACGACCGGACCCGGCAGGGGAGCGTAGTGCAAGTCGGCCGCCATCGCCTGGGCTTCGGGCGTGATCATCCAGGCCAGGAAGTCGCGGATGAGCTTCGCCTTGGTGGGATCCTTGTTGTCCTTTTTGACCAGGAGCCAGGTGAACGACGAGATGGGATAGGCCTGGGCGCCAGGAGCATTCGTGATCGACACCCGAAAATCGGTGTCTTTGTCCAGCTTTGCACCCGCTGCGGCGGCGGTAACCGTCTCCAGTGAGGGAACGATGAAGTTGCCGGTGGCATTCTTCACCTGGGCGTACGGCAGGTTGTTCGAGATGGCGTAGATCAGCTCCACATAGCCGAGCGCGCCTTCCGTCTGCTTGACCTGCTGGGTCACGCCCTCGTTCCCCTTCCCACCGAGCCCCGCCGGCCAATTGACCGAGGTGGCATAGCCGACCTTGTCCTTCCATTCGCGGGAGAATTTGTTCAGGTAGTCGGTGAACACGTAGGTGGTGCCGGAGCCGTCGGAGCGGTGGACCACGATGAGGTCGATGTCCGGCAGCTTCACGCCGGGATTCAGCGCGGCGATCTTGGGGTCATTCCACTTGTTCACCCGGCCCATAAAGATGTCGACCAGGAGGTTGCCATCGAACTTGAGCTTGGTGTCACCCAGCGTCGGCAAATTGTAGGTCACGGCCACGGCGCCGAGTACGGTGGGCACGTGGAGCACGTTGCCGTTCACTGCCTGGATCTGGGACTCGTTCATGGGGCCGTCGCTGGCGCCGAAGTCCACGGTGCCCTCGGTGAACTGGCGGATACCGCCGCCGGACCCGATCGACTGATAGTTGATCTTAACGCCGGTCTTCTTGCTGTAGGCATCGAACCACTTGGTATAGATCGGATTGGGGAAGGTCGCGCCCGCGCCGGTAAGGCTCTGGGCTGCTGCAGGAGCCGCCGCGGCCAGCATGCCGCTGATGACGAATAGGCTGCGCTTCATGCCTTATCTCCGCTCATGATGACATGGTGTGATTAGAAGTTGACCGTGAGCGCGCTGCGCACGCCGCTGATGCTCGGCGTCACGCTACCCTGGAAGCTCTCGCGCTCGTAGGCGACCCGGAGCTGGGCCTTACTCGACATATAGATTCCCAGCACAGCCGTTATCAGAGTGGCCCGGTCGTTGACCGCGTTGGTGTTGGGGTCGGCCAGGTCCACCCGGAACGCCGGCTCGATGGCGTAGAGCCACGACGTCGGACTCTTGAACCGGTAGTTATACGCCGCAAGACCCTGGATGCCACGGATCTTGTTCTTGGCTGCCGTCGCATCGTTGCCGTCGAGATACTCGCCCAACACATACAACCCCTCGTCGCCTGGCTTACCCCATTGCGCGTCGACGCCCCAGGCGTAGTTGGTGAACGCCGAGTCTGGCGTCGTGCCGACCGTTACGATCCCATCGTGGGCGAACCAGGAGCCGCCGATATCGAGCTTGGAGTACACGCCGGCAGTGGCACGTGCGCCGTAGCTCTTCTTGTTGTTCACGTCATTCAGGCTCTCGCCCTGCCCGTTGTACACCCCGAAGGTAACCATGACCAGTCTGGTGTCGTCCAACTTGTACTCGTACCGCACCCGGGCGCCCACGTCGTGGGCGAGGAAACCGTTCGCCCCGAAGAGGTCGTTGGAGGCGCGAGCCACCAGGCCCTGCCCGGCGCCTCGCTCGATGGACGGCAGATTATTGGAGGAGGTCAGCTCATACCGGCTGTAGGGCCGCTTCTCCTGGCCGGCGCGCAGGTAGAGTGCGCCTTTGCTCACCTCGGGGCTGAAGCGCACATCGATCCAGGCATCCCGGAGCCGAAGGCCGCTGCGACCGGTGGTTCGGCAGACCAGGGGGGTGCCGGTGCAGGTGGTCACTACGCCACTCAGGTTCCGGCCGCCCTCAAAGGACGGCTGGATGTACACGGCGATATTCTCCGAGATCTGTCCCCGCGCCTCGATGCGCGCCCGCCGGGTGAAGAAATTGTCCTTGGGCCCGGTGGTTGCGGCGTAGGGCGCGTTGTCGAAGTAATAGAACTGCTCGTGGAGACGCCCGGTCAACTTGACGTTGGGATACGTCGTCTGCGCGCTCACCGAGCCGACAGCCAAGGTGGCCGTCAGCGCTACACCGCTGCTCAGAATCCTACGCGCCTGCAGGGTCATATAGCCTTTCAGCTGGGTTGAGTGACCTGCGCATCGCTGCGATGCTGTCTGAAGGCTGATAAGAAGCCGGAAAGCGGTCACGGCGAATCGGTCATCGTGTAACGAAAGGGTAAAATCGCCATGCTCATGGCCAGCCCAACAGCAGGAACGCTGCTTCCGTCACCGCGGCGATGAGCTGGCCCACCAGCGCGTCGCTCGGGTAGTGTACCCCCAGCCGCACCCGAGAGAAGCCCACCGCAGCGGCCAGGAGCAAGAGTGGCGCTGCCCACGCTGCAAAGGTTGTCCCATATGCCAGCGCGACCGACATCGATGCGGCAGCGTGTCCCGACGGGAACGAGAAACAATCCGGCTCCCGCACCAGGTACACGCAACCCTCTGCTTTCGCAGGGCGATCACGGACGACGGTTCGTTTGGCAGCTTGGACGAGGAGGTGGGACACCACCAGCGTCATGAGGGCGAGCCTGGATGCCTGGTAGAGCGCGCAGCAGGCGACCAGGGGAAGACTCGCCGCCAGGAGGGAAGGCCCAGTGCCACCCAGGTGGGTGATAGTGGTCCACGCGAACAGCGAAGCGCGCGGCGCGGCCGGACTGATCGCGCAACGCATCCGCAACGCCCGGTCGTGGGCGCTGAGACGCATGAGCAGTGGTGCGGTCATTGCCCATGAAAATGGCGCCCCCGAGCAACCGGTTCGCCGCGTCCAGGTTACAGGTCGGTAACGGTCTTTCTGCCCACCTGCGACAACCGGGAGCGGAGCCTCACCCGCCTGTTACCACCGCAGCCGACAGTGGGCAACGGCCTGGAAGCCCTTGCTGCGGTCACGGTCACCCAGGTCTACCGGGACCATTCCTCAGAAAACCATTTCTACCGGACGATTTGAGCAGGCTGGTCCGTGGGCTGCTCTGCGGCAGAATCAACTCCTGCTCTATCGCTGGTGTAGGAGCTGTATGAGCCACCTCGTGTGCGCCGGCAGGGCCCTTCCTCAGAGACCTGCCTATTTCATCAGCCCGCACGAGAAACCGGCTCGCCCGGTCGCCGCCCCACAGGGCGTCGAAGCTTTCAAAGGCGGCGGCTGCCTGTTCCCGAGCGAGGCGCTCTAAGGTCCGGAGCCCGCACTCCGAAGCCGAGAGGCGATCCGGGTTGGACCGGGACAGCGTCGCGAGTGAGGAGGCGATCTCCTCCGAGAGCACGTGCATGTCGTGCATTGTGCCGAGAATATCCTGGGCCTCCTTCAGTCGGGTGACGAGACCCCTGACCCGCGAAGCCCGGCGCGCAACCGGCTCAAGCAAATAGCGGAGCCGTTTGATGCTTATCCTGGCCCTGTGCCCCTCCTTGAAGTTTGCGGCTTCGTGCACCCGCTCGAGGGCCTCTCCCAACTGGGTGGCCTGCTGCTGAATCAGTTCCCCGGTCACCTGCCCAAACGTCAGCTGCCTCTTCCCGGGGCCTGCTCCGATCTCGACGCGGAGAGTGCCCAGCCGGCGTCGAAACTGGATCGCCGCCTTCCCGAACCGACGGCCAACCTCGGCCGTAGCCGGGTCGATGGTCTCGCCTTTGTGCCCTTCCAGTCGTCCGATAAGCCAGAACAGCCCCGGCATATCCTCGGCGCCGAGACGATCGCCCTGCAAGCGCAGCCAATCGAGGTGCACCTCAGTGTCTCGCCCGGCGTTGGTTGCCAGGGTCAGCTTTCGCAGTCGTCGTCCCATTTTCTTCGTCACGCTGCCTGCGAGCGGAGCGCGATAGGCACGGGTACAGCTTCGAAGGCGCCGGAGGCCGACTCGAAAATCGTGCAGCGCCTCGGCATCTCGAGCGTCCGTCAGTCGGGTCCGGGCGCGTTCTATTTGATCGACGTAACGCAGGGCGATGAGGCGGGAAGCTTCCTGGGCCGATCGGTCCAACAGGTCGGATGGAAGTCGTGCAGTCGTCACGCCGGTTCGGGGCGCTTTCGTGACCGCGGAGAGCGTACCCGCGGTGGCGTGGACCGTTGGCCTGCTTGATCTCCGTTGCTGGAGACGGGCTCGTCGGGCGGGGGCGGTCCGGATGAGCCGAAGATAGGCACGAATCGAAGGGCCGAATCCACCGCCACCCGCGCAGACTCTCGGGCCAGGGTTTGAAAAACGGTTTGCGACCGAATCTCTTCCTGGCCTTCTTCAGGCCTTACCCGCAGATAGGTACCGTCCGCCTGCAGTTGCCGGGCTTTGACGTTGTCGTTCAACACCACCTGAAGGAGCTCCTGGGTTAGCCGAGACTTGAGCCGGGCATCCTCGACCGGGAACATCACCTCGATGCGACGAAAGAAATTCCGCGGCATCCAGTCGGCGCTTCCCAGGAAGACCTCCGGATCGCCCGCATTCTCGAAATAGAAGATCCGGCTGTGCTCCAGGAACCGGTCCACTATGCTGATCACCCGGATGTTCTCGGAGAGGCCCGGGATTCCCGGTCTGAGGCAGCAGGTCCCCCGGATGACTAAATCGATGCGCACGCCTGACCGAGCGGCCCGGTACAAGGTGTCGATCACGGTCGGCTCGACCAGTGCGTTCATCTTGACGATGATGCGGGAAGGCCGGCCCATTCCCGCATTCCGGCTCTCGCGATCGATCAGCTCGACGATCTGCTCCCGAAAGCCGAACGGGGCCACCAGGAATTTGCGCCAACGGCGCCCTTGGGAGTACCCGGTAAGCAGATTGAACAGCTCACTGGTGTCTTCCCCGAACTCCGGTTTGGCCGTGAACAGGCCCAGGTCGGTATAGGTCCTCGCGGTCGTGGGGTTGTAGTTGCCCGTCGAGAGGTGCACGTACCGCCGGATGCCGTCGGCCTCGCGCCGGACGACGAGCGAAGCCTTGCAGTGGGTCTTCAGTCCCACGACGCCGTAGACGACGTGCACGCCGGCATGCTCGAGAGACCGAGCCCAGACGATGTTGTTTTCCTCGTCGAACCGGGCTTTGAGCTCGACCAGGGCGGTCACCTGCTTTCCGTTCTGCGCCGCCCGCTCCAGGGCGCGAATGATGGGGCTCGCACCGCTGGTCCGGTACAGGGTCTGCTTGATCGCAAGGACCTGCGGATCGTCGGCGGCGCGCGCGATAAAGTTCACGACGGAGCCGAATGACTCGAAGGGATGGTGCACCAGGATATCCTGGCTGCGAATCAGCTCGAACACATCCCCGCCAGGGGCGAACGCGGGAGGGGCACCGGGAACCAATGGCTCGTCCTTGAGCGCGCGGAATCCATCCAGCCGATGCAGCGCCAGAAATACCGTGAGATCCACCGGTCCGCGAAGCCGGTAGACGTCCCGGTCATGCAGATCGAGGGCCCCGACCAGCATCTGCACAAACCGCTCGTCGGCGGCATCCGAGATCTCGAGCCGGACCGCGTCGCCGTGCAGGCGCTGGCGGAGGTTTTCCTCGATGGTCTGGAGCAGATCTTCAGCATCGTCCTCATCGATGGCGAGATCGGTGTTGCGGGTCACCCGGAATACGGTGTGACCGAGCACGCGAAAGCCACCGAATAGCGTTCCTAGATGGGCGGCGATGACGTCTTCCAGCAGGACGAAGCGGACCCGGTCGGGAGAGCCCGGAAGGATCACGACGCGGTCGAGTACAGCCGGCACCTGCACGACGGCAAAGAGCTCCTGGAGCTGGTTGGCATGCTTTCTCTCGACCAGAAGCGCAATGTTGAGGCTCTTGTTGTGTACATGGGGGAACGGGTGACCCGGGTCTATGGCCAGCGGGGTAAGCACTGGGTAGATGCTGCTGGCGAAGAGGGCGTCGACGAAGGCTCGCTCCGCGGGTGAGATCTCTCCCAGCCGCACCCATTCTATGCCGTTCTGCTGAAGGTCGCCGATCAGCTCCTCATGAAGCAGCCTATACTGGTCCCCGACCAGCTGGTGCACGCGCTGGTCGATCTTGGTCAGCTGTTCGGCAGGCGCCAGCCCATCCGCCGGGAAATCTTGGGGCTCCAGTCCGGCATAGAGCTGCTCTTGCAGGCCGGCAACCCGAATCTCGAAGAACTCGTCCAGGTTTGAGCTGACGATCGAGAGAAATTTGATTCGCTCGAGGCAGGGGTTGGTCGGATCCGCGGCCTCCTCGAGGACCCGCGAATTGAACTCGAGCCAGCTCAACTCGCGGTTGAGGAAATGCTCCTGGGAAAACTCGGGCACGTTCTTAGGCATAAATCGAGCGCTAACTGGCGGCGGCGACGTGCAACTGCAGACCGCGCGGCGCGCCGGTCACCCTCCTCCGGGCCCGCGAACGACGCCACACCATCTCCACTTTCGTATCGAACGCCTTTCGGAACAGATCCGACTTGCGCTGGGCGTCGGCGCACTCGACCTCCAGTGACGCACCCGCCTCGATGTTCAGCCGCAGGCCATCCCGCAAGGAGCGGACCTTGAGACCGGTTACCGCCTGGGAATGGGTCCGGTCCAGGCCGTCGGCTATGCGGAGAATGCCGCTCAACCGGCCGATCAGCCGCCGCTCATCCACGGTCAAACGGGCGAGGTTCTCGTGGCGCTTCTTCGGGAACGCCCGCCGGTGATAGCGGGCCACGTTGGCGATCAACTCGACCTCGTGGGGGGAGAAACCGGGTAGATCCCCATGCAGGATCAGATGATAGGCGTGCTTGTGGTGTTTCGAGTGACTGATCAGATAACCGATGTCGTGCAGCAGCGCTGCGACCTGCAGCAGATCCCGGCTGGAGGCCGGTAATCCAAAGCGCGCCTTGAGGCCGTCGAAGATCTGGAGGGCCAGCGTGGCCACCTGCTCACAGTGCCGCTCGTTCGACCGGCACTTCCGAGCGAAGTGGCGGGCCCATTCCATCCGATTGCCCGACTGCGGAAGTTGCGCGACCGTCTGGCGGCCCGGCAGCTCCGAGATCATGTGCAGCAGGAGGCCGTCCCGGATCCCGCGCTCATTGACCAGGATCTGCTGGGTTCCGAGTCGCCGCACCAGACGGGCGATGACCGTTGCGCCGGCCAGAATGATGTCGGCGCGGTCGGGGCTCAGTCCGGGCATTCGGCGTCTGGCCTCGAGCGGAGCTTCCCGCAGCCGGTCGAGCAGGTGAATGATCTCTGCCGGGGTAAGCACGTAGCCCTGGACCGACCCATGACGGCCCTCACGCTGCCATTTGGACATATGGGCGAGCGCCGTAAAGCTGCCGCCGCTGCCGACCATGATCTCAGCCCGGTGAGCCGGCTGTCGGATGGCGGCACGGATGCCGCGATCGATCTCCGCTTTCATCAGCTTCCAGTGCTTGTTCCGCAGCGGATCGGATCGGACGAGGCGCTCGGTGACTCGCACCGCGCCGAGCGGCAGCGAGTAGACTTGATCGATCGCCGTCCCGGCGGAGAGAATGATCTCGACACTTCCACCACCGATATCGACTACGGCGGTCGAGCGCCCCTGGAGATCGAAATGCCGTGCGGCGCTGCGGAACGCCAGCTCGGCTTCTTCCTCCGGGGAGATTACGTCGAGGCGGACCTTGTGCTGCCGCATGACTTCCCGGGTGAACCCACGGCCGTTGGCAGCCTCTCTCACCGCGCTGGTCGCGATTGCCCGGAGCTCGGCGATTTTGAAGCCGTCCGCGATCGCCTTCATCTTCCCGATGGCCGCGAGCGCTCGTTCTACCGCTGCGTCCGATAAGCGGCCGGTTCGATCCAGCTTTTCAGCGAGACGGACCATCTCGCGCTCTTCATCCAGAATACGATAGGTATCATCGTCCTGGACTTCGGCCACAGTGAGCCGGATCGTATTGCTGCCGACATCGATGGCTGCGAGTCGTGGGTGCGCCGAAGGCTCCTGGGTAGTCATATGCTGGCCTGTAGATTCCACCTAGTTCCGGTATAGCGCTAGCCGTCTACGTCACGACAGCGTAACGATCTTGCCAGCCCCCTCGACTCGCTGGTTGGGGGTCGGTGTCCCGGCGCCGCCGCGACCAACCGAGACCGGGCCTTCACCTAACCGTTACCACGGCCTTCGAGTTTCCGCCGTCCCCGCTCGGAGCGTCGATGCGCGTTCTCTTCTGTACCGACACCTATCCTCCTCAGGTCAATGGAGTTTCGATCGTCACGGCGCTGATGGTAAGCGGCCTTTCCCGCCGGGGTTGGCAATGCGCGGTGGTGGCGCCCCGGTATCCCGCGGCAACCCGCGCCCAATTGGGCGGCCAGCCCGCCCCGAATGAGGGGCCGGCGGAGCTGGTGACCATTCCCAGCGTGCCGATGCCTCGGTACCCCGAAGTCAGGCTGGCGCTGCCCTGGATAGGTTCGGTACGACGGATGGTCGAACGCTTCCGTCCGGACCTGGTTCACTGCGCCACTGAGTTCAGCATCGGCCGGATCGGACAGTCCGCGGCGGCCCGGAGCGGGCTGCCGAACTCGCCTCCCCGATCTCTATGCCAGCTGCGACGCGTTCGTCTTCGCATCGGTCTCGGAGACACTGGGCCTGGTGGTGCTCGAGGCCATGGCGAGCGGGCTCCCGGTCGTCGCCGCACCGGCAGGGGGGGTGCGCGACCATCTGACAAACGAGGAGAACGGGCTGACGTTCCCGGAGGGAGACGTTGGAAGCATGGCTCGCGCGATGGTGGCGCTCGCGACCGAACCTGAGCTGACCCGGCGACTGGCCCGGGGAGCGCGGCTCACGGCGGAAGCACTGACCTGGGAACGGGAGATGGAGCGACTGGACCGGAGCTATCGCGAGGTGTGCGAGCATCCGATCACGCAGCCGGCTCAGGCCGCCCCGTTCGGAAACCAGCAGGTAACCGTCGTACCGGCCCCACGCTCGCTTTCCGCCGACACCCTGCCGCCGTGAGCCTCCACCAGGTGCTTGACGATCGCGAGTCCCAGGCCGGTACCACCCTCATCGCGTGAGCGGGACGGATCGGAGCGGTAAAATCGCTCGAAGATCCGGGGCAGGTGCTCGCGCACGATCCCCGTGCCATTGTCGCTCACGCTGATCGAAATCCCGCCATCATCCCGCCGGCTGCGGCACACGATGCGACCGCCTGGTGAGGTGTAGCGCACTGCATTGTCGAGCAGGTTAGTGAGCACCTGGCCGATGGCATCGGCATCGGCCAGGACCGTCGCGGCGTCGCCTGCAACATCAACCTCGAACTCGATGGACCGCGCCGTATCGCGGTCCCGTAGCTCGGTCCAGGTCTCGCGGGCGACCGAACCCACGTCCACGGGCTCCCGCTCCGGCAGCCAATGTCCGGCCTCGATTTTTGCCAGGTCGAGCAGGTTGTCTACTAGCCGCTGCATCCGGCGGGCGTTATTGAGGATGGTCGTGAGGAACCCCCGGGTGGTCCCGGCGTCGGGGCTGTCGCCCAACAGCGTCTCCGCATAGCCTGAGATGGAAGTGAGCGGGGTCTTCAGCTCGTGGGAGACATTGGCGACGAAGTCTCTCCGCATCGCCTCCAGCCGTCGCGTTGCGGTGAGATCGTGGATCACCAGGACGGCGCCGCCCGATGGCAACGGCCGGGCGTTCATCAGAAACACGCCGCCGTCCATCTCGAGCTCGCGATCCTGCACCGCCTGGCCCTGCAGCACGGCATTGACCACCTCGCGCGCGGCCTTCACCCGAAAGAGCTCACGGAGCCCCGGCAAGGGCTCGCCGGCTTCATAACCGAGCAGGCGACGCGCGGCGGGGTTGGCCGTTACGATCCGGCCTCGCTCGTCCGCGGCGATCACACCCTCGACCATCGACTCGACCAGTGCCGCCGTTTCGGCCTGCTCCCGCCGGAGCTCGTCGAACCGGTCGCCCAACTGCTGATGCATCTGACGGAGCGCTTGCACCAGTCGGTCGATGTCGGGTACGCCGGAGCGGGGGAATCGCGGCGGCGCCCCAGCCGCGATCGCCTGCGCAGCGGATCCGATCTCGATGAGCGGCCGGGCAATCGAACGTCCGGCGGCAGCCGCCAGGACGGTACCGATCATCAGGGCAAGCAGCGCCGCCCCGGCCACGGCTCGCTGAGCCCGGTGCACAACGTCGTCGACCTGGTCCAGCCCCGCTGCCACCCGCACGACACCGGGCCCACCCGGAATCGCCACATAGAGCAGGAGCCGGCCAACCGTCTCACTCTTGCGTCGCGCGAGCCCGTGGCCTCCCGCCAGCGCGGCGCGGACCTCGGGCCGCCCGCCGTGATTCTGGATCGGCGGCAGCGGACCGGGGGGAAAATCGCTGTCGGCCCGGACCCAGCCGTCTCGATCGATCAGGGTGATGCGGTGTTTGGTCTGCCCCGACAGGCGCCGTACCGCCGCGGGCCAGCCGACGGAGTCAGCCGGCAACGCTTCCCGCACCAGTGCGGCCTCGCTCCCGAGCGTGCGCCCGATCTCGCCCTCGAGATCACGCCGTAGCGAGCGCTCCGCCACCCAGAAGAGGATGCCCACCGTGAGCACGAGGATGAGCACCGTTCCGAGCACCAGTCGCGTCGCGAAGCTCACCGGCTACGCGCCCCTCGCTCGTTCCCCTTGAAGCGATAGCCGAACCCGCGCACGGTCTCGATCAGTCTTCCCACGTCGCCCATCTTGGTTCTGAGCCGCTGGACGTGCATATCCACCGTCCGGGTCTGAATGTCGGGCTGGGCTTCCCAGACGGTCTCCAGCAGCTGCGGGCGTGTCTGCACCCGACCCCGCCGTTCGACCAGCGTAAGCAGAAGCTTGTACTCGGTCGCGGTCAGGTTGAGCTCCTCGCCCCCGATGGTGGCGCGGTGGGCCGAGCGATCGATGGTGACCGGGCCGGCTGTCAGCGTCGAGCCGGCGCTCACCGCGGGCGAGCCCAACCGGCGGAGCAGGCCGCTGACCCGGAGCGAGAGCTCCTGGGGCGAGAATGGCTTGGTGAGATAGTCGTCGGCCCCGAGTGAGAGTCCCCGAATTCGGTCGGTCTCATCCCGTCGGGCGGTCAGGAGTATGACCCCGACCTCACGGGTTTCTTCCCGCTTCCGCATTTCAGCGAGCACGTCATAACCCGAGATGCCTGGGAGCATAAGATCCAGGATGACGATGTCGGGACGTTCCTCCCGCGCCGCCTTCAGCGCGTCGGGCCCGTTGGCCGCGGTGGAGACCCTGAAGCCCGCCTTGGCCAGGTGATACGCGACCAGGGCGGTGATGTCGGGCTCATCGTCCACCACGAGAATGCGGTGCGTCATGACGGTCTCTTCGGTCGGGGCGCCAGCCTGCCGTTGGTCGGCTCCTGCACCCGTAGACGGGTATGGGAGCGGCTCCGGTCCACCGCGCGGTGCCGCTCGTCTCGCATGTCTTTGTCGTCCTGCACCACGGCATCGAGAATCGCGGACAGCATGCGCCCGTGAATGGTGCCGTTGCGCTGGAGCCGGTAGAGGACGAACTGCGCGATCGGGGTATCCCGGACCAGCTGGGCGCGGCGCAGGATCTGGAGGTGGCGAGAGACGGTGGGCTGCGGCAGGTCGAGCACAGCCTGGAGATCGGACACGAACAGCGGCGCCGCGGCCAGGCAGTTCAATATTCGAAGCCGGGTCGGTTCGGCGACCGTGAGCAGGAGGTCGGTAGCGGATGCAGTGGTCATATGCGCCGCGACGAATATACCAACCGGTGGATAGAGGGGAAGGAGCCCTTCCCGCCCTTCCCGCCTCGGTCTTTATTACGCCCCGATGCTCTTCCTCCTCACTGCGCTCGCTTTCGCTGCTGCGCCCCAGGACACGGCGCACGTCGTGCTCGTGGCCACCACGGACATTCACGGCCACGCGACTGACTGGGATTACCCGCGCCAACGACCGTTCGCCGGCGGATTGGCGCGGGTCGCCACCGTGGTGGACTCACTCAAGGCGCTCTATCCGGGAGAGGTCGTGGTGGTGGATGCCGGCGACCTCCTGCAAGGCGACGCCTTCGCCACCTACTTCGCCCGGGTCAAGCGGCGCGATCCTCATCCGCTGATCGAGGCGATGAACCTCACCGGCTACGACGTGGCCACGCTGGGGAATCACGAGTTCGACTGGGGTCTCGGCCCGATGCGGCAGGCGATCTCCGGTGCCGCATTCCCGTACGTCAGCGGCAACCTCTACACGCTGGCGGGCGACACGCTGCTTTATCCACCCTACGTGGTGCTGCGGCGCGAGGGAGTTCGGATCGGCGTGGCTGGCTTCACCACGCCTGGCGCAATGGTGTGGGACCGGGAGCAGCTCCACGGCAAGGTGCGGATCGACCGCATTCCGGCCGCGGCAGCGAGAGTCATGGAAGCAATGCGTCGCCAGACCGATGTGGCGGTGGCGCTGGTGCATAGCGGGATGGACAGCCCCGCCTCGTACGATACCACCGGCATTGGCGGCGAGAATGCCGCGGCGTCGCTGGCAACGCTCCTGGTTCGCCCCGACGTGGTGGTGGTAGGCCACTCGCATCGGGAGATGCGCGACTCGGTGATCGGTGGCGTGCACTTCGTGCAGCCCAGACCCTTCGGCGGCAGCGTCTCGATTACCCACCTCGACCTGGCCAGGCAGGATGATCGGTGGCGGCTGATGCGGGTGCGGAGCGAGCTCGTCTCCACCGCGCAGGTGGCTCCATCCACCCGGGTGATGCAGCGACTGGCACCGGCGCACGCGGCCGTGCTGGTCTGGGTCGATACACCTCTTGGCCGGGCGACCGGCCCCATGCGAGCCGGCGCAGCCCGGGTGGAGCCGACCCCGATTCTCAACTTCGTCAATGCCGTGCAACGGAAGCGGACCGGGGCCCAGCTGTCTGCGGCATCGGCCTTCGATCTCGACGCCGGGTTCGACAGCGGGACGATCCGCCTGGGGCAGATCGTGGCCCTGTACCCGTTTGACAACACGCTCCGGGTGGTGCGGGTGACGGGCGCGCAGCTGAAGGCCTATCTGGAGCACAGCGCTCGCTACTTCAGGGCCGATCCCGTCGACCGGATCTCGATCAATGACAGCGTGCCGGGTTACAACTACGACGTGATCGCGGGGGCACGCTATGAGATCGACCTGCGAGGGCCAGTGGGCGACCGGATCCGGAACCTGGCCGTACGAGGACGGCGGGTACGACCGGCCGATACCTTCACGCTTGCGCTCAACAGCTATCGCCAGACCGGCGCCGGCGGCTACACCATGTTGCGAGATGCCCCGGTGGTCTACGACAAGGGCGAGAACATCCGCGATCTTCTGATCGAGGAGATCCACAGCCGCGGCGAGATCGACCCCGCCGACTACGCCGGGCGCGACTGGCGAATCGTTCCGGAGGCCACCGCCGCCGCCGTGCGCGCCCTGTTCCGAGTGCCGATAAAACAGCCCCCCCCCGAGTCTCGAGACACCATCATCCTCAGGGTGCTGGCGACCGCCGATCTCCATGGCGCCCTGTTGCCGAAGTCCGGCTCCGATGGGAAGCCGATGGGTGGCGCGGTCGCGCTGGCGGCGCTGATGGATAGCCTGACGGCGGACTGCGGCTGTCCCATACTGCGGCTCGACGCGGGCGACGCCATGCAGGGCACCGTCGTCTCCAACGTTACGCGGGGACGCGCCATGGTCGAGGTGCTCAACCGTCTCAACCTTTCCGCGGCTGCCCTTGGGGAGCACGACTTCGAGTGGTCGCTCGACACCCTGCGCCGCCGGATCAGTGAGGCGCATTATCCCTGGCTCGCGGCAAACGTCTTTGACTCGGCGAGCAGCCGGCGGCCCGACTGGATCGCGCCGTATCGTATGGTGCAGGCGGGCGGCCTCAAGGTCGCGGTCGTGGGCTACATTACGTCCGACGCCAAGAGCAGCGTGAAGCCGGAGCTGACCAGCGGGCTTCGCTTTGGCGATGGCGCGCTGGCCATCCATGACGTGCTCGCGGAGGTTCGCTCCCAACGGCCCGATCTCACCATTCTGCTCGCCCACGCCGGTGCTTCCTGCCAGGGCCCCGTGTGCACGGGCGAGGCTATCCGACTCGCCGAAGGCGCCGACTCGCGGACCATCGATCTGCTGGTGGCGGGGCACAGTCACGGGGTGGTCAACACGCGAGTGGCCGGCGTTGCCATTGTCGATGCAGGCGCCGATGGAGCTGCGCTTGCCATCGCCGACCTGGTAAAGACCGTAGCGGGTGGACGAGAAGTGCGGACGCGTATCGCGCCGGTGATCCCGGAATCAACGACCGCAAATGCCGCGATGGCCGAGCTGGTCGAGGCCTTTCGCCGCAGGGCCGACTCGCTCACCAGCCGGGTGGTTGCCACCGTCAAGCTGCCGCTGGCTCGCTCGGGTGACCAATACCGGCTCGGCAGTCTGATTGCCGAGGCGCGGCGCAACGTGCTGCGAGCCGATGTGGGCTTCGTAGGCAACTACGGCATCCGGGCGGATCTGCCGGCCGGACCGGTCACCTACGGTCAGCTCTTCGAGATCCAGCCATCGCAAAGCCATCTGGTCAAGGTGCTGCTTTCCGGCGCGCGGCTCCGGGACGTGCTGGAGCATGCGATCGATCGCGGAGGCCGGCCCACGGCGCACGTGGCTGGGGTGAAGGTTCGTTACGACCCGCGTGCGTCCAAGCGCCGGGTGCGAACTATGGAGCTGTCGGGAGGTCGAAAGGTGCGGACCGACGCCACGTACACTCTTGCCGTCGACGATTTTCTCGCTGCCGGTGGCGACGAATACACCATGCTCGTCGGACTACCCGCCGAGCCCGGTGGTATGCTCGATGTCGAGGCTCTGATCACGTACCTGCGACGTCTCCCGCAACCGGTGACGGCCCAGGATCAACCAGGCTTCAGCTCCATCCAGCGGTGAGTGACGCCATTCGGGTTTTCGTCAACGCCTCCGCCGTGGATCTGCCGGCCGGAGCCAACGTCGCCGACGCGGTACGGGCCACCGATCCATCTCTAGTTGACCAGATCGCCGGCGGAGCGGCATACGTCACCGACGGGAGGGGCATCGAGATCGATCCCTCGACCCCTCTGATGAGCGGCGCCATCCTGCGAGTTGTGATACGGGCCAGGGCTCGGAGTGCCGATGCTGACGCGTGAAGTGATCGGCCGTCTTCCCAAGGCAGAGCTGCACGTTCACCTGGACGGCTCTCTGCGTCCGGAAACCATGGTCCAGCTGGCCCGCAAGGCGAAGGTCGCCCTGCCGTCCTACGAGGCGGAGCCGCTCCGGCGGTTCATGCTGGTAGATGACGCCGCCGATCTGCAGGATTACCTGGACCGGTTCGACCTCACCATCCCTCTATTGCAGACGCCCGAGGCGGTCGAACGGGTGGCCTATGAGATGGTGGAAGACGCGGCCCGCGACAATGTACGATATCTCGAGATCCGCTATTGTCCGCACCTCAGCCAGCGGCAGGGCATGACGCTCGACGAGGTCATGCAGGCCGAGCTCCGGGGCCTGGCACGGGGCGAGCGTGACTTTGGAGTCGTAGCCCGGGTGATCAACTGCTCGCTCCGGCATTACGATCCTGCCGTGTCGGTCGAGATCGCGGAGTGCTCGGTAGGATTCCGCGACCAAGGCGTGGTGGCGTTCGATCTGGCGGGAGGGGAGGCCGGGCGCCCTGCGGGCAACCACCGAGCAGCCTTCGATGTCGCCGCTCAAGGGCTCCTGGGAGTGACGGTGCACGCCGGCGAAGCGGCGGGCGCAGAGTCGATCGCCGATGCGGTGCATCTGTGTCACGCCGACCGGATCGGCCACGGCACCCGGCTCTACGAGAGCCCTCAGCTCCGCGACTACATTCGGGACCGGCGGATCCTGATCGAGGCCAACATCACCAGCAACGTGCAGACCCGTGCGGTCCGGCGCGCGTCGGAGCACCCCGTGCGGGGTTACTTCGATGCCGGCCTCAACGTGACGCTCTGTACCGATGGTTGGCTGATGGCGGGTGTCTCGCTCAGTGACGAGTATTGGCTCGCGCACACCGACCTGGGCTTTTCTCGCGAGGAAATCGACCAACTGATTCTGAATGGGTTCGCCGGAACCTTTCTTCCCTGGCCCGAGCGGCTCGAGCTGCTGAGCCGGGTACGGGCCGAGCTGGCCGACATCCGCTGACGGAGAGAGACGATGCGCGTTGCGATCCTTGCCGTTCTCCTCTTCACCGGCGCGATGTTCGCGGCCTGGGTGGTTCCCGGACTCACCTGGCAGGGCGTCAGCCGCGTACTGGCCCAGCCGGCGCCGGCGGTCCAGACCGACCTTCAGACGGTCACAGCCCCGCAGGAGCCGGCGTCCCCACCGGCCTCCGAGCCACCGGGATTGTTGCTCCGCTTGAGAGGCCTCCTCGGCATCGTCGCCATCCTGGCCATTGCCATCGCCTTGTCGCACAACCGCCGCGCCATCCGCTGGCGGGTCGTGGCCTGGGGGTTGGGTCTCCAGCTGTTGTTCGCGATCTTCGTGCTCCGGATTCCCATCGGCCAACAGCTCTTCCGTGCGCTCGGCAGTTTCGTGACCTCTATCCTCAGTTTCTCCTACGTAGGCTCGCAGTTCGTCTTCGGCGAGCTGGGCAAACCCAACTCGAGCCTGGGAGTCATCTTCGCGTTTCAGCTCCTGCCTGCCATCATCTTCGTGAGCGCGCTCTTCGCCATCATGTACTATCTCGGGATCATGCAGCTCGTTGTGCGGGCGTTCGCGATACTGATGAGCCGGGTGATGGGAGCGAGCGGGGCCGAGAGCCTGAACGTGGCGGCCTCCATCTTCATGGGTCAGACCGAGGCGCCACTAACCATCCGCCCGTTCCTCCCGCGGATGACCCGCTCGGAGCTGATGACGGTCATGACATCGGGGATGGCCCATATCTCCGGATCGATCATGGTCGCTTACATCGCTTTCGGGATCGAGGCCCGGCATCTGCTGACGGCCGTCATCATGACCGCGCCGGGGACGATCATGATGGCCAAGCTCTTCGAGCCGGAAACCGAAGTGCCGGAGACGTATGGGAAGGTCAAGCTGGAGATGCCCAAGCAGGACGTGAACC
The DNA here is from genome assembly GCA_038209515.1 of Gemmatimonadales bacterium. Classification (GTDB taxonomy): domain Bacteria; phylum Gemmatimonadota; class Gemmatimonadetes; order Gemmatimonadales; family GWC2-71-9; genus CAVVWJ01. Next base: position 21,881 of record JBBQXQ010000044.1, read on the forward strand.
TGCTCGACGCGGCAGCGCGCGGAACCAGCGAAGGGCTGACCCTGATGCTCAATGTGATCGCGATGCTGGTCTCGTTTGTTGCCCTAGTGGCGCTGCTGAACGGTGGTTTCGCGGCCGTTCACCGGTATGCCGAGTGGTTCCCGCCCAATCTCCAGACGGTGCTCGGATGGATCTTCCAGCCGATTGCCTGGCTCATGGGCGTGCCCTCGCAAGACAGCGGCACGATCGGGAGCCTGTTGGGTACCCGCATGGTGTTGAACGAGTTCATCGCCTTCGCCCAGCTCGGACCCTTGAAGGCGCAGCTGGATCCGCGGTCGTTCACCATCGCGTCATTCGCCCTGGCGGGGTTCGCCAACTTCAGCTCGGTAGGTATCCAGCTCGGCGGGATCGGCGCGTTGGTGCCCGAACGAAAACGCGACCTGGCCCAGCTGGGCATTCGTGCGATGCTGGCAGGCACCCTGGCCAACTTCCTCTCGGCCACGATCGCGGGGATTTTGCTTTGACAAGGACGGAGAAGACGGAGAAGACGGAGAGGGCGGAGCAGGTAGAGGCCGCGGCGGAAACCATTCGCACGCGATTGGGTAGTCGCCGCCCCAAGATCGCTGTGGTGCTCGGCTCCGGTCTGGGATTTCTCACCGAGCACATCGGGGACCCCGTCGTCATCCACTACGGCGAAATACCGGGTTTTCCCAAGACAACAGTGATCGGGCATGGGGCCGAGCTGGTAGCCGGTCGATTGGCGGGCAAGGAGGTGCTGGTCCAGAGCGGCCGCTTTCATCTATATGAAGGGCACGACGCGGCGGTGACAGCCTTACCGATCCGGGTGTTCGCTGCCCTCGGCGTCGACACCCTCATCCTGACCAATGCCGCAGGGGGAATCCGGCGGACGTTTTCCTCGGGCACGGTCATGCTGATCGCTGATCACATCAACCTGACCTTTCGTAATCCGCTATTCGGGCCGGTGCTTCCAGGAGAAGAGCGGTTCCCCGACATGTCGGACCCGTATGACAAGGCGCTTCGGACCCTCGCCCGGGAGGTGTCGCGTACCAAGCGAATCGCGCTGGACGAGGGCGTGTACATCCAGCTGCTCGGTCCCAGTTACGAGACCCCGGCCGAGATCCGGATGGCAGACCGGCTGGGTGCCGATGCCGTCGGGATGTCCACCGCAGTCGAGGTCATCGCCGCTCGCGCACGGGGCCTCAGATG
>JBBQXQ010000045.1:0-22995 GCA_038209515.1 Gemmatimonadales bacterium
GCTTTGCGCTGGAACAGTTGGGCCGGCTTGACGAGGCGGAAGCCGCCTACGGCGACGCAGCGAGCCGCGCCAGGGAGGATGCTCGGGTGATGCTGGGCTGGAGCATCGTCGCGCTCAAACGGGGCGATAACCAGGTGGCCCACGGACGGCTGGCGCGTGCGCTCGAGCTGCTCAAGGGCCGTCCGGTTCCTGCGCTCTGGTATTGGGCGGCCACGTTGGCGAGTGCCGGCTTGGAGGACCTGGACGCTGCGCTGAAGGCGGCGCGTGAGGGTGTGGCCGCCTACTCGGAGAACCCGGTGCTGCAGAACAACCTCGCCGTGCTGCTGGAGCTGAGCGGTGATGTAGAGGGCGCGGAGAAGATGCTTCGGAAGGCGCTGGCCGAGGATCCGGCCTTACCGCAGGTATCCAAGAACCTGGCCGATGTTCTCTACCGCACTGGCCGCTATGACGATGCGGCCGAGGCCTATGAGCGCGCGGCCAAGCTCAACCCCGAGCTGGGCGACGATCTCTATTTCAAACTGGGCAACATCGCGTACAAGCGCCGGGACCACGCCCGAGCCAGAGAGAGCTGGGCCCAGGCCACCTTCCTCAACCCGGGCCACCAGCTGGCCCGGGCGAATCTCGAAATGCTGGATCTGACGCGATGACGGCCGATGAGGCCGCTTTTGCTGCGCTCACGCGGAAGATCTCGCGCGAGGCAGGGCTGACGCTCACTGCCTACAAGGACAAGTGTCTGCGCCGGCGGATCGCGGTCCGGATGCGGGCCTGTGGCGTGAAGACCTACTCGGACTACCAGGCCGTTCTCGATCGGATCCCGGACGAGTACGAGCGACTCAAGGATGCGATCACGATCAACGTCACCCGCTTCTACCGGAATGCCGACACCTGGAACCTGATGCGTGGTGGCCTCATACGGGAGATCTGTCAAGCGAACGACGGGGAGATCCGGGTGTGGAGTGCCGGCTGCTCATCGGGCGAAGAGCCGTACACCTTGACCATGTTGATCGCCGACCATCTGGAACAGCAGGGCACGCCGGAACGACTTCGTCAGGTGACCGTTGACGCAACCGACATCGACCGGCAGTGCCTCGAACGCGCCCGGGCCGGCCGCTATCGTCGTGAGGCACTGACGGAGCTGCCGGTGGTCTGGATCGAGCGCTATTTCGAGCAGCATGGGGATGAGTACAGGGTAAGGGAGCGGTTGCGCCAGCAGGTGCACGTTCGGGCGGCGGACCTCAGCAACGATCCGCCTCCCCGGCACAACTATCACCTGATCCTGTGCCGCAACGTGGTGATCTACTTCGAGCGCGCCGCGCAGGAGCGGGTGTTCGCCACCTTCGCCCGAGCCCTCGCGCCCGGGGGTTTTCTGGTGCTGGGTAAAGTCGAGACGCTCTTCGGCCCGGCCCGCGATCGACTCACGTTGCTGGACCCGCGCGAGCGGGTGTATCGGTTGAGCGCGTGAGCCGGGAGCTGCTGGTGCGGGTGGCTGACCTCCGGGTGGGCGTCGCGGACGATGTCCTGATCACCCAGGGGCTCGGCAGCTGCGTGGCGATCCTGCTCTACGATGGGGAAGCCCGCATTGGAGGAATGGCGCACGTGCTCCTGCCCTCGCCGGCGCTGAGCCGGATGGACGCCAACCCCGCCAAGTTCCCCCAGTCGGCGATCCCCCGGCTTCTCGAACTGATGGCAGCCGACGGGGCCCAGCCCGGGCGCATCTCCGCCCGGCTCGCCGGCGGGGCCAGCATGTTCGCGGCTCTCGCGCCGCCCGGCACCATACACATGGGGGAGCGGAACCTCGTGGCTGCTAGGCAGGTGCTCCGTACTCACGGTGTTCCCCTCGTCGGCGAGGCGGTGGGCGGTGACTTTGGACGCACGGTCCGCCTGACCGTGAACGACGGCAGAGTCGAAGTGATAACGGTGGCCCATGGTGTTCAGCATCTCTGATCCGAGCCGGGTGCTCGTGGTCGACGATAGCCCCTTCTTCCGCCGGCTTCTCACCGAGGTGGTCGAGGGTTCCGGTGAGTTTCGCGTCATCGCCACGGCCCGGGACGGCATGGATGCGCTCCGGAAGGTTCGGGCGCATGCCCCTGACGTGGTGCTGATGGATCTCGAGATGCCCGAGCTCGATGGCCTTGGGGCAATCGGATACATCATGGCGGAATCGCCCCGCCCGATCGTGGTGGTGAGCGCCTACGTCGGGCCAGGAGCAGTCGCGGCCATCCGCGCGCTCGAGCTTGGCGCGGTGGACCTCGTTGCGAAAGAAGAGGGGCGGGACGGCGCGGCCACGGCTCGGTTTGCCGAGCGGCTCCTGGCCGTGCTCCGGGCCGCGAAGTCGGCCGACATCAGGCCGCTGGCGCTCGCGGACCGGCCGGGTCGAGAGCTGCCACCGTCATCGGTACCGCTCTCGCAGGGGCGAGCGCGATTCTGCGTCGCGATCGCGGCCTCCACTGGAGGTCCCCGGGCCTTGGCCGAGATCGTCCCGGAGCTGCCGCCCGGACTGGAGACAGCCATCCTCATTGTGCAGCACATGCCGCCCAAATTCACCCGCAGCCTTGCGGAGAGGTTGGCCGCGCAGAGCAGGATGAAGGTCGTGGAAGGGGAGGATCGAATGCCGGTCCGGGCCGACATCGCGTACATAGCACCCGGTGATTTCCACATGCGCGTTGCCGCCGGGGCGGAAGGTACCCATCTGGTGCTCGACCAGGGGCCGTCGGTCTGGGGTGTGCGCCCGGCGGCAGACCCGCTCTTCGCCAGCGTGGCACGTGCCTTTGGGTCACTGGCCGTTGGTGTTGTGCTCACCGGCATCGGGCGCGATGGCGCGGAAGGACTGAGGCAGATCCACGATGCCGGCGGGGTCGGGTTTGCCCAGGATCGCGAGACTGCAACGATCTATGGTATGCCCGGCGCGGCGGTCCAGGCGGGCGGAGCCCGGTACGTGCTCCCGGTGGGTCAGATCGCTGCGGGGATCATCGGCGAACTAACCCGGCTGAGGTGTCCGTGAGCCGCGCCGACAGCGGGTTCCTGCTGGTCCGCACCGGCAAGCGGCGGGTCGGGCTCGAGCTGTCCCACATCCTCGGCGTGGCCCCGCTGGGATCGGTGCACCCGGTGCCGTCAGTCGAGTCGGCGGTGCGAGGCGTAGCCAAGGTGCAGGGCAAGATGGTTCCCGTGATCCACCTGGGCGCTCTGCTCGAGGGTGTCTCCTGTCCCCCCGAGCGGGGCGACACCGGGGTCCTCGTGAGCGTTGGGGGGCGGTGCCTCTGTCTCGAGGTGGACGAGGCTGAGCTGCTGGTGCGCGACCGCGCGTTACCGGTCCCTCAGGGTACCACCCTGCCGTGGGCCTTCGGGGTGGCGAAACATGCCGGTGGACTGGTGCCCCTGTTGGATCTGCCGGCGCTCAGCTCGCGTTTTATGGAGACTGGATCGATATGAACACCGGCGATGACGTCCAGGACGACGTCCAGGTCGTGACCTTCAAGGTCGGTCGTCAGGAATTCGCATTCGACATCCTTCAGGTCGAGCGGATCCTCCGATATACCGCACCCTCGCCTCTGCCGAAAGCCCCGGAGTTCCTTGAGGGTGTCCTGTCGTACGGTGGCAGCGCGATACCCGTCATCGATCTCCGTAAGCGGTTCGAGCTCGATGCACCCATTGGCGAGGAAACCCGAATGATGGTGCTCGAGCTCGAGACCCAGCGGGTGGCCGTGCTGGTGGATGCCGTGTGTGAGGTAGTGAAGGTAGACAGTACGACTATCACGGCGCCGGGGGCGATGGTGAGCGGCTTGGCGGCCGTGTACATCGCGGGGATCATTTCGAGTCCGGAGCGGACTATCATCATCCTGAATGCCCGGAAGCTGCTCTCCGCGACCGAGCGGCTGGCACTCGAGACTCTCGGGGCCGCCTAGATGACCGATCCCTGGCTCAGTTCTCTGCGCACACAGCTGCAAGAAATCGCCGGCCGGGTCGACGCGCCCGGCACCGACCGCGACGGCGTCAAACGCGAAATCATCGCCCTGTTCAAGCGCGTGGATGGGGCCTTGACCGATCTCAGCCAGATCAAGGACGAAATTCGTGGGCTGGTCGAGCGCTACAAGCAGGGGAACAGCGTGGCACCGACTCCTGCCCCGCAGTTCACCGGTGCCCGGCCCGCCGTTCACGCCGACCACCTCGGCGCTTCGACCTACATCGAGAAGGGTTGGAGTCTCATCTCGCTGGGGGACTATAGTGGAGCGATTCAGGCGTTGGACAAGGCGCTGAGCCTCTCGCCCGGCGCAGTCGAGGCCCAATCCCTTCTGGGGTGGGCCCAGATGCTGCACGAGGACTACGACGATGCGCTCGGCAACTTCTCTAAGGTCCTCATGAAGGAACCGGCCAATGCTCTGGCCCGCATCAATGTCGGTTACATTTGCCTGAAGAAGGGGATCTTCGGCGAGGCCATCGAGCACCTCTCCAAGGCCATCCGGCTCGACAATGACCGGAAGGCCACGCTCTACGCCCACTACTATCTGGGCCTGGTGTATCTCGAGCGCGAGATGTACGAGGACGCCCAGAGTTTTCTGCGCAAGACACTCAAACTGGGACCCAATCTCATCGAGGCCTATTTCGAGCTCGGACGGGCCCTCTGGCTGGGAGGGAACCGGGAAGAGGCGGTTCGCACCTGGACCGACGGCTATAAGGCCAACAAGTTCAACCCATGGGCCAAGCGGTGCCAGGAAATGCTGGATGTAGCAGCAGCAGGAGGCGAAGTCCCGCGCAGTCCCCTCACCTAGCGAAGCTCTCGCATTTCATTGCGCTGCTCGGCTGGACATACGGGGCCGGCGCCACGGTCTCGGCCGCTCCAGGACAGGACCAGCCTGCCGCCGTGCGGGTAGGGCAGGTGACGGCGGTCGCATGGCCTCAGCAACTGGACCTTGCTGCCAATCTCGCCCGGAGGGCCAACGACACGACCGACTGGCCCGGGCTGGGTCGCCGAGCGCCCGGTCCCCTGCGCCTCATCGTCGTCCCTGACGGGCGCCGTCTGGACTCACTCAGCCAGGGCAGGGCACCGTCGTGGGGAGCGGCCGTGGCCCTGCCGTCCGCGCGAGTGATCTTGCTCCGGGCGGATGCCGACGACATCTACGCAACGCTTCGGCACGAGCTCGCCCATCTTGCGCTCCATCAGGCGGTGCCGGTGCGGGTGCCGCTCTGGTTCGACGAGGGTTATGCCGCGTGGGCCGCGGGCGAATGGGAACGCCTCGGAGCGCTCGAGCTCAACCTCGCGGTCGTGCGCGGGGCAGTGCCGGACCTCCGAGGTCTGGACGGCGCGTTGCGCGGCTCGGCTACGAGTGCAGATGCCGCTTATGCGCTCGCCGTTTCCGCCGTGATCGAGCTGGCCCGACGGAACCCCTCCGGATCGATCGCACCCCTACTCCAGCGGCTGATGGCGGGACACGACTTCGAAGCCAGCGTGTTGGAGACAACCGGCCTGACCATGTCGCAGTTCGAGCGTGGGTGGCAGCGGCGCGTTCGCCAGCGTTACAGTCTCGCCACCTGGCTCCTGGCGGGGGGTGGCTGGGGCGTGGTCGCGCTCTCTGCGTGGGTGTTGGTCAGACTCCGCCGCAAGGCGGACCGGGTCCGTCGTGCCGCCCTGGACGAAGGGTGGGAGCTTCCCCCGGAAAGCGCAGCGGCGTCTGAACTTGACCCGGCTCCCGAACGGTAGTAGCCTCAACCCCTATGTCGAATCCCCGCCCATCTACTCAATCGCGCAGCTCAGCGCCACGACATTTCGTGCTCGCCCCGCGGAACCTCATCATCCTCGCGGCGGCGGTGCTCGTGCTGGTGGCTGGGTATCTAACGCTCCAGGCGGGTCATGCCAGTGCGGCGGCGGTGATCCTGGTCTTTGGCTATTGCGTGTTGTTTCCAATCGGCGTTGCACTATAGAGAGTGTCGCTCATCACGGCACGGTCCCTGCAATACCACTAAAAACTTGGGGGCTGTAGCGCCTCAGGGCGAATAGCTCAGCTGGTTCAGAGCGCCTGCCTTACACGCAGGATGTCGGGGGTTCGAATCCCTCTTCGCCCACTCAAGCCCGCGCGAAGAGCGAGGCTGTTCTGGTCCGCAAGGGCCGTCCTGTTGAGGAGACCAAAGGAATGAGCCTGTCCCGTCTTGTCCTCATCGCCCTGTTCGGTGGAATCACCGCGGCGCCTCTGGCAGCGCAGGGTATCCCGCGCGGAGCTCGCTCGAGCCAGACGGTCGCGAACGCTCCACGCCTCATGGTTGCAAATCCCTTTGCCTTCGCCTCGGCCGATTCGGCCAGCGCGGTCAAGATCGGGAGTGCCGCACGCGGGGAGATGAAGGCTATCGTCGGCCGAGACTTCACCGTCGTCGAGCAGGCGCAGATGAACGACGCGCTGAAGCAGTATGGCTATCCGGTGGACGCCATTCTGAGCCCGCCTCTGGCCACTACTTTGGCCAAAAACATCCAGGCTCGCGTGCTCATGTCTGGCACGATGGCCCGTGGGGCTGGTGGAGGCACCGCGGTCACGGCCCGGCTGATCGGGGTCAACGACGACGCCGGCTATGTGGTCACCTTGACTCAGCAAAAGGGGCAGACCCTCGAGGACTTCGGCAAGAAGCTGGCCCGGGCACTCGAGCCCGCGGTGAAATCGCTCGCTGACGCCAGGGCCTGCGTCGACCAGCGCACCAGCAAGCCGGACAAGGCAGAGGCGGCCGCGCAGAAGGCGATCAAGGTACTGCCCAATCATGGGCTCGCCCAGTTCTGCCTTGCCCAGATCGCGCAGGACAAGAAGGCGCCCCGGCCGGAGGTGGTGAAGCACCTTCAGGCCGCAACCAAGGGAGATCCACTCAGTCTGCCCGTCTGGACCGCGCTGGCCACGCAGTATCAGGCGACCAATGACACGGCCAACACCTTGCTCGCCTTCGAGCAGATGCTTCTGGTGGCGCCGACGAACCAGAAGCTGCGCGAAGAGCTGTTCAAGTACTTCCTCCAATCCGGTCACTCGGAAACGGCGCTGAAGGTGGCCGACGAGGGGCTCAAGCTGGACCCGAACAACGCCGACCTGTACGATTTGAAGAGCAACGCGTGCCTCTTCCTCAGCAACTTCAAGTGCGCGGTCGACGCACTGGAGGCGATGTACGCCACCGACTCCACCAAGGCAGACACGCTTTTCTTTACGAAGATATCCGCTGCCGCGGCCGAGGGTGAGAATCCGGACAATGTGCGTCTACTCAAGTGGTCCCAGATGGGCGTCAGGAAATACCCGAACAATCCGACCCTCCTGGGATACCTGAACAAGGCGTATTCCTTGTCCGGCCAGACGGACAGTGTCATCGCCGTGACCAATCGGATCATCGCAAAGGATACGACCGAAACTGGTGTCATTGCGGCTTTGGCGGCGGCGCAGGCACTTATCGTTCCGCCTGACACCACAAAGGCGAGGCGAGACACTTCGGCAGGACGAGACACTTCGGCGGCGAGACGAGACACGTCGGCAGCTACTGCTCCGCGGACCAGCTCCACCAAGTTTACCCCACGCCCCAAAGAAGCAGTTCCATTCCTCGAGTTCGTACTCAAGCACGGGGATGCCCAGCGGAAGGAGAACGCAGCCGCGCTGCTCTACACGGCGGCCGCTCCCTTGCTGCAGCAGCCGCAGGACCTTCAGGGCGCCGAGGAGCTGCTCCGGATGGCGGTGGCCGCGGCGAACCCGACCGGGAAGGTATACCCAGCTGCGAACTACCTCCTCGGTCTGGCCACCCTCTTCCAGGTGCCGCAGATCGATCCCCAGGCCGAGAAGCAGAAGTCGTGCGACCTCGCCATGCAGGAGCAGGCAAAGCTGGCGGCGTCCGACTCGGCGCTCACAGCAGGACGTGCAGTCAACCCGGAGGCAGTCGACAAGAATCTCGGCATCATCAAGAAGTACGAGCCGCGGATCAAGTCCATGCTGAAGGCCTACTGTAAGACTAAGAAGAAGTGAGAGCCCATAGCCCACAGCCTAGAGCTCATATATATTCCGCCCTCCGCCAGGGGGCTGTAGCTCAGCTTGGTTAGAGTGCCGCACTGTCACTGCGGAGGTCGCGGGTTCGAGCCCCGTCAGCCCCGCTCGCTTCTTGAATGATCACCCCGTCCTCGCGGACGGGGTGTTGTGTTTCAGCCCCTCAGAGCCGGACATGGCAGATCCGACCTCAACCTATCACGTGCCGGTCCTCTTGCCCGCGATCGTCTCGGCGGCACGCGGAGCGCGTCGGGCGGTTGACGCCACCCTAGGCGATGGCGGCCATGCCGCGGCGCTGCTCGAGGCGGGGGCGGAGGTCCTCGGTATCGACCGCGATCCCGAGGCAATTGCCATCAGCCGGAGGAGGTTGGGGGACCACCGGATTCACTACGTCCAGGCGCCCTACGCCTCGGCCGACGCGCTTACCGCGATCGCGCGGTTCGAGCCCGATCTCATTCTGCTGGATCTGGGCGTCTCGTCCCGGCAACTGGACGAGGCCGGGCGTGGTTTTACCTTCCGTCCGGGCGCGGCCCTGGACATGCGAATGGGCGGCACCGGCGAATCGGCGGCGGATCTTCTCAACCACGCCGATCCGGAGACGCTCGAGGCCATTTTCCGGGACTACGGCGACGAGCGGCGGGCTCGCCGACTGGCAGCGGAGATCGTGCGCCGCCGGGCACGCCACGCATTTGCCACCAGCGATGATCTGGTGAATGCCGTCCGAGCGACACTCGGGGCCAAGGCTGGGCCGCCGGATTTTGCCCGGCTCTTTCAGGCTGTGCGCATCGCGGTGAACGATGAATTGGGAGGGCTCGAACGCGCATTGCCGGCGTTCCGAGATGCGCTCACGCCCGGTGGCCGTCTGGCGATCCTCACCTATCATTCGGGCGAGGATCGCCTGGTCAAGCAATCGTACCGGGAATGGGCCCGGAGCTGCGTATGCCCTCCAGGTTTTCCGGTGTGCGTCTGTCGTGGGCGGGCCTTTGGCCGAGTCGAGCCCCGCAAGCCGATTACGCCCGAGGAATCGGAGCTGGCACTGAATCCCCGAGCCAGGAGCGCCAAACTGCGGACCTTTGTGGTCGAGCATGCGGCTTAAAGGCCGCCACTGGATGATCCTGTGGCTGCTGATCTTTTTAGGTGGCGCGTTGGCGGTCGTGGCACGGCAAACCGCCGCCCTTCGCACCGCGCGGCGGCTGCACGATCTCCGTGAGGAGCGTAGCAATCTGGAGGCGCGGCGTGCCGACCTCGAGCGCCGGATCCGACTCGCCTCGAGTCGCCAGGTCCTCGTGCCGGTAGCCGAACGCTCACTCGGCCTGCACGAGCCGGCCGATTCCGAGTTTGTGCTTTTTGTCGTGCCAGCGCCGGCGACCGCCGGTCAGGACAGACCCTGATGGTAAGGCCATTGGCTCGTATTGCCGCGGTACAGTTCGGCTTCGCGCTGAGTGTTGCCGCCATTGTGGCTCGGGCGGCCCAGCTACAGCTGATGCAGGGAGACCGATGGGCTGAACAAGCCCAACGCCAGCGGACCGAGCGGGTCGTGCTCGCGGCCCGACGAGGCGCTCTGTACGACAGGAACGGCATGCCCCTCGCCGTGAGCCAGGAATTCTATCATGTCGGCGTCGCCCCCAACGAGCTGGCCAACCCTCGCTCGACCGGGCAGCTATTGAGCCGGCAGCTGGGGGTATCCTGGCCCAGCCTCCAGCAGGACCTGCGATCCAAGCGGTGGATCTATTTCAATGGGCCGTTTACCGCGACCCAGGTACAGCGCCTCCGGCGGCTGGACGGCATCCACCTCACCCGCGACTTCCAGCGCTTTTACCCCTCGAGAACGCTCGCCCGGCCGATCATCGGCGGATTGTCGCCGGACGGGCCCGCCGGCGCGGCCGGGCTCGAGCTCGCGCTCGATTCGATTCTCACCGGCCAACCCGGCGAGGCAGTGCTGCTCAAGGACCGCGCAGGACGGCGCTACGATTCGCCGGCCCGGGTCATCCGCGAGCCCGTGCCAGGCAACGACGTGGTCCTCACGATCGACGCGGAGCTGCAGGAGATCGCTGAGCGGGGACTCGAAGAGGCGCTCAGAGCCATGCAGGCCGCAGGCGGCGACGTTGTGTTTCTGGACCCCACCAACGGTCAGCTGCTCGCGCTTGCGTCCCATCAGTCAGGAACTCGAGGGGCCGGGGTCCCCCGCGCCTCAACCTTCACCGATCCCTTTGAGCCTGGTTCCACGGCCAAGTTGTTTACGGCGGCGGCGCTGCTGATGCATCGGCGGGTGGGTCCCAATGATGCCGTCTTTGCCGAAGGCGGCTCCTGGCGCATGCCGATCACGAGCAGCGGTCGCGTCCGCATCATCTCGGATGCGCACAAGACCGCTGGAAACCTGACGCTGGCCCGAACGATCCAGGTCTCGAGCAACATTGGCATGGCCAAGTTCTCGTCCCGGCTGTCCCCTGAAGAGCAGTTCGAAATGCTTCGCGACTTCGGATTCGGCACGCTGACGGGAGCCGAGTTTCCGTCGGAGTCGCGCGGGCGACTGGCCCGGCCGGACAAGTGGCAGCCCAAGTACACCCGGGCGAGCATGGCCATGGGATACGAGCTCGGAGTAACCCCGGTTCAACTGGCCGCAGCGTACGGCGCCATCGCGAACGACGGCCTGCTGCTCACGCCCACCCTGGTTCGGGAGATTCGAAGCCCATCGGGCGACCTGCTGTACCGGCATGAGCCCGAACCGGTGCGACGAGTGGTTACCCCGAAGATCGCGGCGCAACTGCGGGAGTTTCTCAAGGGCGCGGTCGGCGAAGGTGGGACCGGGGAGGAAGCGCAGTTGGTCAATTACACGCTGCTGGGGAAGACCGGCACGGCGGTGCGGTTCGAGGGGGGGCGCTACATCCGGGGCGAGTACACCGCCTCCTTCGCGGCTTTGTTCCCCGCCGATCATCCTCAGCTGATCGTCATCGTCAAGATCGATAACCCCCAGGGCAACTACTACGGCGGGCTCACCGCAGCGCCGGTGACGCGTACGATGCTGCAGCAGGCTCTGGCCTCACGTCGCGTCGCGATCGACAGGAGCCGTCTCACCGTCCACGACAACAGGCTCCGAGGTGAGTCGGGTCCGGCCGCGAGCCCCGTGAGCATGGCTCGCATCGTCCTCTCCTGGCCCTACTATGCTGCCGACGTCAAGGTCAAACCCCTGCCGGTCCCCGAAGTGGCCGGCCAATCGGTGCGGGAGGCGGCACTCGCGCTTCACCGACGCGGATTCCGGGTGAATCTCCGCGGCCTCGGCCGGGTGAGCCGCACGGCTCCTCCGGGCGGGGAGTCGGCCCTGCCGGGAACGGCGGTTACGGTGTGGGCCGAGTAGTGGACTCCGGGGACGCTTCATGCCGCTGACCTGGACTGCAGTGCTCGGTGAGCTTCGCCGGGCCGACCTGTTGAGCTCGGCCCCAGCAACCGCGCCCGACCCCACAGGCATCGGAGTGGATAGCAGAACGATCGAGCGCGGAATGCTGTACATCGCGGTGAGGGGATCCCAGGCCGACGGTCACCGGTTTGTGGGCCAGGCGGTGAGCCGCGGTGCAGGCGCCATCGTGTTGGAGGCGCCCCAGCAGTCCGGGGTGCCGGAGATCGTGGTGCGGGACAGCCGCCACTCGGCGCTCGTGCTTGGCGCGGCATGGTTTGGCCACCCGGGTCGGTGCCTGAGCCTGATCGGCATTACCGGAACCAATGGAAAGACGACGACGGCAGGGCTCATCCGCCATCTGTTCAATGAAGAGAATGAGGCTGGCAGCATCGGAACGCTCGGCGCATTCGATGGCCGGGACCAGCCGGTCAGCTCGACCGCGGGGTCGCTGACGACTCCGGGACCCATCGATCTTCAGGCAACGCTCGCGGCCATGGTGCAGCGTGGAGTGATCCACGTGGCTATGGAAGCGTCCTCCCACAGTCTGGACCAGGGGCGCCTCGACGGGTTGGCCTTCGCGGCTGGTGTGTTCACCAACCTTACCCGTGACCACCTCGACTACCATGGGACCATGGAGGCATACCTGTCGGCCAAGCTCCGCCTGAGCGCACTCCTCCGGCTGGGCGGACTCGAGGTGGTCAACCTCGACGAGGGTGCATGGCAGGGAATGCCGGCCCGCACGCCACGGCTCACCTTCGGTGTGCATCCCGCCGCGGACGTGCGCGCGACTGCCATCGTCATCGACGCGGCTGGGTCGCGGTTTCACATGAGCGGACGCTTCGGCCCGGCTGACGTCTCGCTTCCACTCCTGGGCGACTTCAATGTGGCCAACGCCCTGGCGGCGGCCGCGACTGCCCTCGGGCTCGGCCGTCCGCTTGCTCACGTCGTCGAGCGCCTGGCTGGTGCACCTCAAGTGCCGGGCCGCATGGAGCGCATTGCAGAGACCCCCTGCATCGTGCTGCGGGACTACGCACACACCCCGGACGCGCTGGAGCGCGCGCTTACGAGTCTCCGCCCCCTGACCAGCGGCCGGCTCATTGTCGTGTTCGGATGCGGCGGAGATCGGGACAAAGGCAAGCGGCCGATCATGGGGCGCATCGCGGCGGAGCGCTCGGACCTGGCGATCGCGACTTCGGATAATCCCCGTACCGAAGATCCTGGCGCCATCATCGACGATATCGAGCAGGGCATGGGCGGCATGCCGCATCTTCGAATCCCGGACCGGCTTGCCGCGATCCACGCCGCGCTGAATGAGGCGCACGCCGGGGACACCGTTCTTCTCGCGGGCAAGGGTCACGAGACTTATCAGGTCATCGGTACGGAAAAGCTGCCGTTCGATGAGCGCGAGATCGTGCAGGAAGCGGTGAGAGGTGAGCGGTGACCGGTGAGCGGGAGGTGGTGGCGATACCGTCCTGGTCCGAGGGCGCGGTGCGGGATGCCCTCGGTTTCGCGCCGGTCTCGGGCCGCGAGCCGGTGATGTTCTCCACGATTTCCACCGACAGTCGAGCCATTCAGGCCGGCGGGCTCTTCGTGGCACTCAAGGGTGAGCGATTCGACGGACACGATCATCTCCCAGCGGCGGCCGCCGCTGGGGCGGCCGGGGCAGTGGTGCGAAAAGGCACTCCACCGGTTCCCCGCCTCCTCCTGTACGAGGTGGACGACACCCTGCGCGCGCTCGGAATGCTGGCGCGAGCCCGTAGAATGGGGATGGATGGTCCGGTCGTGGCGGTGACGGGCACCAATGGGAAGACCAGCACGAAAGAGATGCTCCGGGCGGTGCTGAGCACGCGGTATCGGACCTACGCCACTCGCGCCAATCTCAACAACCTGATCGGCGTGCCGCTCACAGTTCTGGAAGCTTCTAGCGACACGGAGGCTCTGATCGTTGAAGCTGGGGCCAATCTGCCGGGCGAGATCTCACGCTATCGTGAGATCATCGAGCCTTCCATCACCATCGTGACCAACGCCGTGGCGGGTCACCTGGAGGGATTCGGGTCGTTGGCCGGGGTGGTGGCTGAAAAGCTATCGCTCACCGACGGCGTGCCGCTGGCCATCGTGGGGGTGGACCCGCCCGGGCTTGCGGCCGGCGCCAGGACCCGCGCGCGCCAGGTACGCACGGCCGCCCTTCGCGACGCGGAGTTGACGCCCACGAAGGTGACCCTCGACGACTCGGCGCGGCCGGTGGTCACCTTCGGAGCAACCAGCTTTAGACTGGCCGCGCGAGGCTTGCATCAGGCCGACAACGCCGTTCGCGTGTGGGCGCTGGTCGAAGCTCTCGGGCTCGACCGTAAGGAGTCGGCCGCGGCACTGGAGCGGTTCTCGATTCCGGGCGGCCGGGGCGAGCTGCTCCAAGAGGGCGGCCTGACCATTCTGAACGACTGCTACAACGCCAATCCTCAGTCCTTCCGCGCGGCAATCGCGACGGCGAGCGCGCTCCGGGGCGACCGCCGGCTGGTCTTCGTTGCCGGCACCATGCGCGAGCTGGGTGTGGACGCCCCGGCACTCCATCGGGAAATCGCGGAGGCGCTCGTCGACCTTCACCCTGAGCTTATCGCCGCGGTGGGAGACTTTGTTCCCGCGCTCGAGCCGTATGCCGGGGCCCTACGGCATCGGTTGGTCTCGGCTCCTGATCCGATCGCGCTGGCGCCACTGTTGGCCGAGCGGCTCCGGGGAGACGAGATCGTCGTGCTGAAGGCATCCCGTGGCGTGGCATTGGAGCGTATACTTCCCGCGCTCAAAGCCCGCGCGAAGCACCCCGGTGCGCCGCTCCGCCAACGCTGAGGATCGATGTTCTATCACTGGCTCGCGCCGCTCGGCAAGACGTATATCATTTTCAATCTCTTCAACTACATCAGCTTTCGAGCCGCGGGCGCCACGGTCACCGCGCTCATTCTGGCGTTTCTGGTGGGCCCCCCGGTCATACGGCTGCTGCGGGTACGAAAGGTGGGACAGGTGATCCGGGCGGAAGGCCCGGCAAGTCACCAGACCAAGCGCGGCACGCCGACCATGGGTGGGCTGATCATCCTCCTTGCAACGATTGTCCCGACGCTCTTGTGGGCGCCGGTGACCAATAAATTCGTCGTCGTGGCGATGCTGTCCACCCTTTGGATGGGTTGCATCGGATTCCTCGACGACTACCTCAAGATCGTGCAGGGGAAATCCCGTGGCCTGGTGGCGAGATGGAAGCTGGCGGGGCAGTGCAGTTTCGGCCTGCTGCTGGGGCTCTTTCTCGCGTTCAACCCAGTCGTACCGACAGATACGATTCCCGCCACTGCCACCACCCTTCCATTCTTCAAGTATCTGGTCATCAACTTCGCACCCTGGCTCTTCGTGGTGTTCGTGACTGTGGTCATCACCGGCAGCAGCAACGCCGTGAACCTGACCGACGGCCTCGATGGGCTGGCAACGGGGTTAGCGGGGATTGCGGCGGCGGCATTCGCGGTGTTCGCCTATCTGTTCGGCCGGGTTGACGTGACGAGCTACCTCAATGTGTTCTACCTTCCCGGTGCGGGAGAGCTGGCCGTATTCTGTGCGGCGCTGATGGGCGCCACGATCGGGTTCCTATGGTTCAACGCGCATCCAGCCGAAGTGTTCATGGGAGACACCGGGAGCCTCGCCATTGGGGGTGCGCTGGGCACCGTTGCGATCCTGCTCAAGGCGGAGTTTCTGCTGCTTCTCATCGGCGGCGTGTTCGCCGCGGAGGCCATCTCGGTGCTGGTCCAGACCGGCACCTACAAGTGGTTCAAGCGAATCCGGGGCAGAGAGTACGCGGATGCTCACCGGGTTTTTCGAATGGCACCCCTGCATCATCACTTCGAGAAGCTGGGGTGGGCCGAGACGACCGTCGTCACCCGGTTCTACATCCTCGGCTTGTTGTGCGCGCTGGTGGCGCTCTCGACGCTCAAGGTGAGATGACGTCGGCGAACGGAAGCGCGCTCTTCGAGCGCTGGTCGGCACGGGGGGAGGAGGTATCGGTCGTCGGGCTGGGAAAGAGCGGGGTCTCCGCGACCCTCCTGCTGCGCTCCCGTGGCATCCCGGTCTACGCCTCCGACACCGGCTCCGGGCCAAGCTACGACCGATGGGCCGCGACGCTTCAGGCTGCAGGAGCCGCGGTAGACATCGGCGGACACGACCTCGGGCGGATCTCCCACTCTGCGGCGGTGGTGGTCGCCCCTGGCGTGCCCCCGAACGTGCCCGCGCTCGCCGCCGCACGGGAGGCCGACCTCGAGATCTACGCGGAAGTGGACATCGGGTTCCTCGCGCTCAAGGGCACCCACTGCATCGGGATCACCGGAACCAACGGCAAGACGACGACGACGTCGCTCACCGCGCACGTGCTGTCGACGGCTGGGCTTCGGGCCGAGACCGCGGGCAACATCGGACGGCCCCTCTGCGACGTGGCTCTCGCCGAGCAGCCGCCCGATTGGCTGGCCCTGGAGCTCTCCTCCTTTCAGCTGCACGATGCCCCTCACCTCAAGCCGGCTGTCGGAGTGCTCACCAACCTGGCCCCCAACCACCTCGATCGATACACGACACTCGAAGACTATTACGGGGACAAGGCCCAACTCTTCCGCAACGCGGACTCGAGCTCGGTCTGGGTCACCAATGCCGACGATTCCGTCGTGCAGAGCATGGTTAGCTCGGTGCCCGGCAGGCATGTGCGCTTCTCGACCGAGCGCCGGGCGGAGGGCTGGTACGACCGCGCCGAGGGACTTCTGATGCTCGGCGAGTCGGTCGTGCTGCCACGAGCGGCGCTGCCACTCCTGGGCGACCACAACGTCGCGAACGCCCTGGCCGCCGCGCTGGTGGCGTCCCAGGTTGGCTCCCCGATGGAGCAAATCGCGGAGGGGCTGCGCTCGTTCCGGGCCATTCCCCATCGGGTGGAGCCGATCCGCGAGGTCGATGGGGTGCTATGGATCAACGACTCCAAGTCGACCAACATCACCTCCACGGAGGTTGCGATCGCAGCCGTCGAGCGGCCCTTCGTGCTCCTGCTCGGCGGACGGCACAAGGGAGAGCCGTACACGCGGCTGGTGGAACGGCTGCGGGATCGCTGTCGCGCGGTGGTCGCCTACGGTGAAGCGGGGCCCCTCATCGCGAGGGACCTGGGATCGAGCCTTACCGTGATCCGGGCGGAAACCTTCGACGAGGTGCTCACGACCGCGCGCAGCCTGGCCCGCCCCGGCGACGCGGTGCTGCTGTCTCCAGCCTGCTCGAGCTATGACATGTTCCGAAACTACGAAGAGCGCGGGGACCGCTTCCGCGCTGCCGTGGAGGCGCTGTGAGCCTGCGGCCGGTCCGCCACCCCGGCGAGCTTCGCTGGGAAACCAGACTCCTGGGCATGGTCACGGCGATGTTGGTGGTGTTCGGGATCGCCGCAACCTACGGCGCGGCCAGCCTGGTCACCCTGGAGGGTCAAAACGTTGGAATCGGGTTCGCACTCCGGCAGCTCTCCGGCGCATTCGTCGGCGGACTTCTGCTGCTGATCGCCTCGCGTCTGGATTACTATCGATGGCGCCAGCTCGCCTGGCCCCTGCTGTTCGTCACTATCGGTTTTCTCCTCGTGCCGCTGCTGCCCTTCACCAGAGCCATTGCGCCATTGGTCAACGGGGCTCGACGCTGGGTGGACGTCGGTCCCTTCAACTTCCAGCCCTCGGAGCTGGCTCGGGTAGTCGTGGTTATCTGGTGCGCGATGCTGGCTTCCAAGAAGGGCGAGCAGGTCCGCGAGCTCAAGAAGGGCGTCCTTCCCTTCGTTCTGATCCTCGGCGTCGTGTCGGTGCTGATTCTGCTCGAGCCAAACCTGTCGATGGCGACAGTCGTCGCGCTGCTGGGCGGTTTGGTGCTCTTCACCTCCGGGGCCAAGATCGGCCACTTCGCGCTGTTCGCCGGGATGGCAATGATTCTGGTCTTTCACCAGATCCGCGATGTCCAGTATCGGCTGGCCCGCCTGCTCACGTTTCTCAGTCCGGGCGACGCCACGACCCAAGCCGGCTTCCAGATCCATCAGTCGCTTGTCGGGATCGGATCGGGACAGATCTTCGGGGTGGGGTTCGGCGAAGGACAGCAGAAGCTGGGCTACCTGCCGTACGCTTATTCCGACTTCCTGTTCAGTACGATCGGTGAGGAATGGGGATTCATCGGGATCCTCGTCGTCGTCTTCCTCTTCTCGCTCTTCTGCTGGCTCGGATTTCGAATCGCCCGTACGGCCACGGACCCGTTCGGTCAGTATCTCGCCGTCGGCCTCACGGCCGCCATCGGGCTCACCGCATTCATGCACATGGCAGTGTCGCTCGGCTTGATCCCGACGACCGGCCTGACGCTCCCGTTCATGTCGTACGGCCGGTCGAGCCAGGTGATCTCCCTGCTCGCCACCGGCATTCTCATCAACGTTGGCCGGCTTCGGGGGAGTGCGCGCGCGGCGGGTCCGAGGAAACGGCGGACGGACGGACAGGCGGACGGGCGGACGGATAAACAGACGGACGGAAGGACGCGAGCAAGTACCGGACGGCGATCGGAGAGGGATAGGCGTTGACCCAGTCCGCTAGTCCGCCCGTCCGCCCGTCCACCGTCCTCATCGCCGGCGGCGGCACTGGGGGGCACCTCATGCCGGCGCTGGCCATTGCGACCGCGCTTGAAGAGCATGCGCCAGAGCTCCATCCCGTGCTCGTGGGCGCGTCCCGAGGAATCGAGGCCCGCATCCTCCCGACCCGCGACTATCGCTATCATCTCCTTCCCACCGAGCCGATCTACCGGCGCACCTGGTGGAGGAATTTTCGCTGGCCATTCGTGGCGGGCCGGCTGCTCCGGGAGGTGGCGCGCGTCTTCGATCAGGAACGGCCGTTGGCGGTGCTCGGGACCGGCGGCTACGCTTCGGGACCGGTGGTCTGGTGGGCGGCCCGTCATCGAATCCCCACGGCGATTCAAGAGCAGAATGCGTACCCCGGCCTGGCCACCCGCTGGCTGAGCCGCCGAGTCCGGCACGTGTACCTGGGTCTCCCGGAAACTCGTCGGCTGCTGCGGTTTGGCAAGCACACGCAGATCTTCGACACCGGGAATCCGATTGCCCCCCCGACCCCCGAACGGCGCGGCGCCGCACTGGCGAGATTCGGTTTGGACGGGCGGCGCCCGGTGGTGCTGGTCACCGGCGGCAGCCAGGGCGCGCTCGCCATCAACCGAACGGTCGCCGGCTGGCTCGATGCCGGGGGAGCGAGGGAGGCCGCGCTCATCTGGGTGACGGGGCGGGGCACCCACGACGAATTTGCCCGGTACCATGTACCGCCGGGCGTGTGGGTGATCGACTTCCTGGATCCCATGGCCGACGCTTATGCGGTGGCGGACCTGGTGGTATCCCGGGCGGGGATGATTACCGTGGCCGAGCTGTGCGCCTGGGGACTCCCCAGCATTCTGATTCCGCTTCCAACTGCCGCGGCCGATCACCAGAGTCACAACGCCCGGGTCCTGTCGGAGGCCGGCGCAGCCCACCTATTGCCGCAGTCCGAGCTGGCCGTCGAGCGGCTTGCTGACGTTGTAAGCGGGCTTCTCCGCGATGCGGGCCGCCGGAAGCAAATGGCGGGGCGCGCCTTGGCCCGGGGCCGGCCCGATTCAGCCCGAGATATAGTGTCGAAGTTATTGACACTAATCCCCTGATGGCCGCACTTTCGGAACTCACAGTAACTTCTTACATTAGCCCATCCAACATGGCACTGTTCAACCCCACGGATAAGCGCACTGTCCACTTCATGGGAATCGGCGGGGCCGGGATGAGTGCGCTCGCACTGATCGCGCGCCGGCGAGGGGTGGTGGTGAGCGGTTGCGACGTGGATCCCTCCGGTGCCGCGGATCTCAGTGCCCTCGGCGTCATGGTGTCCCAGGGACACGATGGGGCTCACCTCGTCGGCGCCAGGGCGGTGGTCGTGACGGCCGCAGTTCCGCCCGGACATCCAGAGCTCCAGCGGGCGCGGGAGCTGGGTCTCCCGATCGTGCCGCGGAAGGTGGCGCTGGCAGAGCTGATCCAGGGCGCACAGGCGGTCGGGATCGCCGGGACTCACGGCAAGACAACCACGACCGTCATGACTACGGAGGCCCTGTCGGCCGCGGGGCTCGACCCGACCGGCATCGCAGGTGGCAGGGTGCGCAGCTGGGGCGGAAATGCGCGAGTGGCAGGAGATGAGTTGTTCGTGGTCGAGGCCGATGAATATGACCAGGCATTCCTCACCCTGTACCCCACAGTCGCGGTGGTGAACAACGTCGAGCCGGATCACCTGGAATGCTACGGGACCATGGACGCGCTCGAGAACGCGTTCGTCGAATTCGCTGGGCGGGCACGGATCGTCATCGCCTGCGCCGACGATCCGGGCGCCCGGAAAGTGGCTGAGCGGGTAGGCAAGGCGGTACGGACATTCGGCCTGGCCGCCGACGCCGACCTCAGGATCGTGGATGTCGTTCAGCGGGCCGATCGTACCGATGCCCGAATTGTTTGGGGTGATGGTCGCTCGGTTGCCCTTCGGCTCCAAGTTCCCGGGCTACACAATCTGCGCAACGCGGTTGCGGCGCTCGGCGTGGCGGACGCACTCAGCGCGCCACTGGAGCGGGCCGCAGCGGCGCTCGGTGAATTCACGGGCGTGGGGCGCCGTTTCGAGCGGCTGGGTGAGTTCTCCGGGGTGGCAGTGGTGGACGACTACGCCCATCATCCCTCTGAACTGGCGGCGACGCTCTCCGCAGCGCGACAGGCCTTTCCCGGGAGACGCCTGGTGGCGGTGTTTCAGCCCCATCTCTATTCGCGCACCGCCGCGCACGGTCAGGCAATGGGTGAGGCGCTCGCGGCCGCCGATCTGGTGATCGTCACCGAGATCTACCCCGCGCGGGAGCAGCCGATTGCCGGGGTCAGTGGCCGGCAGGTGGCAGACGCTGCGGAGCGCGCCGGAGCGGACGCTCGTTTCGAGCCGACACGGGCCGAGGTTGGGAAGACCGTCTACCGCGCGCTGAGGGCCGGCGACGTGGTCCTCACTCTTGGCGCCGGTGACATCACTCGGGTGGCACCCGAGCTGGTCCGTTGGTTGAGCGCCGCCTGAGCCGGGTCGGGCTCGGCCATCCGCGCATTCGGCTTGTTCTGCAGCTGCTCGGCGGCCTCGCGGCTGTTGGCGTGATCTGGTATGGCGGGCCCAGGCTGCTGGGCCAGCTCGAATTCTTCCGGATCCGGCGGGTGGAAATCGCCGGACTTCAGTATCTTGCTCCAGCCAAGGTGATGAGTGCCCTGGAGCTGGACTCCCAGTCGAGTGTGTTCGAGGACCTGGCGGGCGCTACCCGCCGACTGAGGGCCGTGCCGGGCATCGAGTCAGCGGAGCTCCGGCACCGGCTGCCGGGAACGCTGGAGATCATGCTGGTGGAGGCGGTGCCCGTGGCGCTCGCCCCCCGGGTATCAGGTATGGCGCTGCTCGACTCGAGCGGCAAAGTGCTCCCGTTCGATCCCGCGGCATCTGCTCCCGATCTCCCGATCGCGGCGACTCCCGATCGCGTGGTGGCTCGAGTTCTGGCGAGCGTGCAGCTGAACGATCCCGTGCTGTTCGCCCAAATCAGGGCTGCGTGGCGGGTACAGGACGACGTGATACTCGATCTCGACGGACGCAGGCTCTGGTTGGGCCCGGCGGTGACGGCGGAGGATATACGAGCGGTGATGGCGGTCGCGCAGGACCTCGCCCGGCAAGGGCGAAACTATCGGGAGCTCGATGGACGCTTCGCAGGCCAGGTCATCGTCCGTCGGGCGGGAATATGAGCCACCAGCCTCAGCGGCTCGTCGCTGCATTGGATCTTGGCACGACGAAGGCGGTGGCGGTGATCGCCGAGGTAACGGGTGATGCGCGGGAGCCCGGTGCGAAGATCCTGGGACTGGGTGTGGAGCGCAGCGCCGGCATCCGGCGCGGAGTGGTTCGCGACATCGAGGAGACCACCCGGGCACTCGATAAGGCGATGAAGAGCGCCCAGCGCATGGCGGGCGTCGAGGTCGGCTCGATCTACTGCGGCTTGGCCGGGGAACACGTAGCGGGTCGCACGTCCCATGGCATGGTGTCGGTGACCGGGGACGAAATTCGTACCAGCGACGTCGCCCGAGTGAACGATATGGCGAGCAGCGTGAGCTTCGGGCGCGACCACGAGCTGCTGCACGCCATCCCCCAGGACTACCTGATCGACCAGCAGGGCGGCATCAGCGAGCCAATCGGGATGACCGGGTCGCGCCTCGAGGCCGAGGTCTATCTGGTGACCGTGCTGTCGAGCGTGCTCCAGAATATGCGGAAGTGCGTCGAGCGCGCCGGATACCACGTCGCGGAGTTTGTTCTCGAGCCGCTGGCGGCCTCCTTGGCGGTGCTCACGCCGGACGAAATCGAGCTCGGCTGTGCTATCGTCGAATTGGGTGGTGGGTCGACCAACGTCTCGATCTTTCACAGCGGCAAGATCCGCCACACGGGATCGCTGCCCTGCGCCGGCGGGCATGTGACGGCCGACATCGTCCACGGTCTGCAAGTAACCCAGCACGATGCCGAGCGGCTGAAGGAGCGGTACGGTGCGGCCTTCGAGCCGCTGGTGCCGGAGAGTGACGTGTTCGAGCTGCCCAGCACGCCAGGGCAGGGGGCCCGCAACGCCCAGCGACGGGTGCTCGCCCACGTCATGCACATGCGGCTCCAGGAAGTGCTCGAGTATGCGCTCGACGAGATCACGCGGGCTGGGTATCATCAGCGCTTGCCGGCCGGCGTCATCATAACAGGTGGGGGAGCTCTGGCACCCGGCATCGTGGAGCTGGCTCGCGAGGTGTTCGCGATGCCGGCGCGATGCGGCGTGCCGGGACAGCGGTTGCGCGGCTTGGCCGACAGTGTCGAGTCGCCCCGGATGGCGGTACCTGCCGGCCTGGTGCTCTACGGCGCCAGGCAGGTGGCGGTGAGTGGAGGGTTAGGCCCGGGTGGGCGGAAGTCACCGGCGGTCGAGAAGATGCTTGCTCCAGTGCGCCGGTGGCTCCAGGACTTCTTCTGAGGCAGCCCGAGGAAACATGACCATGATTTTTGAGCTCGAAGAGGGTGCGGCGCTGACCGCGCGGATGAAGGTGGTGGGTGTTGGGGGTGGCGGTGGTAACGCCGTCAACCGGATGATCGAGGATCAGTTGGGCGGCGTCGAGTTTATTTCGGTCAACACCGACTCGCAGGCGCTCGCAATGTCGAAGTCCGACGTCAAGATCCAGATCGGACGCAAGCTCACCCGCGGGCTCGGCGCTGGCGCCCGGCCCGAGATCGGCCGGCAGGCGATCGAAGAGAACCGCGATGAAGTCCTTCATGCGGTTCAGGGCGCGGACATGGTCTTCGTGACCTGTGGCATGGGCGGCGGGACCGGCACGGGAGCCGCGCCAGTGGTGGCCCAGATGGCGCGCGAGGCTGGGGCTCTTACCGTCGGGATCGTGACCAAGCCCTTCCTGTTCGAGGGGCGGCGACGGATGAAGCAGGCGGAGGGCGGCATTAATGAAATGCGCAAAAACGTCGATACTATGATCGTGGTGCCGAACGAGCGCCT
>JBBQXQ010000046.1:0-22987 GCA_038209515.1 Gemmatimonadales bacterium
GTGCTCGACGATTCGGTGGCGCCCGAGGGCAAGCACGTTATGTCCATGTTCACCCAGTACTTCCCCTACAGGCTTGCGCCAGGGCTCTCGCTCCAGGAGGAGAAGGAGAAGTACGCCGAGCGCTGTTTCGACCTGATGAACGAATACGCGCCCAACTTCCGCCGTTCCGTCATCGGCCGGCAGGTCCTCTCGCCGGTGGACCTGGAAAAGCGCTTCGGGCTGACCGGGGGCAACATCATGCAGGGGTCCATGTCTCTCAGCAGCCTCTCGTTCATGCGGCCGGTCCCAGGTTATGCCGACTACCGTACGCCGATCCGGGGACTCTACATGTGCGGTGCCGCAACGCATCCAGGAGGAGGGGTGATGGGCGCCTGCGGCTACAACGCCGCCCGCGAGATTCTGCGCGACGCCGGACGGAGAGCTTCCAAGGCTCCGGCCTAAATGCCGAAGCCCCACCTGACGGTTGCCGCGGCTATCGCCCAGCTGCCTGGTCCCAAGGGTGAGCGGTTTGTCGAGCTCTTCCGGCACGGCTCCCTGAGTGTCGAGCTATACGCCCCGAGGGGCGTCGACCCGCAGGACCCCCATACCCGGGACGAGGTCTACGCCGTGATCCGGGGTAGCGGCTGGTTCAGAAACGGAAGCGACCGACATCGCTTCGGACCCGGCGACGTTCTCTTCGTGCCTGCCGGCGTGGTGCATCGCTTCGAGGGATTCACCGACGACATGATGGTCTGGGTCTTTTTTTACGGACCCGAGGGCGGAGAGGCGGAGACGTGATCGAACGGACTCTCCACCGGGACTACTACTTCTCATCCGAGATCTTCCGGCAGGAGAAGGAGCGGATCTTCTACCGGGAATGGTTCTGCGCCGGACGTGACGAGGAGCTGCCCGAGCCGGGCGACTACCTCGTGCTGGAGGTCGCCGGGGAAAGCCTCATCGTCGTGCGGTCCAGGCAGGGAGCTCTCGCGGCTCACTATAATGTCTGCCGCCATCGGGGGTCGCGCCTCGTGCTCGAAGGCTGCAAAGGCTCCTTCACCGGCGGCATCCGCTGTCCCTATCACTCCTGGACCTACGCTCTGGACGGAAAGCTTCGCACGGCCCCTTTTCTGGATGAGGAAGCCGGGCTCACCAAAGCCGATCTAGGACTCTACCCCGTGGCGGTGGAGAGCTGGGGCGGTTTCTTCTTTCTGAATCTCACGCCTGACGAAGCCCAGACCTGCGGGCACAACCTGCGCACCCAGCTCGGCGGCGTACCGGAACGGCTTTGCCGCTACCCGCTCGAGCAGCTCCGGTCGGCCAAGCGAATGGTGTACGAGGTCTCGGCCAACTGGAAAGTGATCCTGGAGAACTACAACGAGTGTTACCACTGCGGCCCAGTGCATCCCGAGTTGTGCCGGCTGGTGCCGGCCTTCAAGCAACGAGGCGGATCGGAGCTGGATTGGGAGCGGGGGATTCCTCATCGGGAAGGGGCCTGGACCTTCACTGAAACGGGGACCACCAACCGCCGTCCATTCGACGGCCTGAACGATGACGAGCAGGTTCGCCACAAGGGCGAGCTGGTCTACCCAAACTTCATGATCAGCCTGTCGGCCGACCATGTCACCGCGTATACCGTGTGGCCCAGAGGGCCAGGGCACACGACAATCGTGTGTGACTTCCTCTTTCATCCGTCTGAGCTTGGTGGGTCCGACTTCAACCCCGCGGATGCAGTGGATTTCTGGGATCTGGTCAACCACCAGGACTGGGCCATCTGCGAGAACGTCCAACGCGGCATGCAGTCGCGGAAGTTTCAGCAGGGGTATTACGCGCCCATGGAGAACGCCAGCCTCGACATCCGGCGCTATGTCGCTGAGAAACTGGAGGGTGAGAAGTGAGAAGTAAGAGGTGAGAGGGAGCTACCCCTTCTCACCTCTCACCTCTGACGTCTCACGCCTCTTATGAAGCGCGACTACGAGTACATCGTTCTCGGCCTGGGAGGATTCGGTAGCGCCGCGGCGTACTGGCTCTCGCGCCGCGCGGGTGCCGACGTGCTCGGGCTGGAGCAGTTCGAGCTGGGGCATGTCAGGGGAGAATCGCAGGACCATTCCCGCATCATCCGGCTTTCCTACCATACGCCGGGCTACGTGGAGCTGGCCAAGCACGCCTTCCGCGCCTGGGCGGATGTGGAGCGCGAGACCGGCGAGCAGCTCATCCTCCGGACCGGTGGCCTGGACTTCGCCCACCAGGTGAGCGCGATCCCGCTCGCCAACTACGCGGGTAGCATGGATGCGGCCGGCGTGTCGTACGAGACGCTCGATGCGGGCGAGATCATGCGGCGCTGGCCTCCCTTCCGACTGACCGAGGATGTCCGGGGGCTTTTCCAGCCCGAGAGCGGAATTGCCATGGCTGCGCGTGGCAACGCGGCACACCAGCGGCTGGCCAGGGAACACGGCGCCACTCTACGGGAGCGTGCTCCGGTGGGTGGGATCAGACCCGGCAAGGGCGAGATCGAGGTGGAAGCGGGCGGGGAGCGGTACCGCTGCCGACATCTCATCATCGCAGCCGGCTCGTGGTCCAACCGCGCGCTCCTTCCGTTCGGGCTTCAGCTGCCGCTCACCGTTACCCAGGAGCAGGTCACCTACTTCGCCAGTCCGCGCCTTGCGGATTTCCAGCCCGAGCGCTTCCCGGTCTGGATCTGGATGGACGACCCCTGCTTCTATGGTTTTCCGGTCTTCGGCGAGCCCGGCCCCAAGGTTGGACAGGACGCGGGTGGGAAGGAGGTGACCGCGGATACGAGGACCTTCGATCCGGACCCGGACGCGCTCACCCGGGTGAAAGAGTTCCTTGCCACGTACCTCCCCACCGCGCTGGGGCCGATTATCTACACCAAGACCTGCCTCTATACCTTGACGCCCGACCGGGATTTCGTCATCGACTTCGTCCCCCATCACCCGAACGCCCTGGTGGCCATCGGCGGTGGCCACGGCTTCAAATTCTCCTCGCTCATCGGGCGGATTCTGGCGGAGCTCGCCGTTGACCGCCGTACGGAACACGACCTCGAGGCATTCCGGATCGACCGCCCCATTCTCCACCAGGTGAACCCGCCGCGGAACTACATGGTGTGACGGAACCTCCGGTGCGTTTGCAACGTGCCGTGGAGTTCCGCGACCCCCTGTTCTTCTATCTGGTCACGGGCTTCACGGTACGCTGGATCGGCACCGCCGCCTCTGCCGGCCCGAGTGCGGTGGTGATCTGGCTGATGGCGTGCCTCGCCTTTTACGTCCCGCGCTCATGTTCACCGTCCTGGCGCTCTCGTCCCGGTACCCGAACGAAGGCGGCCTTATGTCTGGAGCATGCGGGCCTTCAGTGATTTCGCCGGCGTCATCACCGGCTGGACTTATTGGACCTGCAACCTGCCGTACTTCCCCGGGCTGTTTTACTTCACCGCGGCGGCCGCGCTCTTCATCGGCGGAGCCAAGTGGCAGCAGCTCGGCGAAAGCCCGGTCTACTTCACGACCTTCTCTCTCCTCGCGCTCGCTCTGGCCGCGGGCCTCAATGTGCGTGGGCTGGCGGTGGGTGAGTGGCTTCACAACCTGGGAGCCGTCGGGCTCTGGCTGCCGGGCCTCTTTCTCATGTTCGCTTCGATGATCCGGCTGCAGCGGGAGCCCGCCGGCCCCGAGGTCATCCGGGTGCCTGGCGGCCGGCCGGTGGCCATCGGGCTGGCGGCGCTGGGCTTCACCACCACGGTGATCTCAATCGCGCTCGGGTTGATCCCGGCGGAGGACGAGCCGCACAAAGTCCTGGCCGTTACCAAGGTCGCGGGTCTCACCATTCTGCTGGTGGCGGCCGGCGCGCTGGTGTACTGGCGGGGCCGCTGGAGGCGGGCATGAGCCAAAACCCAAACACCTGGAATGGGGAGATCCGATGATGCGCACCGTTCGTCAGCTTGCCGGCATCGCTGCACTCCTGGCCGCCGTCTCCGTCCCAGCAGGGGCGCAGAGACCCGCCATCGACTACGAGCGCCTGCGGGAGGAGACCGCTCAGCGGCTCTCCGAATATCTCCGGATCAACACGAGTAATCCCCCCGGAAACGAGCTGGCCACGGCCCGATGGCTGAAGGAGGTCCTGTCGAAGGAGGGGATCGAGGGCCAGATCCTCGATACTGCTGAGTTGGGTCCGGGACGCGCCAACTTCTACGCCCGGCTCAAGGGCACCGGCCCGGGAAAGGCGATCGCGCTGGTCCATCACATGGACGTGGTGCCCGTGTCCCGCCAGTTCTGGTCGGTGGATCCGTTCGCCGGCCTGATCAAGGATGGATATGTCTGGGGGCGTGGTGCCTTGGACATGAAGGGGCAGGGCATCATGGAGTTGATGACGCTCATCGCCATCAAACGCTCCGGCGTGCCGCTCAATCGGGACCTGGTCTTCATCGGGAACGCGGACGAGGAGTCGGACGGGCTCGGCGCCCGGGTTTTCGTCGAGCATCACCGCGATCTTCTCGCCGATGTAGAGTATCTCCTTACGGAAGGGGGCGATGTACGGGTCGAGAAGGGGAAGGTGCGCTGGTTCGGCGTGGGAGTAGGCGAGAAGCAGGTTTATTGGCAAAAGCTCGTCGTGAAGGGCAAGTCCTCCCATGGCTCGGTACCGACCCCGGACAACCCGGTGCCTCACCTCGCGCGAGTGCTGGCGCGGATTGGTGCCTGGGAGACGCCGGTGAGACTGACGCCAGCGGTCGACCGGTTTTTCAAGGCTCAGGCAAAGGCTGAAACCGGTCAACACCGCCGTTGGCTGGAGGATGCTGCGGCCACTCTCAAATCGCCTCCTGGCCGCGCCTGGCTTCTCAGCGAGCCCGAGCGCAACGCGCTCCTCCGAAACACGATCTCTCCGACCGTGCTGGTGGGATCGAACAAGACCAACACCATTCCTGCGGAGGCGTCGGCCGAGCTCGATATCCGGCTCCTGCCGGACCAGGACACCCTATCCTTCCGCCGGGAGCTTCTCCGGGTAATTGCCGACACCAGCGTCACCTTGTCGCTCATTGGCGACATACCGCGCCGGTTCTCGGCGCCGCTCGACACCGAGCTCGCCCGGGCCATCGAGCGCACCGCGAACCGCTTGGTCCCGGGCGTCCCGTTTGCGACGTCTGTGGGTACGGGGGCTTCCGACCGACCGTACTATGCGAGTGCCGGCATCGTCTGCTATGGGATCGATCCATACCTGGTAGAACTGGAGGAAATCCGGCGCGGGGTCCACGGGAACGACGAGAGGATCTCGCTGGCGAACCTCGAGTTCGGCCTGCGCCTGCATATGGGGATATTGGAGGAGATGCAGAAGTAGCTACCCCAGCGCCTTCAAGACCTCCCGGTCAAACTGCACCGAGAGGGCTTCCCGCTTGGAGTAGGGCCCGGGCTGATACACTCGCGACTGGACGCCGAGTTGGCTCTGCTCGCAGATGTGCCAATCCTGCCGGTTGGTCATATCCCAGAATTCGATGCCATCCTCGGGGTTCCAGGACGGATCCTTCAGGGTGTCCGGGTGGAACAGCCAGGAACAGAAAATCCGGGTTCGGTCAGGTGCCTCCGGCCACAGCGTGTGAAACATCACGTAATCCGGATGCAGGCTCAGCAGCATGTTGGGGAAGATTGCATAGTAGTAGACCCGGCTCAGGTCTTCCTTCGGCAGGTCACCGACCATGAGCCCGCAGGAGCGGCCGCTCATGGTGAGGCTCTCACTTCCCTCGTTGATGACCATGAACCCGCCGGTAAAGGGACCATCGGTCAGGTCGTTCTCCCCGCTCGTCGGAGGAGTCAGCCTGGCCAGTGGAGGATGCACCGGGCCGCAGTGATAGCACTCGGAGTAATTCTGGAACAGCAGCTTCCAGTTGGCCCGGACGTCGTACTCGATGGTACGGGCCACGGCCAGATTCGGCAGGTTGAAGCGGGTGAACCGTCCCACCAGCCGCTCGAACGCCTTGGCGAACGGCTCCGGCTCCGGGTCCAGGTTGACAAAGAGAAATCCTTCCCAGCTCTGAACTGCCACGGCGTGGAGTGGGTAGTCTGCTTTACTGAACCCTTCGATGTCTCCTGACGATGGGGCTCCGATCAGGCGACCGTCGAGTGCGTAGGTCCACGCATGGTAAGGACACTGAATCGTCTCGGAGAACCGGCCGCTGTGCTCCTCGCACAGGCGGGTGCCCCGATGGCGGCAAACGTTGTAATAGGCTCGAAGAGTTCCGGCCCGATCCCGCAGAATGATGATGCTCTCTTTCCCGACAGGCTGAAGGAAGTAGTCGCCTGGCGACAGAATCCGGTCTTCCCGGCCTACGCAAAGCCAGCGGCGGGTAAAGATTCGTTCATGCTCCTCGGCAAAGATCCCCGGCTCGACGTAGTAGCGCCGGGGCAATGTTTTGGCCCCGTCGATCGCGATCTGAGTCGTCTTCAGGAACTGCGTCACGCAGGCCTCGGCTGGATTTCGGATTGCTGAATAATGGAGCCCGGCGGACCGGGAAGGAAGGCGGGTTGACGGGGATTACGGAGGCCTGGTGATCGAGACGGTGGAGAACCTCGAGCGGTGTACCTAAACTCAGGCGCTGTCGGTGCATACGATTTTCCACCGGAGGAGGTCACGATATGACGATCAAGTCGATAGCGCCGGTTAAATGGGCCCTGGCGTTCGCGCTCATGCTCCGGTGACGGGATGCTTGGCGGCCGCGGCGGCCGCGGGTGCCGGCGCGGGTATTTACCTCACCACCCGCGGGGCTGAATCCATCGTCGAAAGCTCGGTTGATCAGGTGGCGGGGCGCGCGCGTGCCGTCATGGCCGAAGAGGGAATAGTGCCCGACGAGGCGAGCATGGAAAAGGGCGGTGACAAGCGTGAGTTCAAGGGCAGGAAGGGTGACCTCGACGTTACCATTGAAATTGAGCGGAAGAGCTCGACGACGACGCGGGTCGAAGTTGCGGCACGCAAGAACCTGGCTGAATGGGACAAGGAATACGCCCAGCAATTGTTGTCGCGGATTGTCGAGAAGGGTTGATAAAGTGCCTGGGTGTGCTCGAGACCTCCGTAAGTGACAGATCTCGAGCGCTCCCGGTCCTGCTATGACCAGTTCTCTGCCTACTCCCCCCGCATCACCTGATGACAGTCGATGGTGCCTTCCAGTGTCACGTTGTCTTTGGTCTTGCCCTTGAAGGACACCTTCCCCGTCTTCCCCTTATCGTCAACCGTAATTGTGCCGCTACCTTCTTTGTTGCCCTTAGTGGTATTAATGGTGTGATCGGAATAGCCGGGTTGCATCAATTCCCCGAAGGCCGCCGTAATCAAAAACTTGGCCGTGCCGTCGGCAGCGTCCTTGGTGTCCGGTACGATTAGTTGAAGCGAGCTGAACTCGTTGGGCTTCTTTCCGGCCACGCTGTACTGATTGCCCCAAGAACCGGGGCCCGCAAACCCATAGGTGCAGGTGATGTCGCTCGATTTGGCGTCATAGGTCCCGGCATGGGAACCGCCGCCGATGACAAGGTGGATAGTGGTGGCGGTCCCTCCACCGGACGGGACGTGCACCACGGAGCCTTCGGGGTCGGACTTGGCAGGCCCCTTGTTTTCGCCTCCACCACACGAGCCAAGTACAAAGGTCAGAGCCGCTACGCTCGCGCTCAATATTTGATGCATTGACAGAATCTCCTTGAAAAATGAACCTGATTGCTCCACGCGCAGGGCGATAATACCCAGGACAGGCAGGCCTCAGGCAGGGTCCGAGCTAGGCCGGAAGCACCACCCCCCGGCACTCACCGAAGCCGATCCGGGCAGCGCCCTGACGCTCGCACGAGGCCCGCAGGATCACCTCGTCTCCATCCTCGAGGAACTTGCGGGTCTCCCCGGTCGGAAGCGCGAGGGGCTCGCTCCCGCGCCAGGTGAGCTCCAGCATGCAGCCCCGCGAGTCCTTCGCCGGCCCGGAGATCGTACCAGTGGCGAAGAGGTCACCCGGCCTGAGATTGCACCCATTGCTGGCATGGTGGGTGAACATCTGCCCCAGGGTCCAGTAGAGGTCCGTAGCACCGCCCCGGCTTAGCCGGAGCGGCGGGAGGCTTTCAATGCGCATCCGGGCCGTCGCCAGGTAGACTTCCACGGTCAGGTCGAGACCGCCGCGGCTCCGGGTGTCCGGCGAGTCCAGGTAAGGCAGTGGGGCGGGATCTCCTGGTGGGCGGCTGAAGGCCGGCACCCGATAAGGCTCCAATGCCTCCATGGTCACGACCCAGGGCGAGACCGTTGTAGCGAAGCTCTTGGACAGGAAGGGACCGAGCGGCTGGTATTCCCAGCTCTGGATGTCGCGAGCCGACCAGTCGTTTACCAGGCATAAGCCGAAGAGATGCTTCTCCGCCTGGTCGATCGTCACCGGCTGACCCAGGGGATTCCCGGTCCCCACAAAGCATCCCAGCTCCATCTCGTAGTCCAGCGATCGTGTCGGTCTGAAGACCGGAGACTCGGCATCGGTCTCCTTGATCTGGCCGCAGGGTCGGCGCACCGGCGTTCCGCTCACCACGATGGATGAGGCACGTCCATGATAGCCGATAGGCACCCACTTGTAGTTGGGTAGCAGCGGATTCTCGGGCCGGAACATGCTGCCGACATTGGTGGCGTGGTACACCGATGCGTAGAAATCGCTGTAGTCGCCGACCTGGGAAGGCAGGAACAGGTCAGCCTCGCTCATGGGGACCAGGATGCGCTGCTCGATGTCGCGGTCTGCCCGGTATGCCGGCGAGTCGGATGCGAGGAGGGCGCTGACCTCGGACCGTAAGGCTGACCAATGATCCGGCCCAAGGGCCATCAGCGCGTTGAGCGTTGGCGTGGTGCACGCCTGAGCTGCTACTGCAGCCCGTCCGCTCAGACCGCCGGCAGCACGGGCGGCCCCGATATCGAGAATCTGGTCTCCGATCGCGACTCCTACCGCCCGGAAGCTCTCGGCGCCGCGCCGCCGGAAGACGCCATAAGGCAGGTTCTGGAGGGGGAAGTCGGTATGGTCCTGGGCGGACTTCACCCAGGAGATGCGCGCCGGATCGTGAGTCTGGTTCACGCCTGGTGCACTCTGGGCTCGAGCCAGTGAAGAGATTGAAGCTCGTCGATGGGCTCGGTGAAGGAGCAGGAGCCAAACGATATCATCGACTCCCGCGCCCGGCCTAGCGTATCCCGGTCAAATCGCCGGTCCCGCCAGCTTATTGCAGCATCGTCTACCCGGAAGGCGGCCGGCGACGACTCCTCCAGAATCCTGTGCGTATCGCGCTCGGCCATGCCGTTCCCGGCCAGGGCTGTCGCCAGGAACAGGTTGAGAAAGCCGAACATGACGCCTGTGTCGCTGTCCTCCTCGTACGTGAGCCGATACTCGGCCCGGAGCGCATGGTGTAAGCCGGCCGTTGCCTTGAATGGCACCTTCGCCCGTACGCACGCGTGAATGAATCGGGCGAGGCTTACCGTTGAAGGGAACGCCTGGGGGGTGACACCGCCGGTACGGACCTTGGCGCGTGCGCCAACCCGGGCAACAGTCGTGATGAGATCGATGGGGTCACGTTCAATGGGCAGCTCGAAGTAAACCTGGAGCCGGCCTGGCACGCTGCGCATCGTTTCCTCGATAGCGCTCACCGCGTCGGCCTTCGCCTCGATGGTATCCACCGTCATACCCGGGGCGCTGTCTGCATGGCGCCGTTGGAAGCCAGCGATCTGGTCCAGGTCACCGGCAAGCTCCGTCCCCACCAGCGCGCTCAGCTGCCATGGCTGACGTCCGGCTCGCTCGGAGGAGCCGCCACCCGCCGCTTCCTCGAATTCGGCCAGCCGGCTCGCCGGCACGATGAACCGACCAAGGGCCCAGGCCTCCGGGCCTGCCTGATAACGGAGATACTCATCGATGGCTGCGCTCATGCCCAGGCCAGCCGGAGGGAACAGGCCGGCGTAGTCGATGCTCTGGCGGAGTAATGTGTGAACTGGATTCATGTTCCAGCGGTTGAAGACTCAGTCCGCGACCTTCGCATTTATCTGCTAGAATGTGGTGGCATTCAGGCCCATCCTGCTAGGCAGGCGGTTTGCCGGAGTGGCGGTCGGCACGCCATACTTGGAAGCGGTGCCAGCCGTTCTCTCGGCGGCCCGCCAACTGGCCGTACATACGAAAGGTGTTTCCCCGCATGACAATCGCCAGCATCAATCCGGCAACCGGTCAGACGATTCGCACCTTTCGCCCGATCTCGGATCAGGAGCTCGACGCCCGCCTCCAGTGCGCGGCCGATGCATACGCCCGGCACCGGCGGACGCCTATCGGGGAACGTACCCAGATGCTCCTTCGCGCAGCCGAGATTCTGGAGAGCGAGAAGGAGGAATTCGGGCGCCTCATGGTCACCGAGATGGGCAAGACCCTGAAGGCGGCCGTGGAAGAAGCCGCCAAGTGTGCCTGGGGCTGCCGCTACTACGCGGAGAACGCGAAGCGCTTTCTGGCCGATGAGAAGGTGGAGACCGGGCCTGCGCAGACGTTCATCGCCTACCAGCCCATCGGGCCCATCCTGGCAGTCATGCCGTGGAACTTCCCCTTCTGGCAGGTATTCCGGTTCGCGGCTCCCGCTCTGGCCGCCGGAAACGTGGGCTTGCTCAAGCATGCGTCGAACGTGCCCCAGTGCGCCCTTGCCATCGAGGACATCTTCCGCCGTGCCGGCTTCGCCGAGGGCTGCTTTCAGACCCTCCTGATCGAGACCGAGCGGGTACGCCGAGTCATCGAGGATCCCCGGGTTGCGGCGGTGACCCTGACCGGCAGTATGGGGGCAGGCAGCCACGTGGCCAGCTCGGCCGGGAAGGAGATAAAGAAGACGGTGCTCGAGCTGGGCGGCAGCGATCCCTTCATCGTAATGCCGAGCGCGGATTTTGAGGCTGCCGTACGCACCGCGGTCAGGGCCCGTACCATCAATAATGGACAGTCGTGCATCGCCGCGAAGCGCTTTATCGTGGCTGAGTCGATCGCCGACGAATTCGAGCGCCGGCTGGTGGCAGGGATGAAGGCCCTTGTGGTTGGCGACCCCATGGACCCGGCGACTGACGTGGGGCCGCTGGCGAACGAGGCCCAGGTCAAGACCCTCACCGAACAGGTCGAACAGTCAGTGCGTGCCGGCGCTCGGCTCCTGACCGGCGGCCATGCCCTCGACCGTCCGGGCTACTACTTCGCGCCCGGGGTGCTGACCGGAGTCACCGAGGACTCCCCGGCGTATCGCGATGAAATCTTCGGGCCGGTAGCCCTGCTCTTCCGGGCGCGGGACATTGACGAGGCCATCGGCATCGCCAATGACTCGCCCTTTGGTCTCGGTGCCAGCGCCTGGACCAAGGATGCGCGAGAGCGGAACCGCTTCATCGCGGAACTGGAAGCCGGCATGGTCTTCGTCAACGCGATGGTCGCTTCCGATCCCCGGCTTCCATTCGGTGGGGTTAAGCAGTCCGGGTACGGTCGAGAACTGAGCGCCTATGGGTTGCGGGAGTTCGTCAACATCAAGACGGTGTGGATCCAACAGGAGGCTGCCCAGACCCTGAGTAGATCGGAGTAATGGCGGGGTTGAACGCCTTGCCCCAGGCGGCACGGGTTGTGCTTTGGCTCACTACCCCAACGTTTCCGGCTCTTTACGTTATCGTTACCTTGTAGAGTCGGCTACCCCCGCATCCGCTTGGAGTCAGGGTCATGTACATCGATCCCACAACGGGAAGTCTGGTCCTTCAGTTCCTAGCGGCCGGCATCCTCTCGGTTCTTGCCATGGCCAGCCGCGTGCGAGAGGCTGTCAAGAATTTTTTCAAACACCTGATCCCGCGCCGAGGCCGGTGGGCTGGCAAGCCGTAGAGGGATCGTTCCGCGATCCTAGCGGTTTCGTTTACAGCCGCGACGGCACCCTCTATCGTCAGATCAATACCAGCTTTCGTCAGCGCTTCGAGGCGTTTCTTACCTCGGGGCTGTACGATGAGCTGGTTCGCGACGGGCTGCTCGTGCCTCACGAACAGGTGGGGCTCGAGTTCTCGGCGACCAACGACGCCTGCGCCGTCATTCGCCCCCAGCGGGTCGCCTTCATCTCATATCCCTACGAGTGGTCGTTCGGGCAGCTGCAAGACGCCGCGAGTCTCACGCTCGAGATCCAGGAACGCGCCTTAGCACGGGGGTTTACCCTTCGAGACAGCAGCGCCTACAACGTCCAGTTTCAGGCGGGCCGGCCAGTCCTGATCGACACGCTGTCGCTCGAGCCTCTGGAGGAGGGGAAGGCGTGGGTCGCGTATAAACAATTCTGCGAGCAGTTTCTCCTGCCCTTGACCCTGATGTCTACGCGGGACGTACGCTGCAGTACGCTCCTCCGGTCGTACCTCGACGGCATTCCGCTCGATCTGGGAAGCCGGCTCCTTCCTCGCCGGACGTGGCTATCCCCCAGCAGCCTGTTGCACATTCACCTGCACGCTTTGGCACAAAGCCGGTACGCCGGCTCGGCCGTGAGCTCGGCTGCAAAGGGTCGGACCATGAGCCGAAAAGGCCTGCTTACCCTGGTCAAGAACCTTGGCGCTGCCATCCGGGGGCTCTCCTGGCGCCCGGCGGGTACTGAATGGGCCGAATATACGACAGACAACAATTACAGTGAGGCCGCGGCGAGGTCGAAGCGGAATCTGATCGTGACCCACCTGCGCGAATCACGACCGGGTACAGTGTGGGACCTCGGGGCCAATACCGGAGAGTACAGCCGGGCTGCTCGTGAGGCAGCCGGTCTCGTGGTTTCGTTCGATGTGGATCCGGCGGCTGTGGAGCGGAACTACCGCCGGGTCCGCGCTGAGGGTGAGACGGGGATACTCCCGCTTCTCCTCGACCTCACGAATCCCTCACCCGCACAGGGGTGGGCGGGACGCGAGCGGCTCTCTGTGGAAGAGCGCGGTCCGGCCGACGCCGTGCTGGCCCTGGCTCTCATACACCACCTGGCCATCGGGCATAACCTCCCACTCGAGCGGGTGGCGAGCTACCTCGCTCGACTCGGCAAGCTCCTGATTATCGAGTTTGTGCCGAAGAGCGATCCCCAGGTCGCCCGCCTGCTACTCAGCAGGCCCGACATCTTTCCGGGATACACCAAGGAGGGATTCGAGAAGGCATTCTCCCGGCACTTCAGCATCCGGGCGGCCGCCCAGATCGAGGACTCCGAGCGGTGGCTCTACTGCATGCCGGCCTCGCCTCAGGCGGCTACATGATGCGACGGCTCCGGCTTCTCTATCCGTTCCTCTTCGTCGTCCTCCCCATCCTCACCGTTCTCACGCGTAATCCGGGCGGATCGACGCTGGCCGACATCGCAATACTGATCGGCATTATGCTGTCGGCTTGCGCTCTGGCGTACGCTGTGGTGGCGCTCGTGTCTGGCCGAGGTTGGGCCAGCCCGGTGGTGCCGCTGGTCGTGCTCGCCGGAATCCTCTGGTTTTATGCCTACCCGGCGCTCCGGAGTCTGTATCGCCTTGCACGCGACACGCCGGCCCCGCTGGTGGTGACCGCCATGACGGTCATGGCCCTGGCGCTCGTAACGGCAGCCGCCGTGCGGTGGTTGGCCCGGCGTCCTCAATACCTGGATCGGGTCACAACGTTCTTCGCTCTGACTGGCCTTCTTATGGTGGCGTGGTCAGGGTTCCGGATCGCTACAGACCAGATGGCCGCTCGGAGGGCACTGCGGGGCAGTCATCTGGCAAGAGAGCTGGCTGCGCCAGTCCTGGTGAATAGCGCGGCCTCGCCGGCTGCCCAGGGGCCCCGGCGGGACATCTACCTCATCATCCTTGATGAATACGCGAACTCGAGCGTGCTCCAGGAGCGCTTCGGGTTCGACAACCGGCAGTTCGAGGATAGTCTGCGCCAGCTCGGCTTCACCATTCCACGGCTGATCCGCAGTAACTACGTCCACACGCTTTTATCACTTCCTTCACTCCTCAACTTCAGCCATCTGACTCAATTGGGAGAGGAGCTCGGCGCCCACAACACCGATCCCACGCTCCCCGATTACCTGATGGAGAACAACCGGACGGCGGCCTTCCTGCGGGCACATGACTACGAGTTCCTTTTCTTCCCCTCCCAATGGTGGATATCGACCCAGCACAACCGGAACGCGGATTGGGAATTTCGGGCCTGGAGCGGTTTCAATCCTGCTCGGGAAGCGACTCGATCGGACTTGCGACGCGCGTTCGTCAGCACCACCCCACTTGGTCCGCTGCACAAAAACGATGCCTACGACGCCGATCACGTAAAGCGGACCCTCGCAGCCATTGAGCAGGTGCCTTCACGGGAGAAGCCGACATTTGCCTTAGCCCACATCCTCAACCCTCACTACCCGTATGTCGTCGATGCCGGCTGCCACCCCCTTCGAACTCGCCCCACTGGTGGCTGGGGGCAGGGCAGGCAGGACGCATACATCAACCAGGTGCGCTGTCTGAACACTCTCTTGCTGAGAACGGTCACCACTCTTCTACAGCGTTCAGCGCCAGCCCCGATCATCCTCCTGGTCGGCGACCACGGAACGAATTCTCTGCGATACTCCGACGCGAAAAGCGCAGAAGCTGTATCTCCGGCGCAGGCTCGGGAGCGGTTCGGCGCCTTTGGCGCCTTTTTTCTACCAGGCAACGGAGCCCGTCAGCTTGCGGACTCGGTCACCCTGGTGAACGTTGTGCCGAAGGTCCTCAATCACTACTTCGAGGCCGGCATTCAACTCGCCCCAGATAAACTCTATATGTCATTGGAGCAGACCCCTTACTTGTTCGTTGAAGTCGACCAAGCATCTCTTTCGCATCCCCAATGACTGCTGCCGGCCTTTGGACCGTGCTCCAGCGCGCCTTTGTGGGGTGGTGGGGCGACAATGTGCCGCGGATGGGGGCGGCGCTCGCCTACTACACCCTGTTTTCCCTCGCTCCCATTCTCATAGTGGCCATTTCCATCGCCGGTCTCGCCTTCGGCCAGGATGCGGTCCGCGGACAAATCGTGGGTCAGATCGAGGGCTTGGTGGGTCGTCAGGGTGCCCAGGCCGTGCAAGGGATGCTCGAGGGGGCAGCGCGGCCCTCATCCAGCATTCCCGCCACCATCATTGGTATTATCACGTTTTTTCTCGGGGCCACGGGTGCGTTCCTCGAGCTGCAGACCGACCTCGACGCCATCTGGCGAGTCAAGCCGAAGCAGAGCGGGAGCTTTCTCCAAGCGCTGCTGAAACAGCGCTTGATCTCCTTCGGGCTGGTCCTGGGCTTCGCGTTTCTCCTGCTCACCTCCCTGGTGGTGAGCGCTGCCCTGGCGGCCTTGCACACCTACATGGGAACCGCGTTTCCTGGCGTGGCCGTACTCTGGGAGGCGCTCGACGTGTTGGTGTCACTGGTCGTGATCACCGCGCTTTTCGCGATGATCTACAAAGTGTTGCCGGATGTGAAGCTGGCCTGGCGGGACGTGTGGGTGGGAGGGCTGGTAACGGCCGGGCTCTTTACCATCGGAAAGTCGCTGATCGGCTTCTACATCGGCAGCAGTGCATTCTCCTCGACCTATGGCGCGGCAGGATCCGTCATCGTCGTGCTGGTCTGGGTCTACTACTCGGCACAAATCATTCTGCTTGGTGCCGAGTTCACTCGGGAGTACGTCAAGCGCTTTGGCCGGAAGCCGCCTCCCGAAGAGTTCGCCACACCAGACTGGGCTGCCGCCTCCACGAAACCAACCTGACTCCGCTGGCGTGCCTCTTGCGAAGCTTGCCGATCCGGGGCGGGACCGCCCCGTTTTTCTTATCTCAATCCGACTTTCTGCTGAGGCGCCGCCTTGTCAGTGTTGCGCAAGGCCTACTATCCGTCCGTTCACGTTCCCGCACTGGACGGCTTGCGGGGGCTGGCGATTCTGCTGGTCCTGATCGAGCACTGCATCCGGTTGCAGCCCGCGACCACCCTGGAACACCTGATCAGCCGGGGCGCCGCCGTGGGCTGGGTCGGGGTGGATTTGTTCTTCGGCTTATCCGGCTTCCTGATTACAGGCATCCTGCTGGACGCGAAGGGCGGCGAGCGGTTCTTCCGGAACTTCTATCTGCGCCGCCTGCTCCGAATCTTCCCACTGTATTACGGCTGCCTGCTCCTGCTCTTCCTGGGCCTGCCACTTCTGGGAGTGCTGAGCCCCACCGAAACTCGAAACCTCCTCGACTCGCAGGGCTGGCACTGGGGCTACCTCTCCAACGTGATGATCGCGCGGGCCGGCTCCTGGGAATCCATCCCGCTGGAGACGATGCACTTCTGGTCGCTGGCGGTGGAAGAGCAGTTCTACCTGATCTGGCCTCTGGTGGTCTGGCTTCTGCCGCAGCGCCGGCTCAAGGCGGTGTGCGTCGGAGCCATCATCGGCAGCCTCGTGGTACGGCTGGTTCTCCGGGAAGCAGGCCAACCGGGGCTGGTCATGTACGTGCTCACCCCAACCCACCTGGATCCGCTGGCGCTAGGAGCTTGGCTGGCAGCGACGGCACGCGAGCCAGGCGGCATCGACAAATTCGCCCGCTGGTTGAAACCGGTCGTCCTGGGGTCGGCCGCAGCCTTGGCCGCCATCCTGATGACGGCCGATGGGCGGGTGGTTGATGCCTTGGCAATGCAGTCGGTGGGCTATCCACTTCTGGCGGTGGTGTGCGTAGGGCTCCTGGCGGGCGCATTGTCTCAAAGGACGAGCTCGCGGCTCGACGCGCTCTGGCAGACTCCCGCGCTCCGCTTTTTCGGCCGCTACAGCTACGGGATCTACGTGCTACATCCTCTCTTGCTGCTGCTGGTTATCCGCGGGGGGTTCGACGTGCCCTATTTCGCCCACCTCCTGGGGTCACAGTTGGTGGGACAGGCCGTTTTCGCTGGGCTTCTCACCGCCGGTTCCGCCGGCCTCGCCCTCGTGTCCTGGCACCTCTGGGAGCAACCCTTCCTCCGCCTCAAGTCGTATGTCCCGATGCTGGGCCCGAATCCCCTCTTGCGCTCGCTGGATCCGGTGCGCGCCGGTAGCGCCCCGCGGGCGAAGCCGCTACCGATGGGTCCTCCCCATGAGCGGGATACCCTCGGGCGGAGTGTAGGCGCGCATGCGCTGGAGCAGCCGGCCGGGCTCTGATTCGACCATGATGGCATGCCGGTGGACCTCGGTCAGGAATCCCTCCCGCACCGCGTGATCCAGAAACCCGCTAAGGGCATCGAAGTAACCCGCGACGTTGAGAATCCCTGATGGCTTGGCGTGGATGCCAAGCTGGCCCCACGTGAGAATCTCAAAGAAGCCCTCCAGGGTACCGATCCCTCCCGGTAGCGCGATGAATCCATCCGACATATCCGCCATCTGCGACTTCCGCTGGTGCATGGACGCGACCACGATCAGGTTACGAATCCCGGTGTGAGCCGCCTCCTTTTTCATGAGCTGCTGGGGGATGATGCCGGTGACGTGACCACCGTGCTCGTGGACGGAATCCGCCAACTCGCCCATGATGCCGACACTGCCACCGCCATACACCAGCTCGATGTCCTGCCCGGCTAATATCTGGCCGAGCTCACGGGCAGCTGCCCCGTACTCGGGTCGCGACCCGGTGTTCGTCCCGCAGAACACACAAATCCGGTTCAACTGCCGATCCGTCGCCATCGTGGGTCCTTAAGAGGGGTTCAGAAGCTCCAGTAAAGGGTCTAGGGTCAAGGGTCTACGGTCAAGGTCGTGAGGGCGATACTCGCATGCACACTTGACTCTAGACGCTAGATTCGAGACCCTAGACTCTAGACCTGATACGGAGCTCATCGATGGAACATCGTACACTTGGCCCGCAGGGCCTGAGGGTCTCGGCTCTCGGTCTCGGCTGTATGGGGATGTCGGAGTTCTACACTGGGCGCAATGACGCCGAGTCGATCGCGACCATCCACCGGGCACTCGATCTGGGGATCGACTTCCTGGACACCGCCGACATGTACGGCCCCTTCACCAACGAACGTCTCGTTGGCAAAGCCATCAGGAGCCGGCGGCATCAGGTGGTTCTCGCCACCAAATTCGGCAACGAGCGGGGGGAGGACGGCAGCTTTCTCGGGGTGAACGGCCGCCCGGAGTACGTCAGGAAATCGTGCAATGGCTCGCTGCAGCGGCTCGGCGTCGATCACATCGATCTCTACTATCAGCATCGGGTAGACCGCACGGTGCCGATCGAGGAGACGGTGGGGGCGATGGCCGACCTGGTTCGAGAGGGCAAGGTCCGTTATCTCGGACTGTCCGAGGCGGCGCCGGCGACGATCCGCCGGGCCAACGAGGAGCATCCTATCTCCGCCCTTCAGACCGAATATTCACTCTGGACCCGCGACCCCGGAGACGAGATCTTGCCGCTCTGTCGCGAGCTGGGGATCGGGTTCGTGGCGTACAGCCCGCTTGGCCGGGGATTCCTTACCGGGCGGTTCCGCACCTTCGAGGATTTGCCCGAGGATGACTACCGGCGCAACTCACCCCGGTTCCAGGGCGAGAACTTCCAGAAGAATCTCGATCTGGTCGAGCGAGTGGAGGACATCGCCAGGCGGAAGCAATGCACCCCAGCGCAGTTGGCGCTGGCATGGTTGCTGGCGCAGGGTAAGGATATCGTGCCGATCCCGGGAACCAAGCAGCGCCGCTATCTCGAGGAAAACATCGGTGCCCTCGATGTGGAGTTCACCAGTGCCGATCTCGAGGAGGTCGAGGAAGTTGCGCCGAAGGGAGCTGCCGTTGGCGATCGGTACCACGAGGCGGGCATGCGGACGATCAACGGTTGAGGGCCAGCTCGCTCATCTCCGACAGGCGCCGTTGCGCTGCGCCGGCGTAGATCAGCTCATAGGGTGATCGCTCGGCGATCGATCGGTACCATCCGGCCGCTTCCTCCCGGCGCCCGACCTCGCGCAGCAGCTCCGCGCGCAGATAGCGTTGAGACGCGAGGGAGAAGAACGGTGACGCCACCGTGAGCTGGAACCAGAGCCGCGGGTGCGACTGCTCCAGGATGCGGAGCGCTTCGTCGGGTCGGCCTTCTGCCCAGGTAATCGCTGCCTGGAGCTCCACCAGCAAGCTGGCACCCAGGCCTTCGGCTGGACCGGCCAGCGTCCCCAGTGCTTCCGCCTGCTCGGCGGCAGAAGCCACGTCTCCCAGCCGTAGGTCGATCAATCCCAGTAGGTATACGCGTAGAGCAGCATGTAGATCGTTGTGCATCGCAAAGATCAGGAACATGCTCGGCGCCACGCCGGCGGGATCCCACTCCTCGAGTGCACGGCGCACGCCCCCAAGCTCCGCCTGTGCCACCGGCCGGAAGGGCAGAATGGCGAAGAGGGCTCGCATTTCCAGGCCCCAGGTCCGGTCGAGCGACTCGGCCAGCCCCAGCTGATCCCGCGCGAGGTCGTCACGGCCTCCGGCCAGTGCGACGTGCGCTACCAGTGTATGACAGAGGGCGCGGAGCTCCGGCGACCGTGCTACCTGGATGAAGCTTCGGGCCAGGCTTACCGCGCCGGCGAGATCCCCCGAGTAGAGCGCCACGTCGGAGAATGCAATGGCCACGGTGACGGCCCGCGCGGTGTGCAGCTCGGCGGACACCTGTTCGATGGCTGCCCGGTCTCCCGTGGTGTACGCCCGCAGGGCTCGCATTGCCAGCGCCTGATCCCCATCCGGACTGGCTCGTAGAATGCGCTCGATGAGGTCGAGCGTCTCGCCCTTCCGTCCTTCAATGGCCGACACTCGTACCAGGTGAACCATGGCGCCGACATGATCGGGCTCGATTCGCAGCACGCGCTCCAGCGGCTCGCGTGCTTCCACCGAGCTTCTGCCCCGGAGTGGATTGGAGTGAAACAGGAGGTCACCCAGGTGAAACCACGCCTCGAGGTCCTCGGGGTAGGTTCCAATGATGGTGTTGTACAGCGACTCGGCCTCATCCACCGCGCCATGGAGCCAGGCGCGCTGGGCACTGAAGACGAGCTGATCGCGCAGGGAGAGGCGTTGCCGGTACTCGAAGCCGCGGTCCGCCAGCTCGCGGGCCAGATCGGGCAAGGCACACCCCGCTGCGGATGCGGCCAGCCTGTAGTATGCCAGCGCAAACGAGGGATCGGCGTCGATCGCGGCCTGAAACGCCTCCATGGCGTCGAAGTAGCGTCCCGCGCGGAGTTCCCGCTCGCCGAGCAGATAGGACTTGAGCGCGTCGAGCGAGGTGGTCGTGAGCCCGGCCAGCCGGGTCAGACGGGTGCCCGAGGTGCCGCCCCGGGCAGCGAGCAGCTGGTGAGCAAGCTCGTCCACGAGCTCGAAGATCTCGCCTTCGCTGCCCGCCGTGGCGCTTGCGCTCGCGAGCACCTGCCCGTTGAGGGAATACAGCGAAGCTCCCGCCTGAAGCCGGCCGCCAGCCTCCACGATGCTTCCCTCGAGATAGCTGCCGGCCTCGAAGTG
Source organism: Gemmatimonadales bacterium (assembly GCA_038209515.1). Classification (GTDB taxonomy): domain Bacteria; phylum Gemmatimonadota; class Gemmatimonadetes; order Gemmatimonadales; family GWC2-71-9; genus CAVVWJ01. The sequence continues at coordinate 20,384 of JBBQXQ010000046.1, forward strand.
CGCGGCGACAGCGGGTCCGGGAATCGGAGCCACCTGGTCGTGGTTGAGGAACCGAAGCACGGCGCGGTGGTCCACGGTCCGGAGCTCACCTGCGCCATCGAGCTTCGTGGCCAGCAGGTCTACCATCCCTTCTCTCAGATAGGCCAGCCGGGCATCTCCCCGGACGGAGAAGGGAAGTACCGCGACCCTTGCAGCGTGGACAGGCGGGGCAGCCGGGGTAGTCAGCGCGTCGCGGAGGGGAGAGGGGACGGGCCGGCGACGAATGGTCTCCACCAGCTGCCGGGTTTCGACGGACGGCTCCAGCTCGAACTCCTGGGTCATGCGGCGGGCGAACTCGTCATACACCCGCAGCGCCGTGGATCGGTCACCGATGTGGTCCAGCAGGGTCAGCAAACGGCGGAGCGCGCTCTCATCATCGGGGCTCAACTCCAACGCGCGCCGGCACCACTGCGCCGCATCGGCGAGGCGTCCCTCGGCTTCCCTCTGATCGGCCACTCTGCGGGCGGCCGTGGTGGCGCCGGCGCGCAGCCTGGTCCGCTCCCGGTCCAGCCATTCCTGGTACTCCGCAGCCGCGCCGGCGACGTATAGCCCTTCCAGGAACGTTCCCCGATAGAGTCCAGCCGCCTCTTCCGGCTCTCCCCCATCGAGGGCTCGCTCGAGCGCCGTTGCGTCACACCAGAGCGCCGCCTCTGGCACACCGACCTCGTCATCACCGCGGCCGGTGACCACGTCGGGACCGAGCTCAGCTCGGAGGAAGTACAGGGCGCGGCGGAGTGCGGCCCGGGCGTGCTCCTGGTCCAGCTCGGGCCAGAAGAGTCCCAGCAGCGTGTCCCGGCGGTGGAACCGGCGTGGCGAGGCGACTGCGAGGTAGGCAAGGAGCCCCAGCCGCTTGGGCTGCTGGAGGACCGAACGTAGCTCGACACCGTCGGGTCCACGCAGGTCGAGCCTGCCTAGAGTGTGAAACTGGATCATGGCTACCGTGGTGCGAGCCGGCGCTCGCCGCGGGGTCACGGGGAGGGCAACGGTGGAGCAACGTCGAGGCGGCAGTCTGTCCAACGTAAGAGTCGCTCCGAGGAACGGCAATGGCCCACGGCGGCTCTTCGTTCCCCTCCTCGAGAGGTCCCCATGCCCCGCTCACTGCTCGCCTTAGCGCTCCTCCCGCTCGCTTCAGCCTACTCCCAGACGCCCTCGCCATCCCATGGAGCGCAGGAGTATCTCGTGCCTGTCGCTCCCCAGGAATCGCTGCGGGTGACGATCGCGGGCTCGGGTGAGACCGTCGTCCTTGTGCCTGGACTGTTCGGCTCTGCGTTTGGCTACCGCCACTTGCTGGTCATGCTCCCGGCCGCCGGGTTCCGCACGATCGTCATCGAGCCGCTCGGCATCGGCCGCTCACCCCGGCCCAAACGAGCGGACTACTCTCTTACGGCCCAGGCCGATCGCCTCGACGCGGTGCTCAGGAGCCTGGACGAGCCCCCGGCGATCGTGGTGGGGCATTCGCTTGGTGCCTCGATGGCGCTACGCCTTGCCTATCGACACCCTGCCCGGGTTCGTGCCCTCATTGCCCTCGACGGCGGTCCCGCGGAACAGGCGGCGACACCTGGCCTCCGGCGCGCCATGCGCTACGCCCCCTGGGTCAAGTGGCTCGGCGGCATCAAGAGGATTCGACCTCAGATGAGGAAGGGCCTCATCGCGGCGTCGGGCAATGCGTCCTGGGTTACCGACCAGGTCATGGATGGCTACACCGCCGGTGCGAGGGCCGACCTCGACGGCACCTTGCTGGCCTTCCTTGCGATGAGTGAGGCCCGGGAGCCGGAGAAGCTGGTGCCTCACCTACCGCTGATCCGTTGCCCGGTACGCCTGGTAATCGGAACCGCACCACATGAGGGTGGGGTGGAGCCGAAGCAGGTCCAGTTGCTGCGTGACCGCTTGCCGGACTTCAGCATCGACAGCATTCCCGGAGTAGGTCAGTACCTCTTCGAAGAGCAGCCTGCCTCGGTGGTCGCGGTCATCCGGCAGCTTGGGCCGACCAGAACCGCCTCAGCTGAATCGGTTCACTAACGCCACTCAAGACCCGTGACCCGGCCGACTCCGGTCGGGTCACGCTCAACGCCACGAATGGGCAACGGCCTCCTGGAAGATTGGAACCACACCTCTCGGAGGCTGGTGCATGAGCGATCGACTCTGGTACGAAGGCCATGAGCCCTACGATGCGATAGTCATCGGCAGCGGGTTCGGCGGCGCGATGACCGCGCATGTGCTGGTCGAGGCGGGCTGGTCGGTTCTCATGGTGGAGCGGGGCGACTGGGTGGCGCGCGGCCCGCAGAACTGGGCCCCCGATGGGGTAGGGCAAATGACCTCGCACTACTCGAGTGAATCCCCTTACCGCGTCATGACCGAAACGGGAGAAACCCGTGCGGGAGCGTTTCACTGCGTTGGTGGCCCGTCAGTCTTCTATGGCGGCGTCGCTTTCCGGTTCCGTGCCGAGGATTTCGAGCAGGATCCCGAGATCGCGGGCGCCTCGGGCGCACGTTGGCCGTGGACCTACCACGAGCTCGAGCCCTACTACACGGAAGCCGAGCAAATTCTCGGCGTTGCCGGTGATAC
>JBBQXQ010000047.1:0-22953 GCA_038209515.1 Gemmatimonadales bacterium
CTAGGAGCTGGGAGCTAGGAGCTGGGAGCTGGGAGCTGGGAGCTGGGGAGCCCCTAGCTCATGACTCCTAGCTCCCAGCTCCCAGCTCCCAGCTCTCCCCAACGAAGCGGCTCCCTGTTCCGTATATGAAGGCAAGCGGGAGGGCGCCCGGCCCCCCACCAGGCCGGCCCCAACCCCAACGTCGAGGAGTCGGAGATAGAACCAGCATGATCGCCGCCGGGGAGCCGATCGACGATCGAGAGCTCCTGGTCCGGGTGCAGGGCGGCGATACCGGGGCGTTCGACGCCCTGGTGCAGCGCTACCTGCCGCGGGCGCGCGTTCTCGCCAGCCGCCTGATGCAGGATCCCGACGACGCCGACGATCTGGTGCAGGATGCGTTTCTGAGAGCGCTGGATCGAATCGCGACCTTCGATGTGGGACGAGCCTTTGGTCCCTGGTTCACCCGGCTGGTGATCAACACCGGCATCGATCAGCGGCGAAAGCAGTCGGTGCGCCGGACCGAGTCGCACGATCCGGAGACGTTCGCGGGAAAATCGAGCCCTCACCGGGATGCTGAGCGGGCCGAGCTGCGCCAGTCGCTGGACAAAGCGCTTCAAGAGCTCCCCGATCGCCAGCGACTCATCGTCTCGCTATTCGAGATCGACGGACACTCAACCGAAGAGGTAGCCAGCATGCTCAGCGTGAGTCAGGTGACGGTACGGTAGCATCTGCATCAGGCACGGCGAACCCTGCGCGAGGCGCTGAAGGGATGGATGGAATGAGCGGGTTCTTTCGCGATCCGGAGCGGGATCCGGAGCTTGGGAAGGCCCTGCGGCGGATCGAGGCCGCACGGCAGACGGGCGACCTCGAGGCCTTGCGGCGCAGAATACTCGCGGCGGCCCGGCCAAGGCTGGCCCAGCTCGGCGCGCCGGCGTTTCGGTGGTGGGAATGGATCTCGGCTTGGACCCGGGTCGCCGTACCGGTGGGCTTGGCCGCTTCTCTCGCGGCGGGCATGCTCGTTCAGGTCAGTGGCACCGCAACTGCTCTCAGCAGCTACAGCACGGACATGGGCTCCGACAGTACGCTGGTGTTGGCTGCCTTCTCCGAGCCCGCATCGGGAAGCCGGCTCACCGGCCACCTCATCGCTCCGGAAGGGAACGACTGGCTACTGGAGCAGGCGGTCAACCAATGACCGACCCACGTCCGGAACGAAAGGCGCCTGGTGGGCCGCTGCTGGCTGTTCTGGTGCTGCTGGTTGCGGTTCTGGCGGGGGGAATTGCGGGCGTCGCGGCCGACCGGCTCATCCTGCTGCCGCACATGCACCATGGTCCCTGGCACGACGGGCCCCACGGAGGGCCGCGAGATGGTGAGTTCCGGGATCGCTTTGCGAGGGAGGTCGGGCTGACGCCGGATCAGCAGATCAGGATCGATTCGATCATGGACCGGCAGGGGCGCGAGCTACGCTGGGTGCGGGCAGGTTCAGCCCCAACTCGACTCGATCATCACCCGTACCCGCCGAGCCCTCGATTCCGTGCTCACGCCGGAGCAGCGGAAGAAGGCGAAGGCGATCCGGAAACAGCATCCCCATCCACCCGGTCCGCCGCCGGGCGAGTTTCCCGGCGGGCCCGAGGGGCCGCCGCCAAGACCTCAGTGAGACGAGGCCCTGTCGTTGGCCTACCAGGTCAGGATATCGAGCTCGTCGAGGAAGACCGCCACCGAGACCAGCGAGGTGAGGCTGGGGGCGGCCTTGAAGTTGTAGGCGGCTGCTCGCACGGCAGGGGCGACCGGCTCGCCGGTCTGGCGCCGATATTCCCGGTAGGAGAGTCCGAGATCGCGAAAGACCCGCTTGAGCGACTGGGACTCGCGCAGGTCCTGAGCGCTTGGTTCAGCAGCGGATGATTCGACCGGCGTACGTTTGCGGCGCTTTGACTTGGGACGGGTGGCGCCTTCACGGCGATCCACCGCAATCCGGGCGTCGTCAACGCGTGCCATCACACGATCTGTTAGGGACTTGGGAAGCTCTTCCGGCGCTGAGCGGCCGGGACGAGCAGTGGGATTGGCCATTGGGGACCTGTCATGATGGTGAGGGAAGCCTCCGCCTTGATGCTTCTAGGCCTTGATGTTCTAGAGGGTAACTGAAGCTTAACCTCATGGACACCAATTAGCTAGCCGCGCGGTTTGTGTTCATGGGAGCGATTGGGTAGGTTGCAGACGTGGGGCGCCGGCAGGCACCCCGACAATTCGACATGACTCCAGGGGGCCGTGCGCTGCACCGGCCCCTTCTCTTTCCTCCCCTCCGAGATTCCGATGCTCCTGCTCACGCTCGCATTACTCTCGGCACCAGGCGACAGCGCCATCAGCGCCGTCATCCGCAATGTTGAAGTGGCCCCGGGTGAGGTCCTTCGTACCACCAGCCGCGGCACCGGCGAACCGCTCGTGCTCATCCCCGGCATCTTCGGCGCGGCCTACGGCTACCGCCGCATCACCGGCCCGTTGGTGGCACTCGGCTATCGCACCATCGTGATCGAGCCGCTCGGCTACGGCTTTTCTTCCCATCCCAAGAAGGCGGACTACTCCTTTACCGCCCAGACGGTGCGGATCAGCAATGCGCTCGACCAGCTCGGCGTCAAGCAGGCGCTCTTCGTCGCGCAGTCGAGCGGTGCCGCGATCGCGTTTCGCCTGGCCATCCTCCGGCCCGACCTGGTTCGTGGGCTGCTCTCGATCGACGGCGGCCCGGCGGAGAGCGCGGCCACCCCGGGCATGAAGAAGGCCTTCAAGTTCGGCGGCATGATCACCAAGTTCGCGGTGGACGAGTCGAAGCTCCGGCATGACGTGCGGAAGGAGATCGTCCGCAATTCCGGTGACACTACCTGGGTGACCGACGCGGTGATCCGGGGATACACGGCGGGGCAGACCGCGGACATGAGCGGCTCGATTGATGCCTTTCAACGGATGTCGAAGTCGAAGGAGACCGACTCGCTCGCCAACCGGCTTCACGAGCTCGAGGTACCGGTGCGGCTCCTGGTCGGAACCGTGTCCCACCCGTCCGAGGTGACCAGCGACCAGCGTGAGCTGCTCAGCGAGAAGCTCCCCGACTTCAAGACCGACAGCGTGAAAGGGTCGGGGCAGTACATCCAGGAGGAACAGCCGGCCGCGGTGGTGGATGCAGTGGCTCAGCTGGACCAGGCGACGCGCTGATCGTGGCTGTCGAGTAGTCCCCCACCAACACATCCTGAAGTACCCCTCGCTTCCCCTCGGCTTTTCCAACGACACCACCACGGTGCGGCACAACAGCGACCGTACCGTGACCGGTCTTGCCCAGGGGAGCATCGAGCGGACCGTCAACGGAACGTCGGCGGGGACTTGGCTAGGCGGCCGAGAGCGGCGGGAGGACAGCTAGCACTGCGTCCAGCGTCGCCACTTTCAAGTCGCCCGATGACACCTGTATGCTGCCGAAGTACAGGTGTCGTTTGCGGCGCACCTGCGCTTGGAGATCGAGATGGGTGACCTCGCGGCCCACGGGGTTGTGGAACTCCGCTCCCGTCCGGATCAGGCGGGGGCGCCCACGGCTCCCTTGAGCCCAGGCCCACAAGGCCAGGAGCTGCCCAGCGGCTTCGATCAGCAGAGTGCCGGGAAACACCGGATCGCCGGGAAAGTGCTCGGGCCAGACCCAGTGATCCCGACCCAGCGTCATCTGTCCCCCGATAGTGTCGCCCTCGAGATCGATCACTCGCGCGATCTGGCGCATCCGGCCAACCGGGAGAAAGGTCTCGTCGAGATCGATGAGTCCGGTCGGGGCCAGGGTCGGTGGTTGAGGCATCGCGTGTTGGCTCATACCTACGTACGCCGGCCATCCCATCGTGGATGCTTGGGGAGATCCGCATCCAGGTTGGCGACGTAGAAGTGGTACCCGCCCTTCCGTAGTTTCTAACTAACTCGTTCTCCCGTTGCAACTTACGTGATCTCGATCACGGACTAGGCGAATCGGACTCGGCATCCTCCGGCTGGTTCTCCGCCATCTCCCACCTCGGTCGATCGCGGTAAGACCCTCACTGATTACCACGTACCCAGGGCTCCAGCCGGAGCTCAGAGGAGGATTTGGGATTGATATCATCTCGCGCATGCACGTCCACGCTGGTTGCCACGCTTGCCGCCGCTGCGGTCGCCTGCTCGCCCGGCAAAGGCCAGCGAGTGGACACCGGTCAAATCGATACCGCCGTGGCGGGATCGGATTCCACGTCGAGCTCGGGGGCAGAGGCCCGGAACGCCTCGGCCAAGCCCAACCAGCAGATGCAGGCCGTGCTCGACCAGCTCGCCGCGCTCCATCCCAAGCCGATCACGGAGCTATCCGCACCAGCCGCTCGGCGGCAGCCGAGCCCGGCGGACGGGGTCAGGGCGTTGCTCAAGAAGCAAGGGAAGAGTACGGCACCCGAGCCGGTCGGCAATGTGATGAACCGGACGATCCCCGGTGCCGGCGGAGCGATTCCGATCCGGATCTACACGCCCAAGGGCAACGGCCCGTTCCCGGTAGTGGTGTACTACCACGGCGGCGGATGGGTAATCGCGAACCTCGACACCTATGACGCTTCACCTCGAGCGATAACCAACCTGGCCAAGGCGGTGGTGGTGTCCTCGCACTACCGGCAGGGTCCGGAGCACAAATTCCCGGCCGCCCATCAGGATGCTTTTGCGGCGTACCGCTGGGTCCTGAAGAACGCCAAGTCGCTCAAGGGCGACCCCTCGAAGGTGGCCGTGATGGGGGAGAGCGCAGGCGGCGGCCTCGCCGCTGCGGTATCGATGATGGCGCGGGACAGCGGGGTCCAGCTCCCGGTCCATCAGGTGCTGGTCTACCCCATCGCCGGCTACGACGTGAACACGCCCTCCTACCAGGAGAACGCCGACGCGAAACCGCTTAACAAGCCGATGATGCAGTGGTTCTTCGAGAAGTACCTGCGGACTCCGGAAGACGGCAAGAACCCGCTCGTCGATCTCGTGAATGCCGATCTCAACGGGCTGTCCCCAGCGACGGTCATCACCGATCAGATCGATCCGCTCCGCTCGGAAGGAAAGCAGTTGGCCGACCGACTCAAGGACGCCGGCGTGGAGGTGGACTACAAGAATTACGAGGGCGTGGCCCACGAGTTCTTCGGCATGGGGGCGGTGGTGGACGAGGCCAAGCAGGCCGAGCAGCAGGCTGCCGAGGGGCTCCGAAAGGGATTCGGCGCGGTGAACACGGCCACGTCGCAACGATAGGCGGGGCCTCAGAGATCCAGAGGGCCCCTTCGGGCGTAGCCTTAAGAACCTGGTGCTACGCCAGCCGGTTAATAAGGACCGGGACAAACACTTCAATGACGGCCAAGGAGTCGGCGCATATGAGCACGAAGTTACCTGAGAAAGACAGCGAGCTCCGCTTTCTCGACCGGCTGGCCCGGTCGACCGGCCGGCGGACCTTTCTCCAATGGTCCGGCATCACCATCGCGGTCGCCGCGGTCGGATGCAGTGACAATAACGGCCCTACCCCCCCGACGGGGGTCGATCTCGGGTCAGGAGACCCCGGTGTCCTGAATTATGCCTACGCGCTGGAGCAGCTCGAGGCGGCGTTCTATACCCAGGTGGTGGCCAGCTTCTACGCCGGCGCGAACGCCGGCGAGCAGTCGATCCTCACGGATATCAAGAATCACGAGGTCATCCACCGCGACTTCTTGAAGGCGGCACTCGGATCAGCCGCCATCGCCAATCTCACGGTGGACTTCACCAGCATCACCTTCACCGACCGCGCCAGCGTCCTCGGCGCGGCCAAGACGTTCGAGGACCTCGGCGTGGCGGCCTATAACGGCGCCGGCAAGCTCCTCCTCAGCCCCGACTACCTCCTCCTGGCCGGCAAGATCGTCTCGGTGGAGGCCCGGCATGCCGCCGCGATTCGCGACCTGCTTGTGGCCAACTCCTTTGCCGGGAGCGATGTGGTGAATGGCAACGGCCTGGACCGGGCGTTCACGCCCAGCGAGGTTCTCACCCTGGCCGACCCGTACATCACGACCACGATTACCGCCAACAATCTGCCGACCACCTGAGGAGCCACCACACATGAAAGCCAAGACCATTCTCGGCTCCTTGGACGCCGATCTCGCCGAGCAGGTATCCCGGCGCGGCGCGTTGACCAGGAGCGGCAAGATGGCCGGCGCGCTCGCCATCGCATCGATGCCGGTCGCGTTCGGATTGATGGCCAAGCGGGCCTTTGCCCAGTCGGGTACCCTGCCGCAGGCCATCATCGACGTGCTGAACTTCGCGCTCACCCTCGAATACCTCGAAGACGAGTTCTACCGCACCGGGCTGGGCTCGGGCGTCATCCCTTCGGCAGCTACGCCGATCTTCCAGACCATCAGCACCCACGAGGCCGCGCACGTGGCCCTGCTCACCAGTACGATCACCTCGGGGGGGGGCACGCCAGTCCCGAAGCCCACCTTCGACTTTACGGCCGGGAACACCTTCCCCGACCCGTTCACCGACTACCCAACGTTCCAGGCGCTGTCTCAGGGTTTCGAGGACACCGGCGTCCGGGCCTACAAGGGTCAGGCGGGCAATCTGATGACCAACGACGCCATTCTCACCACGGCCCTCCAGATCCACTCGGTCGAGGCTCGCCACGCGTCGGCGGTTCGCCGGCTCCGGGGCCAGAAGGGGTGGATCACCGGGAATCAGAGCGGCATCGCTTCCGCCGCGGTTCAGCCGATCTACAACGGCGAGGAGAATACCACTCAGGGAGTTCCCGGGATCGACACGGCCCAGTTCGGCAATGCCGCTAGTGCGTCAGAGGCATTTGACGAACCGCTGCTCCGGGCAGACGTCGAGGCAATCGTGGGACCGTTCATCGTCTAGAAGGCTCAGCCCGACACTAACGCCCCGCTAGTAACAGCGGGGTTTTAGTAGTGTTTTGGTCTTGTGCTCATTCTCACCGGCACTTAATGAAGGCTCCGGAAGAGCTAGTACGTCGATGTACCAGTTCGGAAACTTCAACCCATCTGTTGCATTGCGGGAGCTCCAGCGACCCCTACATTGGGTCGCGACCGAGGGCGTAGCAACCCATTCTCGTCTGGGGGTACTGTGCGCGCACACCACGGCTGGCCGGCCGCACAACTGCGGGTCGCGTTGGTTACGATTGTCGTCGCGGCCTTGGGCGGCTGCGCCAAAGGTAGTTCCGAGCGAGCCACCGGTGAGATGGCCGGTTCCGACGGCCCCGCCAATCCGGGGACGGCGGCTCCCCGCAAGGACGGCGACGCGAGTGTGGGACGGGACGTCTTCCGGTTCGAGACGTTTGGAAACGAGCGGTTTTGGACCGATGCCGTGCGGCTGCCGGAGGGAATGATGGCGGCGAAGGTGACGCCTCTCAAGGCCCTGCAACTTGGTGTCAGCATCGACCTGGATTCGCTGGACCCCGCCGTTGCCAAGGCCATAAAGGCCGAGCTCCGCGCCGACCCGACCGGAAAGACCTCGCCGCTGCTCAATGACCCCGCCACGACGGTCAAACTTATTAATTCCAACGCCGTCATCGGCATGCCCATCAAGGACGCCGATGGCGATGGGGTGCTCGACGCGACCCGGGGCGACAAGGTCGGGGCCAGCTGTGCCCTCTGCCACACTATCACCGACGGCGCGGTCTTCAACTTGCCGGCTGGCGGGTCGATCGGGCACCGGCAGGACGGCCGAACCAACCACAACCTGAACATCGGCACCATCTTCGCGACGGCGGCCAACTCCCGGGCGCTCTATCCGGTGCTCCAGCTCTCGCTCAAGGCTAACGGTGGCAAGACGATCGGTCGCGCACCGACCGGCTTGACGGAGAACTCGACCGAGGCGGAGGTGGACGCTTATCTGTCCAACCCGGCCTTTTATCCGGTGGGGATGTTCGACGATACCTTCGATGGCAACGGCGATCCGATGCACACCACGCCGCTGTTCCGGCAGGATCTCGCGGCTCCGTTTGGCAGCGAGGGCACCATTGCCCGGCTGGATAACTTCAGCAATCTGGTCTACACCGGGCTCTTCGATCAGACCACTCTAACTACCCCCGGCGGTCGCGCGTTCCTCCACAAGCTCGGTGGCGCCGCCGGCGACGAGATTGCCGACGATTACGTCAAGGTTCTCGCGGCGACAGGCGTGACCGGCTATCCCTACGTCAAGGCCGGCCCGCACCCGAAGCCGGGCACCGAAGACGCCCCACTCGGGATCCGGGTCGACGATGCCAAGCTCCTGGCAATGAACGCGTACCTGGCCCACCTGGAGGCTCCACGCGGCGCCGAGGTCGACGCGGACGCAGCGAAGCGCGGACGGGAGATGTTTCGCACCGCCGGCTGCACCGCCTGCCACAACGTGGACCAGGGCAAGCCCGTTCCCGCCATGATGGTTCCCATGAACACCATCTTTCCCGGTGATGCGCCGGTCACGCTAGCGCAACGGGAGCCTCCGCTCAACCCGGTCCTCAACACCCCGAACTCCATCTTCGACGACAAGATGGCGGTGGTGAACGCCAGCCTGCGCGGCGAGATCCGCGGCACGGCTCTGCCTCTGCTGTTGGACCTCGGGCGCAAGCCGGTATTCCTGCATGACAACACTGTGCCCAGTCTGGACAACCTGCTCGATCCGAGCCGTGGGCCCACCGCACCGCACCCGTTCTATCTCGCGGATGGCAGGAAGCGCGCGGACATGGCGGCCTTCCTGCGAAGGCTGGACACGAACCACTGAGGCCAACGTAACCGCGATAAGGCCGGGGTCAGACTCGCTTCATGCCCGCGAGTGCCTGGAGATTTGTGCGCACAATGAACGAGAGCAGCTGGCGGGAGGATTCCTCGGAGAAGATCCGCGCTTCAGGCAAGACCCGTCTGAGTGTCGGTCTGTCCCCGACCTGCTGCCGCGCCAGCTGCGTCAGATAGGTGGGTGCCTCATCGGGAATTCCGCTGAGGTCGTCCTGCCCGATGACCAGGGGGCGCAGGTTGGCCGCTCCGGGCGTCCTCTCGAAAATCTTGCGCAGCTTGGCCACAAACCGGGGATCCACCACCACGAAATAGACCGCCGTTGTCGGAAGCAGCCGGTTCACTTCGACGAACAGGTCGGTGCACATCGTGATCACCACTCTTGGCGTGCCGGCGGCCAGGTTGAGGCGATCCACCAGTGGTTTATGGAAGGGTGTGGTGACGAGTACGTCTGCCTGCCGGAGCGCCGCTGGGAGTCGGCCATCGCCATTCAATGAGCATATGTCCAGAGCGGTCACTTCCAGGCCGTAGTCCCGCCGAAGCTCCGCCGGGACAGAGTAGAGTTGGTCGGCATTGCACTCCACGACGACGGCATGGAGACGGAGCGTCTCGAGGCAGCGGTGCAGCCCGTCCGGCATTCTCAAGGCTGGCATGCCGTGGAGGAGACCTTGCATGAGCACTTCCACCATCCAATCCGCCGGTACGGCCGACGCCGGCGCACCCCACAAAGCCGCAGGTGCCACGAAGATTCCCGAGCGTGGACGCAATTCCACCAGCCCTTCCGCCTCGAGTATGCGATAAGCGGCCAGGACTACTCGCAGGTCCACCTCCAGCTCCTGCGCGAGCTGGCGTACACTCGCCAGTCTGCCCCCGTGCTTGACCAGGCCCAAATGCATGGCACTGAAGAGGCGCCTTCGGATCGTGTCCGCGATCTGCGTTCGTCGCGCGATCATGAGGGCTGCCGGGTAGGGGCCGTGAGATTTGCCCTCACGATGAATGAGAAGATCTGACGGGACGTCGCCCGCGAAAATGCTCGCACCTCAGGGACAAAACCCTCGGGAAGCACTTTCTGGCCCAGGCGCTCACGGGCCAGGCGGGTTACGTAGATGAGGGCATCTTCGGGTATCTGAGCGATGTCGTCGCGTCCGACGATGAGGGCGTGGAGGTTGGCCGCGCCAGGCGACTCCTTATAGATCCTGGCTAGCTTGGCTGCGAATCGAGGGTCGGTCAGCACGAAATAGACCGGACCTTTCGGCAGCCGGTGGGCGATATCCACGAAGGGGTCGACCCGCAGCTCGGCTACCATCCACGGCTTCCCCAGGGAGGTGGCGACCGGCTCGACTTCGATGATGTGGAACCGGGTGGTGATGAGGAGATCGGCCCGCTGCACGTCCTGAGGCAGCTCCGGGTCCGACAAAAGCGTAAAGGTGTCGACTCCACTCGCATCCATGCCATAGTCCTGGTGCAGCTCTTCGGCCAGCGACGCGATCTGATCGTGATTGCACTCAATGCAGGCGGCGCGCAGCCGGCGAGTTTCCAGGGATTGCCGCAGCCGCTCCGGGAACTCGCGAGCAGCGATCCCTCGCCCCAGACCCTCCATGAGCACGTCCACCATCCAGTCCGCGGTGCGGCGCTGCAGCTGACTTTCGGATGAGTCCGCTGCCGCGACGAAGATCCCAGCACGGGTCCTGACTTCGACCAGCCCCTCCTTCTCCAGCTCGCGGTAGGCGGCCATGACGACGCGCGGATCGGCCTGGAACTCAGTCGCGAGGTCCCGGACGCTCGGCAACCTCGCTCCCGGAGCGAGTCCACCCAGATGTATGCCACTCAGCAACCGCTGGCGAAGCTGCTCTGCGATCTGAGTACGTCGTAAGCTCATGGGCGGAAGGTATGAATCAGTTGGGCGCTCTCCTAGAGTTCAGTTTCGCAAAATCCGCATCAGATGATTTCAGAACCGCCTTCTGTTGCACATACGTCACCGACATGTGATACAGATTTCCGATCTCGTCTGATCTGCTGCATTGTACCTGCACCAGTGACCGATACATTGCGCCAGGCACGTCAGCAGAATCAGGGGAACCCGTGCCGTCTCACGAGGCGCAGCGTGTACGGAATCGTCTCCCCACCATACCGCTGAGGCATGCCCGTCATGAACCCCTCGAAAGCAATGGCCAAATCCGTTACGCTCTGCGCCGTACTGGCCACCTTGGCGCTTGCCGCATGTCAGGACACTCCAGCCCCCACGGCACCAGATCAAGAATCCAGCTTCGACCATAGGGCGAGCGGGCCGTCCGGGGCCGTCTATGTCCAGACCAACGACGCCAGCAGGAACGAGATCGTCGCCTACCGCCGAGCGCCCAATGGACCACTCGACCTGATCGGCACCTTCGCAACCGGTGGCAAGGGAACCGGGATGCCGCGACTCGGCTCCCAAGGTTCCGTCATCCTGAGCGACGACAACCGTTGGCTGCTGGTCACCAACGTGGGCAGCGACGAGATCTCGGTCTTTTCGGTGTCGGATGGGCGACTCAGACTCACCGACAAGGTTCGCTCGCACGGAGACATGCCGTTCAGTCTGGCCCTGCGGGGCAACTTGCTCTACGTCCTCAATGCGGGGGGCGCCGGTAACATCACGGCATTCACGCTCAATAACAGCGGACGGCTTTCGCATCTCTCCCACTCCACTCGCCCGCTGAGCGGCAGCGTGAGCGGTAGCAGCACCGCGCCGGCACCGGCACAGGTGTCGTTCAGCCCGGATGGCGGCACGCTGGTGGTCACGGAGAAGGCGACGAGCATCATCGACACCTATACCGTAGGGTCGGACGGCCTGGCGAGCGGGCCGACGGTACACAATTCCAACGGCGAGACGCCGTTCGGCTTCGCCTTCAGATCGGATGGAATCTTCGTGGTCACCGAGGCTCACAACGCGGCTCCCGGGCGGCCTCGGCGTCCTCCTACAGCATTGCGGGCGGCTTTCGGAGCGTCAGCGCCAGCGTGCCCGATACCCAGACCGATGTCTGCTGGACCGTGATCACGGGGGACGGCAAATATGCCTACATCACGAACTTCGGCAGCGGCACCCTGTCGAGCTACCGCATTGCCTCGAACGACGCGATCACGCTGCTCCAGACAATCGCGGGGCGGACGGCTCAGGCGCAGGGCCCACGGGACCAGGATTTCAGCCGAGACGGCAAGTACCTCTACGTGATCGACGTCGGCTTCGCCAATCCGGCGACCCGCGCGGTCAACGCGTTCCAAGGTGAAGAGCGACGGGACCCTGACCAAGGTGGGGGGGGGTTCGCTGCCCGCCTTCCCGGCCGTCGCCGGTCTCGCGGCATACTAACCACACTTGCACCGGACTTTGTGGCCAACTGAGGAAAACGCCGATGCCTAAACTATGGAGTGGTCTGCTGGTCTTAGCCGCAGCACTGAGCATCGGCGCGTGCGGTAACGACAACCCCACCGCAAATAACCCGGGGCAGCCCGGAGACCCGGTCCTCCCCAACAACCTGGCCAGCGTCATCAGCCTGGACACCACCGCGGCCACAGCCGTGCTGCCGCTCTATCGCGGGGAGGACACCAACGGCGACGCGGTGTATTACGTCATCACCGAGTCCAACAACCTGGACGAGGCGGTGCGGCTGGGACTGAACTGGGCTCCCAAGATGGTCCACGCGGCTAGAACCAAGGCCGTGCAGCGGGCCACCGAGGTGAGTGGCGGCGGAGGCAACCCCAACAACTTCCCGGTCGTCCGGTTTTCGGGCAACGTTGACTTCAGCCCCACCCGGAACCTGGTGCCCGGCCCGCAGCTCTTCCCGCTGGACCCGAGCACCACACCCGGATCGGTCGGCGACGCGGACTACAGCCCGGTCTTTACACTCGACGATCCGAACGCCGATTCCACCGAGACGATCGTGTACAACGCACCCCACATCGCCAACAGCACCGGCCTGCATGACCGGGTGATCAGCATCGACACCGCAGGGATGCAAGTCACGCTGAAGGTGGTCAAGGGCTTCTACGAGGGGTTCCCCATCCTCTACTTGAGCACCGACGTCTCGGATGAGGACCTCTCGGCACTCGAGATGGGGACCTTCACGCCGAACCTGAACGAAGCCCCGTTCCCCGGAGACGACAAGCCGTTTCGCTCGGCACGCGAGGCGATCATCCCCATCGTCAACGGTCCCACCGGGGTCAACAACCCCAATCGGCAGGGGCTGCAGTCGGCGGTGCTCGGCGAGGGCGATCCGCTCAACATCTTACAGGAGCAGGCGGGGTGTGAGAACCCGGATGACCCCGCCCAGTTCTGTGATGCTGCACTCTACAGCCCGCTCTGGGACGCCACCCCGGTGGTGTGGACCCAGGCCGCCATCGACGCCGGAATCCGGGATCGGGTCACCAGCGACAAGCGGGAGGTCATCGCTCCCCTCAACGTGATCGACCTCTACGCCGACGGGTATCTCGTCCCCCTCGCGGTCAATGGCCCGCGCAACTCATCGCTCGGGGGCATCAATGCGGCGGGCGTCATCATCAACTGCCCGATCATATTCGTCGAGGAACCCTCACGCTGAGCCAAGCGACCTCTCGTGGCTCTCGCCCGCACGGAGCAGCCGACCAACGAAGGGAAGTGACCATCATGCACGGTGACAGGACGAAAAGCATCACGCTCTCGAGCATCCACCAGCTGTGGGAGCCGAGCACCCGCAGGGAGTTCCTCCGTATCGCGGCCCTAGGGGGTGGCGCGGTCCTGCTGCCCACCATGTTCGCAGCCTGCGGATCCGACAACGGCACGATGGAGCCGCCCCCGACTGAGGGTGTCACGCTCGACCTGAGCAGTGACCCGGGAGTGCTCAACTACGCCTACGCGCTCGAGCAGCTCGAGGCGGCGTTTTATACCCAGGTAGCCGGTGCGTTCTATGCCGGGATCACCGCCGAGGAGCAGCAGGTACTCACCGACATCAGGGCCCACGAGGTGATCCACCGCGACTTCCTGGCGGGCGCGCTCGGGAATGCCAAGATCCCCAACCTCACGGTCGACTTCGCCGCGGCCAACGTGGACTTCGCCAGCCGGTTCAGCGTGCTCAGCACGGCGAAAGTCTTCGAGGACGGCGGCGTCGCGGCCTACAATGGTGCGGGGAAGCTGCTCAAGGACCTCAATAACCTCCTCGTGGCCGGCAAGATCGTCTCGGTCGAGGCGCGGCACGCCGCGACGATCCGCGATCTTCTCCGGCCGGGCACCCGAGACTTCGCCGGAGATGACGTGGTGAATCCCGCAGGGCTGGATCAGGCGATCGATGCCGGCTTCCTGCTGCAAGACTCGGGGTTCGGCCAGTTCATCACCACACCCATCACCATCATCTCCTGACCCCCGCCCGGAGCGCACCATGGACCAGAAGCATCCGATCTTCGAGGCCATCGAGCCCGATGCCGCAGGGCGGACCGTCTCGCGGCGACACGCCATCCGACAGGGCGCCGGCGCAAGCTCCGCGGTCATCGCCGGCATCGCGATGGCATCGGTCCCTGCCGCCCTCGCGGCGCTCGCCCGCGACGTCTACGCGCAGGCCGCCGCGCCAACCATCATCGATGTGCTCAACTTCGCGCTCACCCTCGAGTACCTCGAGGACGAGTTCTACCGGACCGGGCTCGCCGGCGGCGTCGCGGCAACCTTCTCGGCGCCCGAGCTGACCGCCGTCCAGCAGGTGAGCAAGCACGAGACGGCACACGTCAACTTTCTCCTCAACGTCATCCCCAGTTTAGGCGGCGCGCCGGTCACCAAGCCGACGTTCGACTTCACGGCCGGCGGAGCGTTCCCCGACGTCTTCGACAACCGTATCACCTTCCTGGCCCTCGCCCAGACGTTCGAGGACACCGGCGTGCGCGCGTACAAGGGGCAGGCCGGCAACGTCGCCTCGAATGCCACCGTGCTCACCGCCGCGCTGCAGATTCACGCGGTGGAGGCGCGTCACGCGTCCCAAATCCGGCGGCTTCGGGGGCAGAAGGGGTGGATCACGAGCAGCGACCGAGGCGACCTCCCGCCACAGTCACAACCGACCTACGACGGGGAGGAGAATACCACCCACAAGGGCGTGGACGCCGCCCCACTGGGCGATATCTCCGCGGTCACTGAGGCGTTCGACGAGCCGCTGACGATGGAGCAGGTGTTGGTGATCGCCGATCCGTTCATCGTCTAGCGCCGGGCACTGGCCACATGTCCTCAAGGGGATCGGGCGAGATTGCACGGCTACACCAGCTGCGTAGGGGAGCGCCATGAAAGGGAAAGGTGCCATGAGATCGAGTGCGTGGTGCTATCACTCTTTGCTTGGGCCACCGTGCTGTACTACCACCCCCTGTCAGCGCAGGAGCCGGCGTGCAAGCTCATTTGCGCTCCGTCCTTCACTGTGTCGCCCGGGTCGGAGTCCCGCGCGTCCTTAGCGGCGACCGGGTGCGCCTTCTCCCGGCTAACACCGAGACGGAGATCGTTCCGAAAGCGGATCTCTTCCTCTTCCTGACGGTGGACATGCCGACGGCGATTCCCCGCTTCAACCTGGTGGCGCAGGTGGGCTGGTCGCCCACGGCCGACCGATCGACCAATCCCTTCACCGGGTACACCGCCGCCCAACGAGGGACGGACAACATCGCCGCCAACGAGTTGGAGATCGAGCTGGGCGGAACCGTGGCGCTCATCCGGCCGCAGGACACGAAGGGCTGGCTCGGGCTCAAGGTCGGTGCCTTCGACCAGATCGGCGCCGCCCGCCCGCCCGACGACGGCCGGACCTACACCCACAAGCTGGACCTGGAGCTCAACACCAGCTACGGAATTTTCAAACTGGTTGCCCAAGGGGAACTATCTGAGGAACGTTGCCGGCTTCGCTGACCTGGTCTACCTCGCCACCGGCCTCCCCAGCCGCGACGACTAAGTGCCGAGAGGGCAACAGGGGTATCTCGAGCATGCGAACGGAGCGGCGTTCTTTGCCGGGCTGACCTTCCCGATCGCGCCCCTCGTCCCGGACAGGTCACGCTACGTCCGAGACCAGCGGGGGAGACGGGCGACGGCATTGAGGGCCGCGGGTTCGCGGCTGACAGATTCGCTCACCACACCCAGGCGGGCAGGGTTCAGGCCGCCCAGAGGAGCACCTACCATGAAAGCACTTTGGTTACTCGCCGCCGCGACCACCATTGCCGCCTGCGCCGGCCGCTCGGAGGATAAAGTGGGAGCGGCGCCGGAGCGGGCGGACTCAGCCGCCGTCGCCCAGCGCGTGGATACCGCGACGTCGACGAACAACGCAGTCGGGCGGACGGAGAGCGTGCCTACCGATTCGGCCGAAGGGCAGGCTACCTCGCCGGCCCCCTCTAACGACGCCTCAGGGACGCCGTCGGAGAGCGTGCCCACCGATTCGGCCGAGGGGCAGAGGACCTCGCCGGCCCCGACAAACGAAGCGTCCGAGATGTCGGGCGACAGCGTCGAAGCCGATCAGTTCCGGGGCGACAGTGCCCTGACGGGCCACGGTGCCCCCACTGCGGATTCGACCGTTGGCCAGCGTCGGCAGTAGCGCCATCGACATATCAGAGTTGACGAGCGGCGACGGAGAACAATCTTCGGGGCCGTTCCTCCCTCGTGGCCAGCCTCAATGGAACGAGTACAGGGTAAGGGGCACGCATTGGCGCTCCAAGAGCAGACGGTAGTGCATGACTTCCAGCCTAGGAGGTTCCCATGGCGAGGGTTTTGGAATCCGCAGGTTCTGCACGCATCACGTCGGCGAGAGACGACAGTTGGGGACGAACGCTGGAAAACCTCGGCGCGACGGCCCTGCGGTACGGGCTCGTTCTGGTCCTCCTTTGGGTCGGAGGCTTGAAGTTCACCGCCTACGAGGCGGAAGGCGTGAAAATGCTGGTCTCGAACAGTCCGCTGCTCTCCTGGGCGTACCAGCTGTTCAGCGTGAGAGGGTTCTCAATGCTGCTGGGAGTCATCGAGATCTCCCTGGCCATTCTGATCGCGACCCGCCCGATTGCTCCGAAGCTCTCGGCCATGGGAAGTATGGGAGCCATCGTCATGTTCCTGATCACCCTGAGCTTCCTGCTGAGCACGCCCGGGGTCTGGCAGCCGGGCTACGGCTTCCCGGCGCTCTCCCCCATGCCCGGCCAGTTCCTGGCCAAGGACCTCGTGCTGCTGGGTACCGCGGTGTGGACCGCGGGGGAAGCGCTTCTCGCTGTACACGTTCGGGATGTTGGCTGAAAGCTGAGAGAGATCCAATTCCGCTCTGGTGGCGTTGTACTGATCTGAATGCCACGAGACCTCGCCGCCCAGGCGGGGCTCGCACTGGAGAACCGGCCTTATTCGGAGGAACATTCCATGGATTGCAAGCGATATCACCGCGCGGCGATAACCGCCGTAGCCTTGCTGGCGTTGGGGACGATGGCAGAGCCCGCCCACTCACAGGGCAACCAGGACAAGATGCAGATGGAGAAGCCGGACCAGATGCAGATGGACAAGATGATGGGCGCCTGGCCCAAGGCCTCCAAAGAGGCGGCCATGTTCATGACCAAGAAGTACGGCCCGCCGGCGGCAATGAGTAAGGACCTGGCGATTTGGGGTAAGACCGGCCCCTGGAAGCGCACCATCGTCTACGCCCACGAGTATCCGCACGAGTTCCCGGCCCACCACACCGACGTGATGCAGCAGTTTATCGACTACAAAGCCCCGCCAGAGATGTATGATGACCTGGCCATGTACGACGGGAGCGTGGTGGTCGAGCGAACCTCGGGCGAGATCTCGGCCCGTTGCGACAAGGAGGGGGCCAACTTCCTCGCGCTCAACCTGGCCAATGACATTGTGACGGGGAAGCGACAGGTGAAGGAGGCGCGGCAGATGTACGGGGAGCAGATTATGGCATTGAAGGCCGGGAAGCCGGCGCCGTATACCGAAAAACTCCTCTTCCAGGTCCCGGCGGGCGGCACCAGCGACCCGGATGCGCCTGTCATGAGCATGGGGATGGAGAAGTCAAGCAAGTAAGTAGGCTATAACGGCGGGGTTCCCAGAATAGGAGGGAGCCCCGCCCTGGTCGGCCAGCTCCATCACTTGGGGCGCGGCTCTTTCAGACTCTCATCGGGACGCTCGCGCCGTCCAGCGCGGATGAGCCGAACGGTGTTCACCAAGCTTCGCGCCGCATTGCGGACCTCGTCCTGAACGGCCGTGTCCCGGTCGAGGGCTTCGTGACTGGTAGCATATGGCTCGTAGTACCCGATGTACCGGTCGAGGGTGGCCGCGTTCCCGGCCTGCACCAGATCCATGTCCTGCAGCCAGTCGGTGAGGGACCGGCGAAGCACGTCGGTGCCCTCGGCGTCACCATGCACTACGACCGCGAATGCTCGACCGGACAGGTGGCGCGGATAATCCCATCCGGCAAGCTCTAGCCGCTTCGCCTCTTCCGGTTTCTTGCCGTGGGTGCTCGTTGGATCGGGGTTGCCGCCGTCAGCGCACACCAAACGGTCGATCATGAGCTTCAGCACGCTGGGCGCCTGATACCAATAGACCGGTGAAACGATCAGAACTCCGTGCGCCGCGACCCAGCGGGGATAGAGCTCGTTCATCCAATCGTTCACCTGGCCCATGGCATGGTTGGGATAGCAGGAGCAGGGCCAGTGACAGAGCGGCATGGCAGTCGAAACGCATGCCTTGCAGGGCAGGATCTGCCGGCCGTACTGGGCCGTGAGATGGCTCAGGTCGAGCAGATCACTCTCGAAGCCATCGCTGGCATCCACGATCTCGCGGGCGAGCTGCACCAGGCGGAAGGTCTTCGACATCTCACCGGGGCAGGTTTCGTCATGGCGCGCGGCACCGCAGACGAGGAGGATCCGTCCCGGTGATGCCGGATTGGAGTTCCGCCGCTCGGCAGCGAGCACGGCTGCCCGGGTCTCCAGCCACTCTACCGGCAGCTCGAACTCGGGATCGGCGAAGCCGGGCCCAGCCTTCCGCTTGCGCGGACTCTTGTGGTACTCGTCGTACGCGGTCCAGGCAACGTCCAGGACCCGGTCGATCTCTGTTCGCACCGAATCGAAGGCGGGATCGTAGAAGCGCTCGCTCAGCCGGCGAGCGAACTCCTCTCGCGAGAGCTTGACGTCGCCCTGGCCCTTCCGGACCAGTGGGGGCCGGTCCTTTCCTGATTCAGCGGGGCCCGGCATCCTGATCGCGCTCCAGCTGGGCCAGCCGGTCCTCGAGAGCCGACACGCGTCCGCGCTGGACCATGGCGTAGACACCGAATGCCACGAGCACAATGGTGGCCACGCCGGCAACCACCCAGCCGTAGGCGAGCGGGCGATGGAATCCATGGTGCACCAGCAGCACCCCCGCCAGCCCGGCAGCCACTCCCCATCCGGCCCAGCGATCCACGCCACCCCGGCGGGAACGCGCGCGGGCAGTGCTCTGCGGTTCGGTTGCGCTTGCCGCTGGCTTGTTCCGCGCGCGGGCAAGAAGCCGTTCCCGGAGCTGGCCCGTTCGCGCGGGCTGCATCGGCTGCGACGGCAGCGCGAGCGCCAGCGCGGCGACCCCCCGGCGGTACTCGTCGAGCCGTCGTGCGCATTCGGCACACTCGCCGGCATGGGCCAGTACTCGGCCGAGCTCCTCGCCCTCGAGAATCTCCAGCGCGGCCGCGGGGAGCAGCTCGTCCACTTCCTGATGGCTCGATGTCTGGTTCATAGCACCTCGTCCCGTAGGAATCCAAGACGTTGCCGGAGCTTCTCCATGGCGAGCCGGATCCGGGTCTTCACCGTCCCCAGCGGCTGGGCGGTCTGGGCCGCAATCTCCGAGTGCGAGAGGCCGCCGAAGAAGGCCAACTCGAGCGCTTGCCGCTGCTCCGAAGGGAGTGCGCCAATCGCCTCGGCCAACACGGCCGAATGCTCGCCGCGCTCAGGCACCGCCGTGGTGCCGGGCTCTCCGGCCATCGCCTCGTCGAGCAGGGCGCCCGCCGTCGAGGTCGCGGCAGTCCAGTCCTCCCTTCGCCGCTGGGCCCGAAGCCGGTCGAGTGCGCGGCTCCGGGCGATCATGACCAGCCAGGTGGAGCCGGCCGAGCGAGCGCCGTCGTACCGGGCAGCGCTCCGCCACGCCTGCCAGAAGGTCTCCTCCACCACGTCCTCGGCCTCGTCCGTATCCTGTAGGATCCAGTAGGCGACCGTGTGCACCCGCTCGACCCACCGGTCGTACAGCGCCGCCAATGCCGACTCATCCCCATCGGCCATGCGACGAAGGAGCGCGGCATCCGGGTCTAGGGCCACGTCTGCCCGGTTGACGTTGTGTGCAGTGGAAGGGGGCGGAGTCCGCCGCTGATCGGTCGTCATTCTATACGAGCACATAATCGCAGGTGGATTGGTGTCGAGACTTGAGGCCAACTTAACACCGGCCATGGGCCGCACGCGTGATATTCGATTGGAGAGATCCAGTCTTCATCCGGTAACGTAGCATTTAATCTCCCTGACAGCCCGATTCTCCGATCTGGCGCAGCCCAGCGCCGAGCCGTACCGTTGCTGTATCCCGTCATGGCTTCCAACGACCGACTCCGGGCTCCTGACCGTCTCCTAGAAACCGAGACCGGCAGCCCATCTTTTCTCCGAAAGCACAGTTCGCCCGAAGGGCTCCCCGAAGATGTTCTGCGCGAGGCATCCCGGCGACTCGGGGTGCTGTGCCTCCTCAGCGCGTCGGTCTGGGCGGCAAACTCCCTGCTGCTCAATTTCGTGTACGCCGTACCCGGCACCGTGCCGGCCGACCGGGTGGCCCCGTACTGGAAGTGGCGGACCCTGTACGACCTGATCATCACCGCCAACGTCCTGGTTTCACTGGGCCTCTTCTGGTTTACCCGCCACCGCCGGCGCAGCCCGCAGTTCGTTCTCGACCTGGCCCTGGTGTACGAGGTGTTCACCGCGTTCTCAGTCGGGGTGCTCGATTACGCCGAACAAGGCCCGACCGAGGGCGTATCGTGGATCGCGGTCATCATCCTGTTGTTTGCCCCGATGATACCCAGCACGCCACGGGAGACCCTCGTCGCGGCGCTGCTGGCCGCCTCGATGGGCCCGGTAGGCGCGCTCATCTGGAGGGTCTCGGGGTCGAGCCGCTCGGCGCGCGCCAGATTCTGCTTCTCTCCATCCCCAATTACCTCTGTGCGGCCATGGCGCCGGTGGTCTCCCACATCATCACCCGCCTGGGACGGGAGGTCCGTGAAGCGCGCGAGATGGGGAGCTATCTCCTGGGCGACCTTATCGCCCGGGGCGGCATGGGCGAGGTGTGGCAGGCCACCCATCGCTTTTTGGTACAGCGGTTCCGGCGCGAGGCCATGGCCGCGGCCGCGCTCCACTCGTCCCACACCATCCAACTCTATGACTTCGGCGTGGCGCGCGACGGCACGTTCTACTACGTCATGGAGCTGCTCAACGGGATGGACCTCCAGACGCTGGTCTCCCGACACGGCCCCTTACCGCCGGCGCGGGCGATCTACCTGCTCCAACAGGTCTGCGAGTTCCTGGGCGAGGCGCACGACCGCGGCCTGATCCACCGCGACGTCAAGCCAGCCAACATCCAGGTCTGCCGCCTGGGGCGAGACTGCGACTTCGTGAAGGTGCTCGACTTCGGACTGGTGAAGCGGACTCCAGGAGAGAAATCCGACGTCGATCTCACCACGCCGAACATGCTGGCCGGCACGCCGGCGTATCTCTCCCCGGAAAGCGCGCTGGGAGAGCCGGTGGACCAGCGCACCGACATCGCAGACGACGTGGGCATGGGCCCTCCGGCAGGCTCCGCGACAGCCACTCCTCCCTTCCCCTGGGAGCCTGCCTCCGAACCCACACCCGCGTCGTCTGCTCCACACCCTGCCTCTGGGGGGACAGGGGAACTGGGTCGAGCCGCCGACGGCGGGGAGCAGGAGTCGATGCGGCTGGAGGAGACGCGGATGGAGCCGGAGGTGCGGTAACCTTCGACGACTAAACCCTACCGAGGAAGCAAGTCCTGCCGGGTGTAGAGCACGCCATTGTGCACCACGAAGTGCACCCGTCGTGCGTTCCCGATGTCGGTCGTTGGATCCGCATCGAACACCACGAGATCGGCCCGTTTGCCGGCCTCAACCGAGCCAATCGCTTTATCCAGCGCCATGGCCCTGGCGGCGACGATCGTAGCCGACTCGAACACCGCCTTCGCCGGCATGCCCGCCTGCTGCATCGCCTCCATCTCGGCATAGACGCCGGGGCCGTGGGCGGTGCCCGGGTTCCCGGCGTCGGTGCCCATCGCGATGGGAATGCCGGCGGCATACATCCGCCTGAGGTTGCCGGCCGCGGTGGAGCGCAGCGCCGCACCGCGGCCGCCCCAGAAGGCGGCGCCCTTCGCGCGCAGGCTGTCCGGCAGTATCGTCTCCAGCTTGCGACGGGTGGCGTGGTCAACGCAGTCGAGCGGATACCGTTTCGCCGGAGAGCGCCCCAGGAACACGTCGGCATAGCCGTCCAGCACCGTGAGGGTCGGGATCACGATGGTGCCGGCCCGTTTGACCGCCGCGATGAATGCGGCGTCCACCGTGTCGCTGAACACCTCGTGCACCAGCACCGCTGCATCCGCTTCCACTGCGTCCTTGGCCGAGTGGAGCTCGGTGGCGTGGACCACCAGCCGGAGGCTGGCCTTCCGAGTCTCGTCGGCGGCGGCCATCAGCATCGCCTTGGCGTGCGCTCGGAGTGAATCCGGCACCTCGATGTACCAGACCTTGATCGCTTCGGCCCCGGCGGCGCGATGGGCTCTGACGGCTGCCCTCACCGTCGAGTCGTCCCCCATGAAGACGAACTGCCCCATCATCTGGGAATCAACGGTGATCGTGGCCAGTAATGGGCCGCTGGCGACCACCCTAGGCGCGTCCGTGGCAGCTCGGGTCTTTCGGGCGAGATCGTAAGTCCAGGGAAATCCGCCGACATCAAAGACGCTGGTCACCCCGCTGCAGAGGTTCGCCCGATGAAACAATTCGGGATGAACCTCGAGCGAACGGATCACCGAGTCATAGGGATATTGAGCACGGAGATCGATGGCATCCGGCCGACCGTCCACCCAGCCGGTCTGGGAATAGTGCACGTGCGCGTCAATCAGGCCGGGGCCGACGTAGCCGCCACCGACGTCAATGGCTTTCGAACCGGGGGGGCGGGGGCAGGCAGTAGCGGTTCCGGCGCAGGCGATATGGCCATCTCGGACGACGACGTTAGCCTCGGGAAT
>JBBQXQ010000048.1:0-22574 GCA_038209515.1 Gemmatimonadales bacterium
GAGCGGAAGCCGGTGAGGTGGGTGCCGCCCTCGTGGGTGTTGATGTTGTTCACGAAGGTGAAGGTGTTCTCGTTGTACCCATCCTCATACTGAAGGGCGAGGTCCACGTCCACGTCGTCCTTGACCGCGGTGAAGGCGATCGGCTTCGGGTGCAGCGGCTTCTTGTTGCGATTGAGCCATTCGACGAACTGAACCAGGCCGCCCTTGGCCAGGAACGTCTCCGACTTAACCGGCTGCTCCCGCTCGTCCTTGATGCTGATCGACACGCCGCGGTTCAGGAATGCCAGCTGCCGCAGCCGGTCGGCCAGGGTCGTATAGTGGAACTCGAGGACAGTAAAGATCTCCGGGTCCGGCTTGAACCGAACGGTCGTCCCCCGTCCCTTGGCCTTGCCGAGGACCGTAAGCTTCTTCACGGTCTTGCCGCGGACGAAGGCCATGTGGTGCCGTTGGCCGTCGCGATCGACCAGGACTTCCAGGCGCTCGCTCAGCGCATTGACCACCGAAACACCCACCCCGTGAAGCCCGCCCGAGACCTTATAGCTGCTCTTGTCGAACTTGCCGCCGGCGTGCAGCATCGTGAGCGCCACCTCCACGGCCGGCTTCTTCTCGGTCGGGTGCATGTCCACCGGGATCCCGCGACCATTGTCGGTGACGGTGATGGAGTTGTCGGCGTGGATGGTCACGCTGATGACGTCGCAGTGGCCGGCGAGGGCTTCGTCGATCGAATTGTCCACCACCTCATAGACCAGGTGGTGCAAGCCGTTTTCGCTGGTGGACCCGATATACATGCCGGGCCGCCGGCGGACCGCGTCCAGGCCTTTGAGGACCTGAATGGACTCCGCTTTGTACTCCAGATTGCCGTCCAGGACGACGCTCGGTTCTTTGGCCATGTCCCCTTGGTAGGTTAGGGCTGGGTCCGATCCAGCGGACCGGGTACCCAGCGGATCTGCTTCACTCGTCCGGAACGGCCGGCGTTGAGCCGGGCCAGAATCCTGGGCGACATTAAACTCAGCTCGTTGGCCCACGCCGCCGTGGCGACGCGAACCCGGAGCATCCCATCGGGCGTAATCGAGTCGGGCTCGGTGACCCTGGCGATCTGCGGCCCGACCAGCTCCGCCCATTCCTCGATGATCCCCGCCTGCTGCACTCGCTTGGTCAGCCCTGCCTGCTTGAAGTAGCTGGTCAGGGCATCGGAGAGTGGGACGGGGGCAGTCTTTTTCTTCATGCTCTCAGCGATGACACGCGGATCCTGCCACTCTCAACCATCCAGACCGGCAGATCCAAATTCGGCGGAAGCTCGTCGGGTCGCGGGCTGGTCACGAATACCTGACGCTCGTCCGAGCCCAGCAGGCGCAACGCCAGCCGGGTCTGCCGCTCCCGGTCGAGCTCGGCAAACACATCGTCCAGCAAGAGCGCGGGCTCGGTTCCAGATGCTTCCCGGAGCGCGGTGATCTCGATCAGCTTCAGTGCGATTGCCGCGCTGCGTTGCTGACCTGTGGAGCCGTACTCGCGGAGCCGGCGGCCACCGATCTCGAGCACCAAGTCGTCGCGGTGCGGGCCCACAGTGGTCATTCCGCGGGCCCGGTCATCGCGAAGCGCCGTTGCCAGTGCTTCTTCCCACACACCCGGGTCGGCCAGGTCGGTGCCGCCCCGGTACTCGAGGGTTGCGCCGCCTTCCTCGCCCAGACACTCGAACTCGCCGGCAAACTGGTTGGCGGCTCCGCTCACCCAATCGAGCCGCCGCCGGACCAGGTCGGCGCCTGATGCAGCAAGGACGCCGGCAAAGGCCTGAGCAACTTCGATCCTGTCCTGGCGGAGGGCGCTGTTGCGCTGGGCCAGGGCAGCACGGTATCGGGTGAGCGATCTCAGGTACCCGCGGTCGGCCAGCGACAACAAGCGGTCGAGATACCTCCGCCGCTCTACCGCAGGTCCCGAGGCGAGTCCCAGGTCGGCAGGCAGAAACGCCACCGCCAGCCAAGTCCCCACCACATCGGCCAATCGCGTGGCCTCGTCGCCATCAACCGTGATCCGCTTCTTGCGCCCGAGGTAGGTCACCGCAACCGTCCGAGCGCCGGCTCCCTCGATGTGAGCCTCGACGTGAAAGCCGGGGCCTTCACGCATCACCTGCTGGTCAGGCGATCCCCGGAAGGAGCGGAACAGAACCGGGTAGTAGATCGCCTCCAGGAGGTTGGTCTTCCCCTGCGCGTTCGAGCCCAGAATCGCCGCTCCGGCTTCCGGGGGCTCGCAGTCCAGATCGGCAAGGTTGCGATATCCCCGAGTCACCAGCCGCTGAAGCCGCACTAGCGCACGATGACTTGGCGGGTCGAAGGGGCGCCCTGGTTGCCCTGGAGGTCAACGCCGTAGATCTGCACGGTTATCGTTGAGCCCGAGCGCCCAGTGGTGCTGAGCGGCAGTCCCCAGCGAACCGTATCGGCCGGCGGGCTGGGCCGGAACGGGTTGAAATTCTGGTTGCCACCGATGACCAGGAAATAGACGGTATCGACGCCGTCCGGGTCCACCGTTCGACCGTTGACGAGGAAGTCGGCGCCGGCATCCACCGTGGTATCGCTCGCGTTGGGCTGGTCGATC
Organism: Gemmatimonadales bacterium; assembly: GCA_038209515.1. GTDB lineage: Bacteria > Gemmatimonadota > Gemmatimonadetes > Gemmatimonadales > GWC2-71-9 > CAVVWJ01. Next base: position 2,590 of record JBBQXQ010000048.1, read on the forward strand.
ATGGTGACCGGCCCGATGCCATCGCCCGGATCGGGAAACGTCAGGCGATCGCGCTCCTGACACGCTCCCGCGAGGACGACCAACACAGCCGCGAGCCGGGCCCACCTCAGGCCCCGAGTGGCCCCGATTCGCCCCGGCTCTGCCTTCTTCGGCATCCCCAAAAAATAGTCGGCTGGCCGATGAATTTGCAGGGTCCTACACTCCCTTGAATGCGGCCTTCCGCTTCTCCACGAAGGCCTTCGTGCCCTCCTGCATGTCAGCCGTGGCGGACAGCAGCCCGAATTGGTTGGCCTCGAGCAACAGGGCCTGATCCACGCCCATGTCGAGCCCCGCGTCTACCGTTTCCAGGCAGGCACGGACAGCCAGGGGTCCGTTCTCCAGAATGCTCCGGAGCAGTGCCTCACTCTCGGCCAGGAGCCGGTCCGCTGGAACTATCCGGTTGACCAGGCCGATCCGAAACGCCTCCTCCGCGTCGATCATCCGTCCGGTGAGCAGGAGCTCGATGGCCCGGCCCTTCCCGACCAGGCGGGGGAGCCGGACTGTGGCGCCGTATCCCGGCGCTATCCCCAGCTTCACTTCGGGCTGTCCGAATTTGGCCTGATCGCTCGCGACTCGGATGTGGCAGGCCATAGCCAGCTCACAGCCACCTCCCAGAGCAAAGCCGTTCACAGCCGCGACCACCGGCTTGCCGCACTGTTCGAGGCGGCGAAAAACCGCCTGCCCAGCCGTCGCGCGCGCCTTGCCTTCCATAGGAGACTGGGCGGACAGTTCACTGACATCGGCGCCCGCCACGAAGGCCTTCGGCCCGGCACCAGTGACCAGCACTCCCCGCACGGCGGAGTCGGTCTCGATTCGGGTGACCGCGTCCCCCAGCTCCGCAATGACGATGGCGTCGAGCGCGTTCAGCTTGTCCGGCCGGTTGACGGTGATCCGACAAACGCCGTCAGTGAGCTCGAAGAGGAGGGTAGAGGACATGGTTGGTGGCAGCTAGGAGTCGGGAGCTGGGAGCTGGGAGTTCGGCGCTACAAACCTAAGCTCCGACATGGTGGCCGGTAGTGGAGAGATCCTTCGCCTCGCTCAGGATGACAGTTCCGACCTTCCAGCTATCTTCTTCACCATGCCGACATGTATTCCCTCACCGATCGCATGGACCCCCAGCAATGGGGTACGGATCCTGGATCAAACCCTTCTCCCGTCGGAGGAGTCGTATCGCGACCTCGAGACAGTGGACGCAGTCGCCGAGGCGATCCGCATGCTTCGGGTCCGAGGAGCGCCCCTGATCGGGATTGCGGCGGCAATGGGAGTGGTGCAGGCGGTTGGGAAGCGGGGGCTCGTAGCAATAGAAGAAGCATGCGCGGTTCTGGGCGCTACGAGACCGACCGCGGTCAACCTCCACTGGGCCCTCGATCGGATGCGGCGTCGCGCCGAGCAAGCCGACAGAAAAGGGGAAGATCTGCGCTCTGCCTTAATCGCCGAGGCAAACGCGATCTGGGAGGAGGATCGTGCCATGTGCCGCCGCATTGGCGAGCTCGGCGCGACGCTCATTCCGACCGGGGCCACGGTCTGCACCATGTGCAATGCGGGCGCGCTCGCGACCGGCGGCATCGGGACGGCGCTTGCGCCGGTGTACACGCTGCACGAATCCGGCCGGGCGCCCCATGTCGTGGTACCCGAGACCCGGCCTCTGCTCCAGGGCAGCAGGCTCACGGCCTGGGAGCTGATCCAGGCAGGCGTGGGTTGTACTCTGATCGGCGACGGGATGATCGCCAGCCGCCTGCGGCTGGGTGATATCGGCTGCGTCATCGTCGGTGCCGACCGGATTGCCGCCAACGGCGACGTGGCCAACAAGATCGGCACCTATGGACTGGCCCTCGCCGCCCGGGCGCACGGCATTCCGTTCTACGTCGCCGCTCCCAGCTCGACCCTCGACCTCGCCACCTCGGACGGGTCCCGAATTCCGATCGAACAGCGGGACGCGAGCGAAGTGGCATCCTGGCAGGGCACCCGTACCGCGCCTGCTGGAGTGAAGGTGTGGAATCCGGCGTTCGATGTGACCCCGGCGGAACTCATCACCGCCATCGTCACTGACACCGGCATTTTTCCACCCGTCGAAGTTTTCCGCTCACCGCTCACCGCTCACCGCTCCCGCTGATTGTCCTCCATCCTCGCGCTGGACCAGGGCACCACCGGTTCCACCGCTCTCGTCATCCATCAGGACGGCACCGTGCTCGGCCGGGGCTACCGGGAATTCACCCAGTTCTTTCCCCAGCCCGGCTGGGTGGAGCACGACGCCGAAGAGATCTTCAGGGTCTCGGTCGGCGCCATGGCGGAGGCGCTCGCCGGGGCGGGTGAGCGCCCGATCGGTCTCGGCATTACCAATCAGCGAGAAACAGTCGTTTTGTGGGATCGCCGGAGCCTGACCCCAGTGGCCCCGGCGATCGTGTGGCAGGACCGCCGGACCACCGACCGCTGTCGCGAGCTGCGTGAGAGCGGGGTGGAGGCGCTGCTGCGGGAGCGTACCGGGCTGGTTGCCGATCCCTATTTCTCGGCCACGAAACTCGAATGGCTGCTTCGCGACTCCGAGCTCCGTCGCCGGGCCGAGCGAGGCGAGCTTGCTGCCGGCACCATCGACAGCTGGTTGGTGGCCAAGCTCACCGGCGGCCGGGTCCATGCCACCGACCACACCAACGCCTCGCGCACCCTGCTGTACGATCTTCGTTCCCGCGACTGGCATCCGGAGTTGCTGCAAGTGTTCAAGGTGCCTCGCGACGTGTTGCCGGAGGTGGTGCGCTCCTCAGGTTCGGTCGGACAGACCGATCCCGCCCATCTGGGATACTCTCTCCCGATTGCCGGGCTCGCCGGCGATCAGCAGGCCGCGTTGTTCGGCCAGGGCTGCGTTGCGCCGGGACTGGCCAAGAACACGTATGGGACCGGGGCCTTCCTGCTGGTGCTCGCCGGAGAGCGCGTTCCGGCGCCCCCGCCCGGGGTGCTCGCCACCGCGGCGTGTGGTGCCTCGGGTGAGCCCGCCTACGCGCTCGAGGGAAGCGTGTTTATCGCAGGCGCCGCCGTGCAGTGGTTGCGGGACGGTCTCGGACTCCTGGCCAACGCGGCCGAGAGCGAGGCTCAGGCGCGCAGCGTTCCCGACAACGCCGGGGTGTACTTCGTGCCCGCGTTCGTCGGATTGGGGACCCCGTATTGGGAACCCGAAGCCAGGGGGACCATCACCGGGTTGACCCGGGGAACAACTCGCGCGCACCTGGTACGTGCGGCGCTCGAGGCAATGGCGTACAGCAGCGCCGAACTGCTCGACGCCATGGCCACGGCCGAGCGGTTGACGTGTCCGGCGCTCAGGGTCGATGGTGGCGCTGCCGCCAACGACTGGCTCATGCAGTTTCAGGCCGATGTGCTCGGGATCCCGGTCGAGCGGCCCGATCTGGTCGAAACCACGGCGCTCGGCGCCGCCGGGCTGGCTGGAATCGCCCTCGGCCTCTGGCAAAGCACCCAACAGTTTCTCGCGGGCCGGCGGTTCTCCCGGTTCGAGCCACGGATGAGCGCCCCCGAGCGACAAACGCTGCTCGCCGGGTGGCATCGAGCCATCGCCACCACTCTGGCCTGGGCCCGTCCGCCCGTCCGCCCCTCCGGCCGGAGCCGGTAGTATATTCGACTGGTCACGAGATCTCCCCGGAGCTCCGCATGAAGGCAGGTCGCAAGTTCATCATCGGTGCCGCCCTCATCGTTGGCAGCGTCGGTTTCCTGATCGCCGAAGGGGTGAAGGAGACCGGGGTCTACTTTCTCACCCCAGCCGAGCTCGCTGCCAAGACCGCAGCCGACCCGACTTTTGTCGAGAACGTTGGGTTCAAGCTGGGTGGTAGGGTGGTCCCGGGATCGGTCCACCGCGACAGCGGTGCCCGAAGAATCGACTTCCAGGTTTCCGATGGTATCAAGACCTATCCCGTCACCTACCATGGCTTGGTGCCCGACACCTTCACCGATGCCAGCGACATCGAGGTCGTGGTGGAAGGCAGGCTGGGAGGAGATGGGGTCATCCGCGCCACCGACGTTCTCGCCAAATGCGGTTCCCGGTACGAGGCCGCTCCCAAAGCTTGAGGCTGCATGACACTTCTGGGCCAGTTCGCGCTTTGGGCCGCCTTTGTGGTCGGTCTCTGGTGCGTCGTGCTCTCGTTCTCGGGGAAATGGCAGGGGCGTCCCGACCTCAGCAGGACCATCGTGCGGTCGGTGTACGCGGTATGCGCCTGCCTGATCGTGGCATCGATCTCCCTCTGGAAGGGCCTGATCACCCACGACTTCAACATGGAGTACGTCTGGGCGTACACGTCCCGTAACCTGCCCAGCGCGTACATCTTCTCGGCCTTCTGGGCCGGCCAGAAGGGGTCGTTGCTCTTCTGGGCCGTTGTCCTCTCCCTGTTCGCCAGCGCTGCACAGTTCCTGACCGCCCGCCGCTTCGCCCACCTGATGCCCTATGTCGCGGGGGTCACGTCGGCGGTCATCACGTTCTTCGTGAGCGTGATGCTCTTCGCCGCCAGCCCCTTTGAGCGCCTCGGCTTCACGCCGGCCGATGGCAGAGGTCTCAACCCGCAGCTCCAGAACGTCGGTATGGTGATTCATCCGCCGATGCTCTACCTCGGCTATATCAGCATCACTATTCCGTTTGCGTTTGCGGTCGCGGCGCTCCTTTCGCGCCGGCTCGACACCGGATGGATCCACGCCATCCGGAAATGGACACTGGTTTCCTGGCTGCTCTTGTCGATCGGCATTACGCTCGGCATGTGGTGGGCGTACGTCGAGCTGGGCTGGGGCGGTTACTGGGCCTGGGATCCGGTGGAGAACGCGAGCCTCCTGCCGTGGCTGACGATGACCGCGTTCCTGCACTCGGTCATGATCCAGGAAAAGCGAGGCATGCTGAAGCGCTGGAACTTCGGCTTGATCATCGGCACGTTCCTGCTCAGCATCTTTGGCACGTTCATCACCCGGTCCGGCGTGATCGCGAGCGTGCACAGTTTCACTCAGTCGAACGTGGGTTATTTCTTCCTCGCGTTCCTGGTGGTGGCGGCGATTCTGGCCTTTACCCTGCTTCACACCCGGTGGTCGTTGCTCGAGGCGGAGGTCCAGCTCGAGTCAGTGGTGAGCCGGGAGGCCGCGTTCCTCTTCAATAACCTGCTGTTCGTGGGAATCGCGTTTTCGGTGCTGTGGGGGACCCTGTTCCCCATCCTGTCAGAGCTGGTTCGGGGCAGCAAGATCACGGTGGGGCCGCCCTTCTTCAACCGGGTGAATGTTCCACTCGGTCTCCTCCTCTTGGGTCTTACGGGTGTCGGTCCGCTGATCGCGTGGCGCAAGGCGTCGGGCGCCAATCTGCGGCGGCAGTTCATGGCCCCCGTCGCCGCCGGACTCGTCACTCTGGGAGTGCTTCTGGCTGCCGGCGTGCGCGATTTCTACGCGACGATGGCGCTCGCCCTGGCGGGTTTCGTCGCCGGCACCATTGCCCAGGAGTTTACCCGTGGGATTCGGGCCCGCCGACGCATGCACGGCGAATCGCTCCCACTGGCGTTTGCTCGCCTGATCGGGCGGAACCGCCGGCGCTACGGGGGCTACATCGTCCATGCCGGCATCCTGATCTACTTCGTCGCGTTCGCCGGGATGGCGTTCAAGCGGCAGCGCGAGGCGACGCTCAAGCCCGGTGAGTCGGTGGAGCTGAGCAGCCCGTTCGGTCACACCTATCGTTTCACCCATCTCGGCGTCTCCCAGTATGAGGCGCTCAATCGCCTTGTCTCTGCCGCCACCGTCGAAGTGACCAAGGACGGGCGTCCCGCCGGCCTGATGACGTCGGAGAAGCGGCAGCACGTGGACAGCTTCAAGCGTCCGACGTTCGAGCCCTCCACCGAGGTCGGGATCCGCAGCAATCTCCAGGAAGACCTCTACATCGTGTACGCCGGCTCGGTGGACGGCACCGAGGAGGCGGTCTATCGGTTCAACATCAATCCGCTGGTCTGGTGGGTGTGGTTCGGCGGGTTCGTGCTGGCCTTCGGCGGCATCGTGACCATGTGGCCCGGAGCCGGGCCTACGATGGTAGGACCGCGCCACAAGCAGGCTGGGTACGAAGTGTCGCTGGTCGGCGCCGAGAAGGTCTCGACATGAGCGGGCGTGATCCAAGCACGCTCCTATCGCGCCGAAACTTCCTGGGCCTGGGCCTGGGGCTCGGGGCAGCCGCACAGGACTCGCTGGCCGGTCGCGGCGCCACCGGAACACTGCGTGATCCATCGGTAGTGGGACGCCCCCGGGACCCGACCGATGCGCGGGACAACGACGCCCAGATTCAGGCGATCGAGAAGCGCCTGGCCTGCAACTGTGGCTGCACCCTGGACGTATTCACCTGCCGCACGACCGATTTTTCCTGCACCTATTCTCCAGCCCTGCATCGCGAGGTTCTGGCGCTCCTGGACGAAGGGAAGACAGCGCAGCAGATCCTGGATGCATTCGTTGCCAAGTACGGAGAAAAGGCGTTAATGGCGCCGAAGCCTCAGGGCGTGCTCAACCTGACGGGCTATCTCCTGCCTGGGGCACTCATTGCCGCCGCGGGGGCCGGGCTTCTCGTCTTCATCGGGAAAAGGAAGGCCGCGGTTGCCGCGGCAGCGCAAGGCTGGGCTCGAGCTACCACAGGGACAGCCCATCCCGATGAGCTCGAGCGGCTTCGCCGTGCCCTGGCCGAGATCGAGGATTGATGCTGGCCGAGGCGCTGGCGGCCGCGGTGGTGGGGTTGGCAGTTCTTTGGCTGGTGCTTCAGCCGGTGCTCCGGCCGACCGGTCGGGAAACCCCGACGCTCGAACCTGTCGATCCCGAGGAGACGCCCAAGGGCATTGCACTTACGGCATTGAAAGAGATCGAGTTCGACAAGGAGACCGGCAAACTCTCCGACGCGGACTATGAGTATCTCAAGGGCAAGTACACGGCCGCTGCGCTGGATGCGCTGCGTCACGAGCCCGAGGAGGTGGCATCCGACGATATCGAGGCCATGGTTGCCGCCAAGGTGCGCGCGCTTCGCTCCGCTTCGGCCGCACTACCATCGGACGCCTCCACTCCTGCACCTGGCTCCAACCCAGCCTGTACGACGTGTGGTCCCCGGCCAGAACGCGACGCGATCTTCTGTTCCTCCTGCGGCCGCCGACTGCTGCCCCGCTCGGAGTGTGACCGTTGCGGAGCGGCGCTGAGCCCCGATAGCAGGTTCTGCGAGGGCTGTGGCCGCCGGGTGGCCGCCTGAGCTCCCGACGGTGTCAAAGCCTGTAATGCAGCCCGGCCGCGAACCGCCGACGCCACAATGCACGAAGATCATAGCCCGGGAGGAGCTCGCCGTCCTCGAAGGGCGACGGGATCAGTGCGGCTCCGGCAGAGAAGACCCCCGCGAAACGGCCACCCAGAGGGATGCCCAGTGAGGCCGCGCCCTGGACGCCGACGCGGGTCCGCGATTTCTCGTCAATGATGCTCCAAACCTCGAACAGCGGCCCCACTCGCAAGAGTACCTGGTTGCTCCGCCCGACCGACGCGATCCGGTAGCTCACCTCCGGCGAAGCACTGTACACCTTGAAGACCCTCTTTACGGCTACCACGGCATCGCTGCCTTCGAGGCCGAGACTTGCCTGGGTATACAGCAAGCGGATACCCACGCCGCCTCGGCCGGACCTTCGTTCCAACGCACCACCGAAGGTGGTGGGGCGGTAAGGGCGGAATGACCGGTGCTCCGGGGCATTCTCCACCGACCCGCCCCAGAAACGAGCGGCGCCCAACTCGACTCCAACCGTCCACTGCCCAAGCGCGGCTGGGGCCCAAGTAGACATTGCCACTAAGACAGCAGTCGAGGTGTGCAGTACGAGCCTGGCCCGCATGATTACCGCATCTCCAGTTTGAGCCAGCCGTTGGTCACGTTGTTCTCCCCTTTGACGATCCAGTTGGCTCCGGGATACGACTGACCTACGACCACATCCTCGATTGCATTGCCGATCAAATCGTCCATCGTGGTGATGAAGGAGTATGCTGCGCTCAGGATTTTCTGCAGCGCATTGGCCCGCTTGACATATTTCACGAGCCCAGAGCTTGTCGTGTCTTTCGCGCCAGTCAAGTTGGGATACTGGGCTTGGATCGTGGCTACCAGGTTTCGGAAGCGACTGCCGTCGAACTTGATCACGCACCCTGTGTCATCGTCTTCCAGCGCGACAATCCTAAGGTTCTGATTGGGGTGCGCCGTCTTGTAATTGTTAAGCTGGGCCTGGGTAAACAGCAGGACACTACCCGTCCAGTCGAGATTGTTCTGATCAAAGTGGTAGTACCCGCCCGCAGCCCCTCCCGCGCACTGGTAATCCTTCAACGAATCGGTGGCTCCCGATTGGCCCAGGATGTGGACTTCAAATTCGGGGTCGCCCTTAAACCAACCTTCAAAGTCTTGCACGAAATGAGAATAGGTCATGTACAGCCCGCTCGGCGGGACCGGCGTCCCACCGCCGCCACTACCACCGCCGCACGTGGTGGTGCACGTTACCGCGGCAATCTCGTACGGATGAGCGAAATCGGTCTCAACCGGTACAACTGCCAGTACGGGAGTGCTGGGTGGCGCATCGGGGCTCAGGTCGTGCCGCCGGCCGGAGACATCATAAGCGACGGGAGCGTCATGATCGTGGCGCGCGCTTGCCACTAGGACGTCCGGCCCTCCAGACCACGCCGCTCGGTGCGCTGCCACAGGGAAGTAGAACTCGAGTGGGATAGCCCCGTCGATCTCACTCTGGAGCGCCGATTCCGCCTCGCCGTTGAGGCGAGCGAGGTCCCTCAGTACGCGATGATCGGACTCTTTGAGGAGACTCTGCAGCTGAAGCTTGTGCTCCCGGAAGGGCGACCGGTCGATCTCGTTTTTGATGGACTGCCGGAAGGCCGGGTCGGCGAGGGCGCGGGCGAGGCGGCGAGCCAGGCGGTCCATGGCGGCCCGCTCGATGGCGCTCCGGGCACTGGGCGATACCACCGAAGGAAGAGGGGCTGTTTCTTCGTTGGCAGTGGGCGCTGGACGGTCGCACGCGGCAAGAACTGCCGCCAGCGCGAACACAGGGAGGCTGATCCTGCGAGACATGGCTCCTCCTTGGAGATGGTCACGAGCGCTGACGGCAGCGCGGGCCGACGGCGACGCCAAGGTAGGAACAGGATCAGTGCGATTGAGGACCTGGGTTACGCGGGAGGGGACGAAAAGACGGGCGGGTCAGGCTCCGGTGAGCGATGAAGGATGCGACGAGGACAGCTGCGCGAAGACAACCAGGACCGCGTAGTCGTGGTCGTCACATGCAGCCGCCATGACCTCGAGACAGGAGTGGGTCCCGGTCTTGTGCCGAAAGAGGGCACCCTGTGGTCCGCAGCAGACCGAGCCAAGCATGCGCGCCTGCTCCTCGGGGCTGGCAAACACACCGAGGACTCCGCCGACCGTTGCAACTCGGCAGGTGATTCGTAGCCCAGCATTCTGGCAAACGGGCGGTTGGCCGTAAGGAGGGTGCCGTCGCGGCGAAACAGGCAGAGGCCCGCAGGGGCGTTATCGATGAGGGTGTGGAGCAACGCCATCGCTGCGCGCAACGCGTCTTCGACCCGGCACCGGGCGGTCATGGCGTCCTTGAGATCGAGAATCTGCTTGCGCAGGCCGGTCACCTCATGGACCAGCTCCTGCTTCGGACGGTGTTCGTCGCGCATCGCAAGATGTAGGACGGCGGGTCGCCGCCATCTTGCACCCTGATGTCAGACTGAAACGGCTGCCCTAACTGCCGCGAGCGCTCGTTCGACGCCGTCGGGTGGGATGTCGAGGTGGGTGACACCGCGTACGGTGGTGGGGCCGAGTACGCTGAATCGGACCCCGTGAGAGGCGAGGGTGCGGGATCCGAAGGCCTCACCGGTGAGGCCGCTTGGGCGCACATCGAAGATCACGATGTTCGTCTCCACCCGATCCGGGTCGATGGTAACTCCGGGGATAGCGGCCAGGCCTGTGGCAAGCCGCCGCGCCCGCTCGTGATCTTCCGCCAGCCGGTCTACGTGGTGCCGCAGCGCGTACAGGCCGCCCGCTGCCATGATGCCAGCCTGCCGCATGGCGCCCCCGAACCGCTGTTTGAAGCGCCACGCGTCGGTGATGAACGCCGAGCTGCCGGCAAGCACCGCCCCCATCGGGGCGCCCAATCCCTTGCTGAGGTCGATCCACACGGAGTCGAACGGAGCGGCAAAGGCCCGGGCCGACGTACCACTCGCCACGACCGCGTTGAGGAGGCGGGCTCCGTCCATGTGGGCGACCAGACCCGCGGCGTGGGCGGTGTCACACACCGCCTCGATCTGGTGCAGGGGCCAACACACTCCGCCGGCCACGTTGCTGGTCTGTTCGACTGACACCGCCCGAGTTCGCGGCATGAAGTACGCCGGCGGCCTGATGGCGTCTCGTACCTGCTCCGCAGTGTAGAAGCCGCGGGGCCCGGTCAGGGGGCGCAACACGGCACCAACCATCGCTGCCGGTCCCCCCACCTCATACAACAAGGGATGGCCGAGCTCCTGAAGCAGGATCTCGTCACCGGCGCGGCAGTGGACCGCAAATGCAACCTGGTTGCACATCGTTCCGGAAGGCAGAAAGAGTGCCGCCTCTTTGCCGAGGAGCTCGGCCACGGTTTCCTGGAGCAGGTTGACGGTGGGATCTTCCCGAAGCTGCTCGTCCCCGACTTCCGCTTCACACATGAACCGGCGCATGGCCGGCGTAGGACGGGTGACGGTGTCGCTGAACAGATCGACCGCTACCACTCCATCCTCTCGACGGTGCGCAGGGCCATCCGCAGTGGGATAATGGTTGCGGCCACGCAGGTCACCACGACTATCGCGCCGGCCGCCACCAGCTCGGCGGTAGTGTGCCCGGAGGGGTAGGAGAATTGGTCGATTCGGAGCCGAGCCGCCACCGGACCCGCCTGGACCATGATGATTGCGGCCAGCAGGCTCAGACTGCTCATCATATAGACCAGCCCGCCGAAGCTGGTGGGAATCTGGGCCGCGTTCTCGGTGCCGAACTGAGGATAGAGGGCGCCGAAAGACAGCGCCAATGCGCTGGCTGCCAGGGTGTAGAGGACGATCGTTCCCACCGCGACCGCCATCATGAACGCACCCGCGTGTAGGAGCCAGTTGGTCAAGACGGTGATGACGAGGGCCAGCACCAGCAACGGCACGGTACCGACCCAATACTTGCTCCAGAGCATGGCCTGGGGGTCGAGCGGACTGGAACGGAGCAGCCACATCTGGCGGCCTTCGAGTGAGATCGCCGGAAAAATGAAGCGGGCCGCCACCGCGGAGAGGACGAAGCCCGCCAGACCCAGGTTCAGAAACGAGATCAGCGTCACCAGCCTGAACGGCACCCGCTCGCCCGAGTGGAGGGGCAACGACTTGATGTTGAAGAGATACACCATGAGCAGGACCGCCAGCAGGATGAGCTGGCTCCACTGGGTGTTGTCTCTGAAGAACAGCCGCAGGTCCTTGAGGATGAACTCGCGCTTGGACACGGGCAGGAAGCGGAGAAATCCTGAGACTGGGCCGCGGAGCGGCCGCCGGATCTTGCGCTCTGCGCCTTCCTGTGCCTTGGAAAACCCCCGGTGGTACAACCACCGGTGCAACAGCCCTCCGAGCGCCACGGCCACCGGCGCCACACCCCAGAGCTTGACGATGGGCCACGGATCGCCGATGTGCAGCAACCAGTTCATGATCATTGCCGCGGTCCACTCACTCGGCAGCAGCGGGCTGGTCGGGGTTCGGAGGACGGCCAGGTAATCGACCAGGTTCTTGAATCCCTCCGGCTGCGCCAGCTGCTCGGGGCGGAGAAAGCGGAGCACCGCCAGGGCGATCACGATCGTACCGGTTGCCATCAGGCCGAGCAGCTCACGGGTTCGCCGCGCCGGAAAGACATTCACCAGGATCAGCGTGATAGCCGTGCCGACCACCGCCGGCATGACCAGGTACGGGAGGAAGGCGGCGAGCGCCACGACCGGGAACCAGGGACCGCCTTGGTAGACGATGCCGTAGGCCGTGAAGATGGGCAGGGCCAACAGCGCCACCATCCACGACGAGTGCACGATCGTCTCCGCCAGCTTCGAGAGATACAGCCGCGAGCCGTCGATCGGAGCCGCAATGAGCAGGTCGAGATCCTTGGCCAGGAAGAAAGTGGAAAGCGCGGTGATGATGTTGGAGAGGAGCAGAAGCGAGAGGAACGCCAAAAGAATCACGCCGAGCACCTTGCCCGCCATGAGGTTCCCGATCTCGGCCACGCCCCGGAAGTAGCTGAGCACCCGGTAGGCAATCCCGAAAACGGCGGCCCAGAACACCAGCCCGACGAGGGCGAGAAGCAGCACCCGGCCACCTGCGCTGGATTGCTCCTGACCCAACCGGGCGAGCACGCTGCGCCACCTGGGCGTGAGCATGGTCCAGAGACTCGGCTGCTCGACGCTCGCTGTCGTCACCCGGTCATCCCTCGAGGATCGTATCGAGCTGTTGATCGCGCAGGCCGCCGGTGAGCTTGAGGAAGAGATCTTCCAGGCCGAGATCCTCCGAGGAGGTCTGTTCCCGCACCTCGGCCATGGTCCCATGCGCGGCGATCTTCCCGCCGTGCACGATGGCGATCCGATCGCACATCGTCTCCGCCACCTCGAGCGTGTGTGTGCTCATCAGGACGGTGCCGCCGCGATCGACGAAGTGGCGGAACAGATCCTTGAGGAGGCGGGCGCTCTTGGGGTCCAGGCCCACCATCGGCTCGTCGACCACGATCACCTCGGGCCGGTGCACCAGTGCACCCGAAATGATCAGCTTCTGCCGCATCCCGTGGCTGTACGTCTCGGTGAGCTCGTCCTTCCAGCGGGAGAGCTCAAACATTTCGAGCAGCTCGTCGATTCGCCTCTCGATGGCGGACCCTTCCTGGCCGTACAATGCGGCGGCGAAACGGAGAAACTCGCCTCCGGTCAGTTTGTCATACACGAAGGGACGGTCGGGAATGAAGCCCAGCCGCTTCTTGGCCTCGAGTGGCCGGCGAATGATGTCGATGCCGCCGATCTCGACGGTGCCGCTGGTGGGCTGGAGGATGCCTGCGATCATCCGAAAGGTGGTGGTCTTGCCGGCGCCGTTCGGGCCCAGAAATCCGAACAGCTCCCCAGTGGGAATCACCAGGTCGATGCCGTCCACCGCGGTGAACTTGCCGTATCGTTTGGTGAGTTGGACCAGTCGGATCAAGCAATCCTCCGTATGATGGCTTCGACCAGCTCGCGATCAGCATCCCGCTCCACCACGATGTGCAGCTCCGTCGGGGCGCCGATTGGCTCCGCGGGGAATGTCTCGGCCAGGAGGGTCGCCGCTTCTTCCGGGCTCAGCTGCCCGGGGCCGGCTCCAACCAGGGGAGCAGCGACGGTACTCAGCTCCCAATCGGTTGCCCGCTGCCAGGCCGAGACCAGCGCCCTACGGACCACGTCCTTGCCGACTCGTGTGTCCGGATCCCGGATGATGACGTGCAGCACGTACGGGGCCCTGAGGTCTCCGCCCCCGGTCACCACGGCCGCGCCGGCTTTGAGAGGGGTCGTCAGGCGTCTCTGTTCGGCAAATCGCGGGCCCGCGTGCTCGTCCAGCCTCGACATGGCGGGGGTGAGCGGTCCCAGACTTTCGTCGGCGGGCCTGAGGACGGCGTCTGCCGTGGTGGTGGCCAGGTCATCGACGGTGACCCGAATCACAGGCCGGTGAGGTCGCGGCAGCGGCGATACATCTCCTGTGCCTGCTCCGGAAGGTTCAGGCGGTCGAGTACCCGTCCCATGAGGTGACACGCCTTGGGGTCGCCCGGATTCACCTGAAGCGCTCGTTCCAGGGCCGCTCGGGCACCGCCCAGGTCGCCTACTTGGTTGAGCGCGTCCCCGAGGTAGTAATAGGTCTTGGCATTGTCGGGCTGGAACTCGAGCGCGCGGTGGAACGAAGCTGCGGCTTCTTGCACCAGGCCTCGCCGCCAGAGCAGGAGGCCTAGCTCGAACTGGGCAGGCGCGTGGGATGGATGCAGACGAAGCACCCGCCGGAGGTCGACCTCGGCCTCGCGGTAACGCTGGAGGCGGCCCAGGATGGAGCCACGCAGGACGAGAAACTCGGTCTGATCGGGGGCCCGCCGGAGCCCGTCCGACAGGACCTCGACGGCGTCGGCCGCCTCCTCGAGACGATCGAGCAGACGGGCGAATTGAAGGCGGCCCTCCACATGATCGGGTTCCACCTCGAGCAACTCGCGATAGAGGCGAACGGCGTCGCCCGGCATCGTTCCACTCGCCAGCTCGACGGCCTGCTGCAATCGCCGCTCAGCCACGCTCCGGTCTCGAGCCGGAGGCGGTGAATCGGCCTGGAGCACGCCCGGAGTCTGATCCGCGTGGCTGGTTGGGTCGGGGCCGGGAGGTGGTATCAAGGCTATGGGCTATGGGCTATTGGCTGGGAGCTGGGAGCTGGGAGCCAGGAGCGGCGCTGGCTCGGACGAGAGACGCTTGCCGCTGGTCCGTATGGTAGATGGCGCTCGCTCAAACTGGAAGCCATTGCCACAGATGTGGCCCCCAACCCATAGCTCATAACCAACAGCCCCGGTTGACCCAGTGCTCGAGCTTCGGGTACCTTTCGGGGCTATGGCTCAGGAATTTCTGGTGGTCCGCGGGGCGCGCGAGCACAACCTCAAGAACATCTCCGTCGCAATTCCCCGGAATCGACTCACGGTCATCACCGGCCTTTCCGGCTCGGGTAAGTCGTCGCTCGCCTTCGACACGATCTACGCGGAAGGCCAGCGCCGCTACGTCGAGTCGCTGTCGGCCTATGCCCGCCAGTTTCTGGGGCTGATGGAAAAACCGGACGTGGACGCCATCGAGGGGCTCTCGCCCGCCATTTCCATCGAGCAGAAAAGTACCGGTCAGAATCCCCGATCAACCGTGGGCACGGTGACCGAGATCTACGACTATCTGCGGCTGCTCTGGGCCCGGGTCGGCGTGCCCCACTGTCCCAACGACGGCACCCCGGTCACCCGGCAGAGCGCGGCGCAGATCACCGACACGGTTCTGGGCTGGCCCGAGGAATCCAGGATCGAAGTGCTTGCGCCACTCGTGCGCGGTCGGAAGGGCGAGTTCCGCGACATGCTCGAGGACGTTCGCAAGCGCGGCTTCGTGCGCGTGCGGGTGGACGGACAAACCTACGACCTGAGCTCGGTCCCCGCACTCAACCGGCGGCAAAATCACGATATCGCCGTCGTGGTCGATCGCCTGGTCGTGCGGGCGGGTGATCGCTCGCGATTGAACGACTCGATCGAAACGGCGTTGAAGACGGCGGATGGGCTCGTGGAAGTCGTCAGGTATGGCGGACTGGCCGACCGCCAGTCCGTCATCTTCTCCGAGCGGTTCGCCTGTCCTGTCTGCGGCCTGTCGCTGAGCGAGCTCGAGCCACGGCAGTTCTCCTTCAACTCGCCCTTCGGCGTGTGTCCCGACTGTCACGGCCTGGGCACGCGGCGCGAGGTGAATGCCGATCTCGTGCTCGGCGATCCCAGCATCTCGATACTCGAAGGCGTCATCCTGCCCTGGGGCGAGCCGAGCGGGTACCTGCGGAAGGTGGTGCTTCCGACGCTCGCGAAGGCGTTCGGGTTCGACCTGAATGCTCCCTGGGGCGAGCACAGCGAGGCGGCACAACGGGCAATTCTCTCCGGCGCACCCGGCCGTTTCAAGTTCCAGACCGACGGCGCCCGCGGACGAGGCGAGTTTGAAACGGAATGGGAAGGCGTACTTCGAAACGTCGAGCGACGCTATCGCGAGTCCACCAGCGAAGGGGTGCGGGGCACGCTCGAGGAGTTCATGATCGAACAGCCGTGCCAGACCTGTGGCGGCAAGCGGCTTCGCCCCGAGAGTCTGTCGGTGCTGGTGAACGGAGCGAGCATCGGCGATGTGGTCGAGCTTCCAGTCGAGCGAGCCATCGAGTTCTTCGAGAGTATTCCCCTTCGCGGCTCGAACGGGCGGGCAGGTCTCGACCCCGATATTGCCGGCCCCATCCTCAAGGAGGTGGTGGACCGACTCCGCTTCTTGCGCGATGTCGGGCTCGATTACCTCACCCTCGGCCGGGCCGCCACGTCGCTCTCCGGTGGTGAGACCCAGCGGATCAGGCTGGCCACCCAGATTGGGTCCCGCCTGGTGGGGGTGCTGTACATCCTAGATGAGCCCAGCATCGGGCTGCATCAGCGGGACAATGCGCGGCTGCTCACCACCCTGCGTGGCCTTAGGGATCTGGGTACTACCGTCATCGTCGTCGAGCACGACGAGGACACCATCCAGGCGGCCGACCACGTGATCGATCTGGGTCCCAGAGCGGGGCGCTTCGGCGGTGAGGTCGTGGCTGAGGGGACAGTCGACGATATCAGGAGCCATCCGGAATCGCTCACCGGCCGCTATCTACGCGACGAGCTGCGCGTGCCCGTTCCGGCCGGCCGCCGTGAGGCTCCTGCCGACCATCGAATCCGGGTGGTGGGTGCGCGGGCCAACAATCTCAAGGACCTCACGGTCGACATTCCGCTCGGGCTCTTCGTCGCCGTCACCGGCGTGTCCGGTTCGGGGAAGTCCACCCTGGTTACCGACATCCTCTATCAGTCACTGGCGCGCCACTTCTACCGGGCCAAGGTGGTGCCCGGTGCGCATACCAGGATCGAGGGCCTCGACCGGATCGACAAGGTCATCGACATCGATCAGAGTCCCATTGGCCGCACGCCGCGATCGAACCCGGCGACCTACACCGGGCTGTTCACCCCAATCCGCGAGCTCTTTACCCAGCTGCCCGATGCGAAGCTCCGGGGCTACGGCCCGGGGCGGTTCTCCTTCAATGTGAAGGGCGGACGTTGCGAGGCGTGCCAGGGCGACGGGCTGGTCAAGATCGAGATGCATTTCCTGCCGGATGTGTATGTCTCCTGCGAGGTGTGCAAGGGGCGCCGCTACAACCGGGAGACGCTCGAGGTCCGTTACAAGGGTAGGAGTATCGCCGACGTCTTGGATCTGACCGTCGAAGACGCGCTCGAATTCTTCGGCAACCAGCGCCGCATCGCCGAGAAGCTCGAGCTGCTGAATGATGTCGGCCTCGGCTACATCCACCTGGGTCAGGCGGCAACCACGCTGTCCGGCGGCGAAGCCCAGCGGGTCAAGCTCGCCACCGAGCTGGCGAAGCGCGACACGGGCCGGACGCTCTACATCCTGGACGAGCCGACGACCGGGCTGCACTTCGAGGATGTGCGCCTTCTGCTCGACGTCCTGCATCGCCTGGTAGACAAGGGCAACAGCGTCGTGGTGATCGAGCACAACCTGGATGTCATCAAGACCGCCGACTGGATCATCGATCTCGGGCCCGAAGGGGGCGAACGGGGAGGGCAGGTTGTCGCGGCGGGGACGCCGGAAGAGGTGGCGGAAGTCGAGGAGAGCTATACCGGGCAATTCCTGCAGCAAGCGTTGGGCAAGACGAGTCTAGAGTCGAAAGTCTAGAGTCAAAGCTGTCATCCTGAGCGCAGCGAAGGATCTCTCCGAACTCACCCCTTTGTGGGCCCCAACGAGGGCGCCTTTGCCGCCGGATCCACCTTCATCCAGATCCACATCCCCGACAGACCGTGCCCGGGCACGCCGCAGAAGATGCGATAGGTGCCGCTCTCAGGCACGGCAAACCGGAGCGCGTCCGACGCCTCCTGCGGTAAGCCCTCCAGTACCTTGTTCGTGAAAGCGCGAGGTATCGCCGGGTCGGTGGCGGCGTTCGGGATCGGGCCGTCGCCCGAGATCACCTCCGCGCTGTGCGGCGTGCCATCTTTGTTGACAAAATTGATCACGACATTCGCCTTCGCCGGCAGCATCAGGGTGCCGCCCCCTTTGCTAAAGCCGTTAAAGGTGAACGGACCGGCGATCAGCTCGAATGTCACCGTGTTGCTGCCGGCATCGTACGTGAGCCATTGACCTTGTCCAGCCGGGGCCGGCGCCGTCACCGCGGCCTTGTTGGTGTCGGCCGGCGTAGCGGGTGGCTTCCGGCCCGGGTCGATGTTGGGTTTGGGGAGGGGCGCAGTGCGTGCCGGCTTGGCCGGCGTGTCAGCCGGAGATGGCTTCACCGGCGGGTTGGGCGTGGGCGCCGTCGGTGCTACCGTGGCTTCGCTTCGAGCGGCCGCGGTTGTGTCGGCCGGCCTGGTGCTGGAATCGGACATGGTACGGTCCGCGGACGTTGAGGCCGCGCTCTCGGTGGAGGGCTGTCGGTCGGGGGCCTTGGAACAGGCGGCGGCAGCGATGCCGGCTAGCAGGCCGGTCAGAAACAAAGCCTGATCGGTGCGCCGTAGGGGGATAAACATATGCCTCTCACCTCTTCATTGTATAATCCACAGCCTTGCCGGGCGCGTATGCTGCCGGGGTCTCGATGAAGGGATATCGCTGGGAGTCTCCCGGTGCAACAACGGGCCCAGCTCTGCCACGGCAAACGTCACTTCCTACCAGCGGACTCTTCGTGATCCGATTCGTTCTCGCCACTTGTGTCGTCGCCCTGTTCGCGCCCTTGCAGGCCCAGCAGTCGGATTCCACCCTGCTCTCGGTCCAGCGCATCTACGGCACGCCAGAGTTTCGAAGCCAGGTCTTCGGACCGGCTCGCTGGCTGGGGGACGGCTCGTCGTACACGACCCTCGAGGATGCGGACAGCGACGGCGGGCAGAATCTGGTTCGCTATGACACCGAGCGCGGCAGCCGCCAGGTGCTTCTGGCGGGCCGGCAGTTCATTCCCCAGGGTGACAGCGTTCCCCTGCCCATCGAGGACTATTCTTGGTCTCCCGACAACCGGATGCTGCTGATCTTTACCAACACCAAGCCGGTGTGGCGGCTCAACACGCGGGGAGACTACTGGGTGCTCGAGCGCGACACCGGGAAGCTCCGGAAGCTTGGCGGCCCCGACGCGAGGCCGTCCACACTGATGTTCGCCAAGTTCGCCCCGGATGGGAATCGTGTCGCCTATGTCCGCGAAAACAATCTGTATGTCGAGGATCTCGCGACTGGTGCCATCACGCCGCTCACCACCGACGGCTCGAGAACCGTCATCAATGGCACGTTCGACTGGGTCTACGAAGAAGAGCTGATGAATTACTACGCCGACGGGTGGCGCTGGAGCCCGGACGGACGCAGCATCGCATACTGGCAGCTCACCGCCGATCAGGTGAGGGACTTCAACCTCATCAACAACACGGATTCGCTGTATTCCCGGGTCATCCCGGTCCAGTATCCCAAAGCCGGCGAAGCCAACTCGGCGGCGCGGGTTGGGGTCGTGAGCGCGGCAGGAGGGCCTACGCGCTGGCTGGATATCCAAGGCGACCCGCGTAACCACTACATCGCCCGAATGGACTGGGCGGCCAGTTCTAGCGAGGTGATTCTCCAACGGCTCAACCGACTTCAGAATACCAACGAGGTGATGCTGGGCGATGCCCGGAGCGGAGTGGTGCGTACTATTCTGACCGAGCGCGACAGCACGTGGGTCGATGTCGTCGACGATCTCGCCTGGCTCAAGGGTGGCAAGAGCTTCCTCTGGGTGAGCGAGCGGGACGGGTGGAACCACGCGTACGTGGTGTCCCGAGATGGGAAGTCGATCCGGCTGGTCACCCGGGGAGCCTACGACGTCTCCAAGATCCTGGGCGCCGACGAGAACTCCGGCTGGCTCTACTACGTTGGCTCGCCGGACCAGCCTTCCCAGCGGTATCTGTTTCGCATCCGCCTCGACGGCAAAGGGGCTCCGCAGCGGCTCTCGCCCCAGGCCGAATCCGGCACCCATGTCTACGACCGGGCACCAAACTTTCGCTACGCTCTCGAGACCTACTCCAGCTTCGGCAAAGCCCCCGTCATTCGGGTCGTGCGGCTGCCCGGGCATGAGACTATTCGCACCCTGGTCGATAACGCCGTGCTACG
>JBBQXQ010000049.1:0-22526 GCA_038209515.1 Gemmatimonadales bacterium
TCACCTTGGGTCGAGGGTCGACACCTCAGGCCATCACGACCGACGACCAGGGAACCGGCCGGGCGGCGCTGTTCCGGAACGTCGCCGCATTTCCGCCCGGCTCCGAGTTCGACATCCATTTCCGGGTGATCGAGGCGCTGAGCGGGGTGGTGGTGTTGCAGAGCGAGTGCTATCAGTTCACGATCAGTTTGTAGGCCTGGCTCTAGGTCATGGGGTGAGCAGCTACCTGCCCGCCCCATGACACTTCTTGTACTTCCGGCCCGACCCGCAGGGACAGGGATCATTGCGCCCGACCTGGGGAACCGCCGCCGTTGCCCGGCCGATCGGCCCGTTCGAGGTGCTGAGCGCAGGTGAGACCGAAGGCGGTGCCGCCATCCGGCGCGGAGGCGCGGTGAACATGTCGTCCGGACCCACCGGCTCGGCCGGAGAGGGAGCCACAACCCGGCGGACCTGGGGCTCCCGCCGCGGTGCCTCCGCACTCACCTGCGTCTTGAAGAAGCGCTCGGTGAAGGTGGACTGGATGTCGTGCATGAGGTCCTCGAACATGTCGAACGCCTCACGCTTGTATTCGACCAAGGGGTCTTTCTGGCCCCACGCCCTGTACTGAATGGCGTTCCTCAGCTGGTCGAGGTCGTACAAGTGGTCCTTCCACCGCTCGTCCAGCACCGAGAGCATGACGTGTGAGAGGACCTCCGTGTCCACCTCGGGCATGCCGATCGTCTTCCCGAAATCAGCCAGGTACTGGGTCTTCCGGCTGAAGCTCGCCTCGCCCTCCGCCTTGACCGCCTCTGCCATCCGCTCGATAGTGGGGGTGGCATCGGCGTCGACCAGGGCATCCGCGGTCACGAGGTACTGGAGCGTGAGTGCCTCACGCAGGCCACCCCGATCGTACTCCTCCGGTCGTACCGCCCCGACGAGGAATGTGGCGACCGCGCGCTCCAGCGCGAGCTCGATCATGCGCCGAGCCTCAGCCTTGAGCTCCTCCCCGCGCTCGAGAGCGAACAGCCGGAGCGAGTAGATCACCTCGCGCTGCTGGTTCATGACGTCATCGTACTCCAGCAGCCGCTTTCGCTGCTGGAAATTCTGGAGCTCGACCCGCTTCTGCGCCTGCCCGATGGCTCGGGTGACCAGTCCACCGGTAATGACCTCGCCCGCTTCCGCCCCACTCTTATCCATCCAGCGCGCAATCCGGTCGGAGCCGAAGAGCCGCATCAGATCGTCTTCCAGCGACAGGAAGAAGATCGACTGCCCCGGGTCGCCCTGGCGGCCGGAGCGCCCCCGCAGCTGCCGGTCGATCCGGCGCGACTCGTGGCGCTCGGTGCCGATAATCTGAAGCCCCGCCTCCGGCTGTGTCAGATCGAGATCCTTGCCCAGTTTGATGTCGGTGCCGCGGCCGGCCATGTTGGTGGCGATCGTGATCGCCGCCTTCTGCCCCGCCCCCGCCACGATCTCCGCCTCGCGCTGGTGATACTTGGCGTTGAGCACCTCGTGCTTGAGTCCCCGCCGCTTGAGCTGGCGCGACAAGGTCTCCGACACGTCTACGTTCACCGTGCCGATCAGGATGGGCCAGCCGCTTCCGTGCAGCCGCTCGACCTCGTCCATGATCGCGTCGTGCTTCTCCTTCCTGGTCTTGTAGATCCGGTCGGCTTGGTCCAGCCGCACCATCGGCCTATGGGTGGGTATGACGCTCACCTCGAGCCCGTAGATCGAGTAGAACTCGGTCTCTTCGGTCTCCGCTGTCCCGGTCATCCCGGCCAGCTTGTCGTACATCCGGAAGTAGTTCTGGATGGTGATCGTCGCGAAGGTCTGCGTCTCGCCCTTGACCTGCACCCGTTCCTTGGCCTCCACCGCCTGATGCAGACCATCCGCCCAGCGCCGGCCGGTCATCACTCTGCCGGTAAACTCGTCGACGATCACGACCTGGCCGTCCTGAACCAGGTAGTCCACTTCCTTCTCGTAGAGTACGTGAGCCTGCAGCAGCTTGTGGATGATGTGCAGCTTCTCGCTCTTGATCGCATAATCGGATTCGACCTGCCGCCGGCGCTCGATCCGGTCGTGCGGCGTGAGCTCGGGATCCTTGTCGATCTGATGGATCTCCTCGGAGATGTCCGGCACCAGAAAGAGTCCCGGCTCGTTGGGCGACATCGCCTCGGCGCCGCGATCGGTCAGGTGCACCGAGTGGCCCTTCTCATCGAGCACGAAGTACAGGGTTTCCTCTAGGTCGCGCATCCGCTGCTGCTTCATCGGCAGCTTGCGGTCGCCGATGGCATCCAGTTCCATCCGCTGAACCATCTGCTTGATCCCGGTCTCGTTCAGCAGCTTCAGCAGCCGTTTGTTCTTCGGCATGCCGAGCCGGGCCTGGTAGAGCTTGAGGCCGGCATCGTTCCGGGTCTTGGGGTCTTCCAGGAGTTTCTCGGCCTCGGCGACCAACGTGTTTACTACGCCGGTCTGCTTCCGCACCAGCTCGGCCACCTGGCGGTCGAACTGGGCGTACTTGTCGTCTGTCTCGTTGCCTACCGGCCCCGAGATGATCAACGGGGTCCGGGCCTCGTCGATCAGGATCGAGTCCACCTCGTCGATGATGGCATAGGCGTGCTCTCGCTGCACCCGCTGGTCGAGCGAGAATACCATGTTATCGCGGAGATAGTCGAAGCCGTACTCGTTGTTGGTGCCGTAGGTGATGTCGGCGAGGTAGGCAGCGCGGCGTTCCGGTGACGACGGCTCGGTATCGTCGAGGCACCCGACGGTGAGCCCCAGGTAGCGAAACACGTGCCCCATCCACTGAGAGTCGCGGCGGGCCAGATAGTTGTTGACCGTGACCAGATGGGCGCCCCGCCCGGTCAGCGCATTGAGATACAGCGGCAGGGTGGCCACGAGTGTCTTTCCTTCGCCGGTAGCCATCTCGGCGATCTTGCCCTGATGCAACACGACGCCACCGATGAGCTGCACGTCGTACGGCACCATGTCCCAGACCAGCTCGTGCCCGGTCACTTCCACGGTGGTGCCGAGGAGGCGCCGGCACGCCTCGCGCACCGTGGCGAAGGCCTCAGGCAAGAGCTCATCGAGCCCGGCGGCGAGCTCCTTCTTGTACCGTCGTTCCAGCTCGTGGAAGCGGCCTTCGAGCGCGTCACGCTCCACTGGATCGGCGCAGCCGTGCTTGGCCTCACGGACCTGCTCGAGCTCGGCCCTCAGCTGGGCGGTACGCTCCTCCAGCCGCTCGCGGAATCGGGCGGTCTGGGCCTTCAGGTCCGCTTCGCTCAGGTCCTTGAGCCGCTCCTCGTGGCTGTGGATCTGGTCCACGATCGGCTGAATACGCTTGCGCTCTCGGTTGAACCGCGTACCGAAGACCGCCGTCATCAATGTCTTGATCATTCTGGGTCCAAATATAACCGGTGCGCCGAGATGTACTCCGCGACCGGATCGGGTACCCAGTACCGCACGGACTGACCCTGCCGGACTCGACGGCGGATTTCGGTGGCGGAGATATCGATCGCTGGCACCTCGATGCTTTGGGAAACCCAGGGCGAGGCCGGGAGCGCCGTTCCTGGGCGGGCAAAGACGACTACGCGCGCCAGCTCGGGAATTCGGCCGGCGTCGTGCCAGGCGGGCAATTCTGCCGCGGCATCGGCGCCGAGCAGCAGAACGAGCTCAGCCCTGGGCTCTCGCCGCCGCAGCTCGTCCAGGGTATCCACGGTGTAGGACGGCCCGGGGCGGTTCAGCTCGGCGTGCTCGACGGCGAAGCCGGGAGTATTGCCCAGCGCGAGCGAGAGCATCGCGGCCCGGTGCTCCGGAGACGTCCGATGCCGGCCGCGTTTGAATGGCTGCTCCCGCGCGGGGACGAATCGGAGCACCTCGAGCCCGAGCTTCTCCCGGGCAACCTGACCGACGATCAAATGCCCGTGGTGCACCGGATCGAACGAGCCGCCGAACAGGCCGATCATCCAGCGCTCAGGCTCCGGCGGGCTCGGTCGGGCAGACTTCTTTTGCTCCGGGTGTCCTGGGATGGAAACGTCGAATGTAGCCGCAGGTTTCCTGCACGTCCTCGCGGTACCCTAGGGTCTTATAGGCCTGCACCAGCTTGACCAATGCCTCAGGCACGACGGCCGCCTTGGGGTAGGTGGCCACCAGGTCCTTGAGATACAGGATGGCCGAATCGTAGGCCTTCAGTCGGAAGTAGAACATGGCCGATTTGTACGCCTTGTAGGCGAAGCGCTCGTTGAGCTCGTCGATGCGCAGTTGCGCCCGCTTGGCCGCCGCGGTGTTGGGATAGCGGTTCAGCAGCTCCTGGTACGTTGCCACCGACGTCTGCCCATAGGTGGGGTCGAGCTCCGGCCGGCGCCACAGATCGGAATACACGTCCCCCAGTCGGAGAAGCGCCTCCGGTGCGATCGGATCGTTGGGCGTCTCGTCGGAGGCTTTGCGGAACTCGCGGGCCGCTTCGAGGTGCCTCCCCTGAGCATAGTACGCTTCGGCCAGATAGTAGTGCGCCCGAGCGATCCGGGAATCCCCCGGTGGAAGCTCGAGCAGCAGCCGATCGATCAGCTTGGCCGCGTCGCCCCATTTGCCGTGCCGCACCGCGGACTCTGCCCGCTGCCAGAGGGAATTGAGCATGGCGGAGGAAGCCGACACCGGCGCGGGCGATGTGGCCGCGCTGCGCCCCGACCCCCCACCACCACACGCCGCGAGAAGCACGACAAGACCTACGAAAAAACAACGAATCATCGAGTGACCTAGTGGAGCGTGTCACGAGTGTAGGACCGTCCGCGGAGCTCGCTGAGGCGGTCGTCCGCCATCTGGCGGATCGAGTCGCTCTGGACCCGATCGGATGCGACGGCCTGGAAGGCCAGCGCGGCCGCAATGGTGTCGCCGAGCTTGAGCCGGGCATCGCCGTAGCCAACAAGAGCACGGCGTCCGACGGTCGTGCTCGAGTCGATCCGGATGGCCGCGGCGTACCACAGCGTCGCGTCCTGGAGCTTCTCGCCCGCCTCGGCCCGGATCCCCAGCGCCAGCGAGCACCCGGCCACACCCTCCTCCGCCCGCGAGTGCAGCTCGGTCGACTTGGTCCGCCGCAGCGCCGCCTGAAACAGGGGGAGTGCCTGGTCGCAGCCGGTCGTCTCCCGAAGCGCGACCGCGTAGACAGCCAGCAGAGAGTCAACCGTCTCGGCATCAGGAGCAACGGCAATGGCGCCGGGAAGCACGGCGACGAGATCGCTGGCTTGCGCGCCCGGACGGCGGATCAAGGTCAAGGCGTACCGGCCCACCGAGCGGTCGGGCGCAATGGCGCCGAGCCCGATGACAGCCGCCTCGAGCCGCTTGCTATCACCAGCGCGCTCGGCGGCGCGGGCCACTGCCTCCAGGCCTTCCGCGCCCTCCTCCGCTCGGGTCGGATCTTCGGCTGCAAGCCGCAGGTAGGCGTCCGATGCGACCTCGAGGTCGCCCGTATGCAGCGCCGCGGCGCCCGCCTTGGCCCACACCCGTGAGTCGGGAGACTTCGCCAGGGCGGAGCGGTACTGGGCCAACGCCTGACTGTATAGGCCGGAGCCGTAGGCCTGATCGCCCTGTGCTTCGTGATCGCCCCCTTGTCCGCAGCCGACCAGGGCCGTCGCGCTGAGCGTCGCCAGCAGGGGAAAGCGGGGCAGGATCACTATTCCGCGCGATCGAGCATGGCGAGGTAGGCGTCGACCCGCGCGTTCTCGGGCCGGCGCTCCAGGCACGCCTGCCAGACCTCTCGAGCCCCGGCGGCGTCGCCCGACAGATAGCGCGCCAGTCCCAGCGCTGCCTCAGCATCAACAAAGCTTGGCCGGGCTCGCAGCACCTCCTCCAGGGCCTCACGAGCTTCCAGCGGGCGGCCGGCCTCGATCAGAAGCCGGGCCATGCGGTAGCGCAGATCGTGGAACTGCGGCCCAAGCTCCAGTGCCTGCTCGTACTGCTGAAGGGCGCGGTCCAGGGCGCCGGCTCCCGCGTATGTGTCCGCCAGCTCGGCATGACGATTGGCCAGCTGGGCCGCCACTGGCGCCGGCAAGCCTCCGGTGGGCTCGGTGAGGCTGGTGGCGGCGCGAGTGAACGCCTCTTCGGCCTCGTCGATCCGGCCAAGGTCATTCAGCACGAGACCCCGATGGATGAGCGCTTCGACGTACTGGGGATTCAGCTCGAGTGCCCGCTCGAGCTCACCCAACGCGCGTTGCCCCTGCCCAAGCAACGAGAGGGACACGCCGAGGAGGTGGTGGACGTCGGCGAAGGCACGCCCCGAGTCCACCACGGACTCGAGCAGGTGGACGGTTCCATAGTAGTCCTGCACGATAAATCGCTCCCTGGCCCGTGCCAACAGGAGCTCAGTCTGCCCGGCCATAAGCCTCCCGATACCATTGAACGAAGCGGCGAACACCCTCCGGAAACGGTGTTTCCGGCGTGTAGCCGAGCACTGCACTGGACTTGGTGAGATCGGCCGCAGTCCGCTGCACATCGCCCGGCTGCATGGGCGCCCACTCGACTTTCGGTTCCACCCCCAGCGCTCCCGCGATCTCTGCGACCATATCCCCGGTGGCAATCGACCGGTTCCCACCGAGGTTGAACGTCTCGACTCCGATGGGAGCGGTGCCGGTCCACCTGATCGCCGCGAGCACACCCGCGATGATGTCGTCGCAGTAGGTGTAGTCGCGGGTTTGGGTCCCATCGCCGAAGACGGTCAGCGTCCGCCCCTCCACCATCTTCCGGGTGAACGCATGGATGGCCAGGTCAGGCCGCTGCCTGGGGCCGTAGACCGTGAAGAACCGAAGCGATGCTGCCCGGAGGCCATAGATCGGGGCAACCGAGCTCAGCAGCAGTTCCGCCGCCCGCTTGGTGGCGGCGTACGGCGACAGCGGGACCACGGCCATTGCGTCCTCCCGAAACGGTGTCGGTGTGCTGTCGCCGTAGACCGAGGAGGACGATCCAAACACGAGGCGGGACACCCCCGCCTGCCGGGCTGCCTCGAGCACGGCGGCGGTGCCGGTGACGTTAGCGCGGGCATATCCGACCGGGTCGGCCAGGGAGGGGCGTACCCCCGCCTTGGCGGCAAGGTGGATGATGACCGTGTCTGCAGTGAGCCGCTCGCGCACGGCGGCGACATCCAGTATGTCGTGCTCCCAGAAGGAAAGCCCCGGCCTTCGACCGACCTCGGCCAGATTGCGTTCCTTCATGGCCCGGGGATAGAAGGCGTCGAAGTTGTCGACGCCGACGACCTCATCACCCTGGGACAGGAGCGCTTCGATCAGATGGGAGCCGATGAAGCCAGCGGCGCCCGTGACCAGAAGCCGCGTCACCTACGGCCCCGGCCGATTCCGTGATACTCGAACCCGAGCGTGGCCATGCGCTCGGGGTCGTAGAGGTTACGGCCATCGATGAGCAGGGGTCTCCGAACCAACTTTCGCACCCGCTCGAAATCCGGGTTACGGTAGACCAGCCACTCGGTCATAATTGCGAGCGCATCGGCGCCGTGGGCGGCGCTGTACGGGTCGGCGGCATACATCACCCGGTCGCCAAAGATCAGGCGCGCGGAATCGGTGGCCTTCGGATCGTGGGTCTGCACTCTGGCTCCCGCAGCGAGGAGGCCCTCGATGAGCGGAATAGTCGGGCTCTCGCGCATGTCGTCCGTCTCGGCCTTGAACGCAAGACCCCAGATGCCCACGATCTTACCGGTGAGATCCTGCCCGAGATAGCGGACCACCTTATCCAGGACGACCCGCTTCTGACACTCATTGACGTCCTCCACCGCCTTCAGGACCTCCAGCGAGAGCCCCAGCTCCTCAGAGGTCCGGATCAGCGCCTTGACGTCCTTCGGAAAGCAAGAACCCCCGTAGCCCGGCCCCGGATACAGAAACGCGCGCCCGATCCGCTGGTCCGAGCCGATGCCCAGGCGAACGTGGTTCACGTCCGCGCCTACCAGCTCGCAGAACAGCGCCATCTGGTTCATGAACGAGATCCGGGTGGCCAGCATGGCGTTGGCCGCGTACTTGGTCACTTCGGCCGACGCGATGTCCATGAAGAGGATACGGTTGCCACCCTGCCGGGTGAACGGCGCGTACAGCTCTCCCATGATTTCTTTGGCTTCCTCATCGTCCACCCCGATGACGACGCGGTCCGGCTTCATGAAGTCGTCAATCGCCGCGCCTTCCTTCAGGAACTCGGGATTGGAGCAGACGGCAAACGGGAGATCCGTCTGGGACCGGACCGCCGCGCGCACCTTCTCCGCGGTTCCGACCGGCACAGTGGACTTGGTCACCACGATCTTGGAATCGTTCATGTGGCGGCCCACCTCGCGCGCGACGGCCAGCACGTGCGTGAGATCGGCCGATCCGTCTTCTCCAGGCGGAGTTCCCACCGCGATGAGAATGACCCGGGCGTTCCGGACCGCGGCAGCGATGTCGGTAGTGAAGGTGAGCCGCCCCTCCTCCTGATTCCGCTTGACCATCGGCTCGAGCCCGGGCTCGTAGATGGGAATCTCGTTCCGTTGCAGGCGGGCGATCTTTTCGCCATCCACGTCCACGCAGGTCACGTCGTTGCCGGTTTCGGCAAGACACGCCCCAGCCACCAGGCCGACGTAACCACTTCCGATGATCGCTACGTGCATGTCACAGCTCCTTCGGGATCGCGTTCCGGGTGTCCACGATCAGCTTGGCCATACGTTTGATCATCCGGTAGTCCACCGCGGTGTGGTCGGTGACGATCATGATGCAATCAGCCGCTTCGACGACATCGGGCGTGAGCTCCACCGAGCGGAACTCCTGTCCGTCCTCCCGAAAGCGCGGAACATGCGGATCGAAGTAGGTAACCCGGGCCCCCTGCCCTTCGAGCAGCCGGATGATGTCGAGAGCCGGACTCTCCCGAATGTCCTCGACATCCCGCTTGTACGCCACGCCGAGCACCAGCACCGCGGCCCCCCGCACCGCCTTCCCCTGGCCGTTGAGCGCCTCGGCCAGCTTGTGAACCCAGAACATCGGCATTTCCGTGTTGAGCTCGCCGGCCAAGTCGATAAACCGGGTCTTGTAGTTGAGGCCGCGCATCTTCCAGGCGAGGTAGTGGGGGTCGATGGGAATACAGTGTCCTCCGAGCCCAGGTCCGGGGAGAAACTTCATGAACCCGAACGGCTTGGTGGCCGCAGCGTCGATCACCTCCCAGACATTTACTCCCAGCTTGTCGCAGACGATAGCCATCTCGTTCACCAGACCGATATTGACGCTCCGGAAGGTGTTTTCCAGCAGCTTGACCAGCTCAGCGGCTTCGGTCGTCGAGACCGGCACGAGTGTATCGATGGCCGGCTGATACAGGGCCACCGCCACTCGCCGGCAATCAGCGGTGATGCCGCCGACCACTTTGGGCGTGTTTCGCGTGCCGTAGCGGGAGTTGCCCGGGTCCACCCGCTCCGGACTGAAGGCGAGGAAGAAATCCTGTCCGACCGTGAGTCCGGTGCTTTCGAGTGCCGGAAGCATGATCTCGCGGGTGGTGCCGGGGTATGTGGTGCTCTCGAGGATCACGGCCTGGCCTCGGCGGAGACGCTTCTTTACGGCCTCCGTGGCGGCCACGATGAAGCTGACGTCGGGATCCTTGAACTTCGAGAGCGGCGTCGGAACACAAATGGAGATCGCATCCGGCTCCGACAGGCGCGCCATGTCGGTCGTCGCGCTGAAGCGCTCGCACTGCTTCTGGAGCTGCGCATCAGTGACATCTTTGACGTGCGACCGGCCGGTGTTGAGCCCCTCGACGACATCGGGGTTGAGATCGAAGCCGAGCACACGATATCCAGCCTGAGCCAGCTCGACCGCAAGCGGCAGTCCGACGTAGCCCAGTCCGACGATGCCGAACTGAATCTGGCGGCGCTCCGCCTTGGTAATCAGGTCCTGCGCGATACTCATCCCGGTCGGCTCACGCGTAAAATGATGTGACGGTCTCGATGACTGTGTCCTGCTGTTCCTGAGTCAGCTCAGGATAGATCGGCAGGGAGATAACCGAGTCCATCGCCGCCTCGGTCGCCGGAAGATTGCCACGGCGGTAACCGAGATCCGCGAAGCAGGGCTGGAGGTGCAAGGCCAGCGGATAGTAAATCGCGTGGCCCACTCCCTTTGCCTTGAGATGAGCCTGGAGCTCATCGCGTTGCGGCACCTGGATGGTGTATTGGTGAAAGATGTGGTCATTCGCCGGGTCCGTGCGCGGCGGACAGATCGCCGGGTGTCCGCTGAACGCACCGTTGTAACGGGCCGCATTTCGCTGGCGGGCCTCGTTCCAGCGGGTCAAATGGGGCAGCTTGGCAAGGAGCACGGCCGCCTGCAGGCTATCGAGCCGGCTGTTGGTACCGACCTCCTCGTGAAGATACTGCCGGGATCCACCGTGCAGCCGGAGGCGGCGCAACCGTTCGGCCAGTGCGTCGTCCTGGGTCACGATCAGCCCGGCATCGCCCCAGGCACCCAGATTCTTGGTGGGGAAGAACGATAGAGTCCCCACCATGCCCAGCTCGCCCGACATTCGCCAGACCCCTTCAATCTTCCGCCGGGCCCCGATGGACTGGGCGGCGTCCTCGATGACCGGCAGGCCATGGCGTCGCGCAATGGAAGTAATCTCTTCCATGGCAGCCATCTGTCCGAAGAGATGGACCACCACGACGCCCCTCGTCCTTGGGGTGATGGCGGCCTCGACAGCGGCCGGGGAGATGTTGTAGGTGACGGGATCGATATCCACGAATACAGGCGTGCCGCCCGCATTGTGGATGGTTCCGGCAGTCGCGAAAAAGGTGAACGCCGTCGTAATGACCTCGTCACCCCGTCGGAGGTTGAGGGCCTTGAGGGGAAGGAGTAGCGCGTCGGTTCCGCTGGCGCAGGCTATGCCGTGCCTGGCATGGGACAGCCGGGCGATCTCCGCCTCGAGCTGCGCCACCTCCGGACCCATGATGAAGCCCTGCCGTTCGATCACAGCCATCACGGCCGTGAGCACGTCGTCCTTGATCGTGCGATACTGCGCCACCAGATCCAGCAGGGGTACGTTCACTAAAGACCCTATGCCTTGCTCGCTCCCGGTGTGTCCGGAGCGGTCATTGGAAAGCGCCCGTGCTGCAGCCCGATGGAGGCCGAGCGAGGGCGCCAGGGGAGGCGGAACCATCGGCAGCTAGGCAACTTAGCCGAATCAGCGGGGTGGGTCAATCTGGCGGAGAACCGACTCGCTTTCCCGATAACTAGCCCCACAGGCAACGCACGAACTCCTGCCGTCCCTGAGCTGAAGCCGCACCCCGCACTGGCACATCCAGCCGACCCGCCGGGCCGGCACGCCGACCATCAGGGCAAAGGGGGGAACGTCGCTCCGGACCACGGCCCCCGCGCCGATAAAGCTGTACTCGCCCAGGGTCACGCCGCAGAGGATGGTGGCATTGGCCCCGATCGAGGCACCCCGGCGCACCAGAGTCCGCTGGTACTCGGACTTCCGGGAGACATGGCTCCGGGGGTTGACCACATTGGTGAACACACAACTCGGCCCACAAAACACGTCATCCTCGAGCACGACCCCTTCATAGATCGAGACGTTGTTCTGGACCTTCACGTTGTTGCCCAGCCGGGTCCCGGGCATCACCACCACATTCTGCCCCAGATTGCAGCGCTCCCCAATGACCGCGCCGGGCATGATATGGCTGAAGTGCCAGATCTTGGTCCCCCGGCCGATCACCGCGCCGTCGTCGACGTACGAGGATTCGTGGACGAAGTAGTTCACTGTTCACCGTTCACGCTGTTCAAGTACTCACCCCGGGAGCCGATCAACTTCACCTCCGGCTCCAGACGTACCCCGAAGCGCTCCAGAATCTCACTTTGCACGTGCTCGATCAGGCGCCGCACGTCGGCGGCCGTCGCTTCCCCGGTGTTCACGAAGTAGTTGGCATGCATCGGCGACACCTGCGCACCGCCAATGGTGAAGCCCTTGAGCCCGGCGGCCTCGATGAGCTGCCCGGCTGTCCGAGAGCCATCCTCCCGCTTCCAGCTCGGTCCCGCGGGATTCTTGAAGACACTGCCACAACAGGGCTGATTGAAGGGTGTGCCCTGCTGGCGCCACTCGAACATTTCGGCCACAGCCTCCTCCAGCTTCCCCTGCTCTTCCGGCCGGAGTCGAACCGTGGTCTCCAGCACGATCCTGCCCTCGAGGCCGCTCCGGCGATAGGTGAAAGGAATCGCCGGACGCTCGAGCACGCTATCGCGCCCCGTTGCATCCACCACGGTGACTCGCTGCACCACCTCGGACCAGTCGCCGCCATGGCAACCGGCGTTCATGTACACGCCCCCGCCCACCGTTCCCGGCACGCCGACGAAGATGTGCAGGCCGGCAAACCCGGCCTCCGCTGTCCGGCGGGCAGCCAGCGGCGCCGGGAGGCCCGCACCCACCGTCCACGAATCACCGTCGCGCCGCACCGCGTCGAGTCCCTTGCCGAGGCGGATGACCAGCGCGTCCAGCCCTTCATCCGGAAGCAGGATGTTCGAGCCGAGCCCGATGGCAAACCACGGCACTCCGGACTCATGCGCCAGCATTAACGCCGCAGCGACATCCTGGGGGGTCGCCGGGAGCAACACAGTGGCGGGGCCGCCGATCCGGTACGTCGAGTATCGCGCAACCGGTTCACCTTCCCGCACCGTCCCGCGGACCCGCTCCCGGAGTGCCGCGATGAACCTCTTGTCCCTTGCGGTCACCCCGTCCACTCGGGTGACATCTCTCGTGCCAGTGCGTGCCATTCCTGGAGCGGCCTCACCTCACCCGCGCGGCTCCGAAGCGCGATGATCGCATCGCAGGCTGCCGAGGCAGCCGAGAGGGTCGTCGTGTAGGGTACCCGGTGTTGGAGTGCCGCCCGCCGAATGGTGTAATCGTCCTGTTGGGTGAGCTTGCCCAGGGGCGTGTTGATCAACAGCTGGATCTGCCCGGAGACCAGCAGGTCGATGGCGTTAGGACGGCCCTCATATACCTTGAGC
The DNA here is from genome assembly GCA_038209515.1 of Gemmatimonadales bacterium. Lineage (GTDB taxonomy): Bacteria > Gemmatimonadota > Gemmatimonadetes > Gemmatimonadales > GWC2-71-9 > CAVVWJ01. The sequence continues at coordinate 12,972 of JBBQXQ010000049.1, forward strand.
ACCCGCTCCGTCGGAATACCCCGCGCGCGGAGATAGCGCGCGGTACCCTCGGTGGCAAGCATCTTGAAACCGAGGGCATGGAAGCGGCGAGCGATCGGCGTCACGTTCGCCTTGTCGTGATCGTTGACCGTGACGAAGACCGATCCCGCCAGTGGGAGAGCCCCGTCCGCCGAGATCTGCGCTTTAGCAAACGCCATTCCAAAGGAATCGGCGATGCCCATGACCTCTCCGGTCGAGCGCATTTCCGGTCCAAGGATGAGGTCCACCCCTGGAAGCTTGCTGAAGGGAAACACGGCCTCTTTCACCGCCACGTAGGGTTGAAGCACATCGTCGTGGAGCCCCAGATCCTCGAGCGTCTTTCCCACCATTACGGCCGCCGCCAGGCTCGCGAGGGGAACGCCGGTGGTCTTGGACACGAACGGAACCGTGCGCGACCCGCGTGGATTCACCTCCAGCACATAGACGATGCCGTTCTTGATGGCGAACTGCACGTTCAGCAGTCCCACGACACCGAGCCGTTCGGCAAAGGCCCGGGTGTGCCGCCGCATCTCGTCCACCTGGGCCTCGGTGATCAGATAGGGCGGGAGCACGCAGGCCGAGTCGCCCGAATGGATGCCGGCGTCTTCGATGTGCTGCATGACCCCGCCGATCACGCACCGCGTACCGTCGGCGATGGCATCGACGTCGGCCTCGAAGGCATCCTCCAGAAAACTGTCGATCAGCACCGGGTGCTCCGGCGCCACCCGCACCGCGCGGGCGAAGTAGTTCCGGAGCGAGCCGTCGTCGTATACGATCTCCATGGCTCTGCCGCCGAGCACGTACGAAGGACGCACCAGCACGGGATATCCGACTCGAGCGGCGACCACCACCGCCTCGTCCACCGAGTGTGCCGTCCCACTCGGGGGCTGTGCCACGCCGAGCTCCCGGGTGATCGCTTCGAACCGGCCGCGATCTTCGGCCAGATCGATGGCCTCGGGCGAGGTGCCGAGAATAGCGACGCCCTCCCGCTCCAGCGCCCGGGCCAGACGAAGCGGGGTCTGACCCCCAAGCTGGACCACGACACCGATGGGCTGCTCGACTGCGACGACTTCGAGCACGTCCTCGAGCGTGAGCGGCTCGAAGTAAAGCGCGTCGGAGATATCGAAGTCGGTCGAGACCGTCTCCGGATTGGAGTTGACCATCACGGTGCGGTACCCCAGCTCCCTGAACGCAAGCGCCGCCCGCACGCAACAGTAGTCGAACTCGACACCCTGTCCGATCCGGTTGGGGCCGCTACCTAGAATCACCACGGTGCGGGTTCCGTCCGGCCGCGCCTCGTTCTCCTCGTCGTAGGACGAGTACAGGTAGGGAGTCGACGAGGGGAACTCGCCGGCGCAGGTGTCCACGGTCTTGTACGCGGGTCGGATCCCCAGGCGGTGACGCTCGGCACGAATGGAGGTCTCACTGGTTCCGCGCAAGTCGGCGAGCTGCCGATCGGAGAAGCCGAGCCGCTTCATCTTGAGAAGACTGGCGCGCTGCTCTTCGTCTCGGGGGGGCGAGGCGCGCCTCGCTCCTACGCCGGCCCGCTTCATTCCCTTCCCGCCTATCCACTCCTCTTCCGCGTCGAGCAGCTCGGTGAGCTGGTACAGGAACCATGGATCGATTCCCGTTCGCTCGGCAATGTCGTCGACCGGAATACCGAGCTGGAGCGCATACTTGACCTGAAAAATCCGCTCCGGTGTCGGGGTCCGGATGGCGGCCAGAACCGCCTCGCGGCTGGTGTCCTGAAGGCGATCGTCGGCCGGGACCGCGGCGACGGTCCAGCCGGCTCGGTCTACCTCGAGTCCGCGGAGCCCCTTCTGAAATGCCTCCTTGAACGTCCGACCGATGGCCATGACCTCGCCGACCGACTTCATCTGCGTCGTGAGAGTGGGATCGGCCGAGGGAAACTTCTCGAAGGCAAAGCGGGGGATCTTCACCACCACGTAGTCGAGGACCGGCTCGAAGGAGGCGGGCGTGGTCCGGGTGATGTCGTTGGGCAGCTCGTCCAGCCGATAGCCCACCGCCACCTTGGTCCCGATCCGTGCAATCGGGAACCCCGTCGCCTTGGAGGCCAATGCGGAGGAGCGGGATACCCGGGGGTTCATCTCGATGACGAGCTGCTCCCCGGTCGTGGGGCTTACCGCGAACTGGATGTTGCATCCGCCCGCGGCCACGCCGATCTCGCGGATGATCCGGATGGCCGAATCGCGCATGGTCTGGTACTCACGGTCGGTCAGCGTCATGGCGGGCGCCACCGTGATCGAATCACCGGTGTGGACGCCCATGGGATCGAGGTTCTCGATGGAGCAGACGATCACCACGTTGTCGGCGCCATCGCGCATGACCTCCAGCTCGAACTCCTTCCAGCCGATCACGCTCCGCTCGACCAGCACCGATCCCACCGGCGAGAGATCCAGGCCACGGCGGAGCAGCGTCTCGAACTCCTCGCGGTTGTAGGCGATGCCTCCTCCTGAACCACCCAGGGTAAAGGAAGGTCGGAGGATGGCGGGATAATCCGTGGCCTCGACCGCCTCGAGCCCTTCTTCGACACTGCGTACCGTGCGGCCCTCCGGCGTGGTCAGTCCGATCCGCTCCATGGCCTGAGCAAACTCCTCCCGATCTTCCGACAGACGGATGGCCCGCTCGTTCGCCCCGATCAGCTCGACGCCGTAGCGTGCCAGAGTCCCGTCGCGCTGAAGGGCCATGGCCACATTGAGGCCCGTCTGGCCTCCCATGGTGGGAAGGAGCGCATCCGGCCGTTCCCGCTCGATCACTTTGGCCACCCACTCGGGCGTGACCGGCTCTATATAGGTGCGGTCCGCCAGCTCAGGATCGGTCATGATGGTGGCTGGGTTCGAGTTGACCAGCACCACTCGATAGCCCTCTTCCTTGAGCGCCTTGACGGCCTGAGTGCCCGAATAGTCGAACTCGGCTCCCTGACCGATCACGATCGGGCCGGAGCCTATGAGGAGGATGGTCGAGAGATCAGTGCGCTTGGGCATCGATCAGATCTGCTAACGTCCGCTCCAAAGGGATGATCGGGTGCCACCCGGTATGCTGCTGGAGTTTGCTCGGATCGCCCACCAGGTGCACAATGCCGCTCCGCGGTGCTCCAGCTGGCGGTACGAGTTGGGCAGACACCCCAACCGCCTCGGCTAGCCGGGTAAACATTTCACCGAATCGCAGCTCATGGCCTGTGGCCAGATTGTAAGTCTCACCGGGGTGGCCGGAACCAAGGAGCGCCACGTAGGCCTCAGCGGTATCCCGCACATCCACGTAGTCGCGCACGATGGCTGGATCGCCTTCGATCTTCCGCTGCCCCGCCCGGAGAGCACCCAGCCAATTCGGCACCAACCGATTGGTCTGGCCGGGTCCAGTCGCGGGGAACGGCCGGACGACGATCACCCGAAGCCCCCATCCGACGACAGCATGGCCGGCGGCAGCTTCCGCACCAAGCTTGCTCCAGCCGTACACGCTCGACGGCCGGGGCGCATCGGTCTCCCGCCGAGGGTGCGATTCTCCTTCGCCGTACACCTCGGCGCTCGAGGTCACGAGGACTAGGGGGCCTGCGGAGTTGGGCACCCGCTGCTTTGCAGCGGCGGTCAGGAGCCGCGCGGTTCCCTCCGCGTTGACGCTCCACGCCCTGCTCGGGTCACTCTTTGCCTCCTGCGAGTACGCCACCGCCGCCAGATGTACGATCCCGTCGAACGGCACCTTCAAAGCTGCTCGTACTGATGAAGAGTCGGTGATCTCCAAGGAAAGGATTTCGACGGCATCTCGCCACCGGGCTCCCAACCAGCGGTCCACTGGCTCACCGCCGGGACGGCATGCGGCCGAAACCTGATGACCCGTCTCGACCAGGCGCGCAACCAGGTGCCGCCCGACGAAGCCGTCGGCCCCGGTCACCAATACCTTCACGAAGGACGGCCGCTCATCGACGCTCGCGCAAACGCGTGAGATCGGCGTCCACCATCATCGCCACCAGCTGGTTGAACCCCACGGTAGGTGTCCAGCCCAACTCCCGTTCAGCCTTCGAAGGATCGGCCTGGAGCAGGTCCACCTCCGCCGGCCTGATGTACCTCGGGTCGGTGACCACGTGCTTGCGCCAATCGAGCCCGACGTGCCCGAACGCGGCCGCTACCAGCTCGCCCACACTGTGGGTCCGGCCGGTCCCGATGACATAGTCTCTCGGCGCCGGCTGCTGGAGCATGCGCCACATCGCATCGACGTAATCAGCGGCGAAGCCCCAGTCGCGGCGGGCCTCGAGATTGCCCAGCCGGAGCTCGCCGGCGAGCCCCAACTTGATCCGCGCGACGCCGTCGGTCACCTTCCGGGTGACGAACTCGATGCCCCGACGGGGCGATTCGTGGTTGAAGAGAATCCCGCTGACCGCGAACAGATTGTACGACTCCCGATAGTTCACCGTGATCCAGTGACCGTAGACCTTGGCCACGCCGTAGGGCGATCGGGGATAGAACGAGGTGGTCTCGCTCTGCGGCGTCTCGGTCACGCGGCCGAACATCTCCGAGGAGCTGGCCTGGTAGAACCTGGCCGACGGATGCACCAGGCGGACCGCCTCGAGAATCCGGGTGACCCCGAGTGCGGTGAACTCGCCGGTGAGGACCGGCTGGGTCCACGAGGTCGGCACGTATGATTGAGCCGCCAGGTTGTAGACCTCGTCGGGCCTGGTGTCCTGCAAGACGACCGTGAGGGAGTGCTGATCGAGCAGATCGGCAGCGACTACTTCGATCCGGCCGAGCAGGTGCTCGATCCGCTCGTAGCTGTGGTGGCTGGTCCGGCGGACCACACCCACGACCTCGTATCCCTTGGAGAGCAGTAGCTCCGCGAGGTACGAGCCGTCCTGGCCGGTCACGCCGGTGATGAGGGCTCTAGGCAAGGTCGTCGGTGGGGCTGAGTTGTGTCATCCGGCTGGGCTCGTTAGGTTTACGGGCTCGCTGCGTCACGACACGAATGAAGAGGGTGGAGCTTATGGCACGGGTATGCGCTGTGTGCGCCAAAGGACCGGTCACCGGCAACAACGTCAGCCACGCGAACAACCGAAGCAAGCGGCGCTGGTATCCCAACCTCCAGACGGTGCGCGTTCTGGTTGAGGGCGCGCCGAAACGGATCCGGGTGTGCACCCAGTGTCTAAAGAGTAATCGGATCAAGAAGGCCAGCTGATTCCATTGTAGGCCCGCACTGAGCCCGAAAAAGGGGACCCGAAGGTCCCCTTGGTTGTTCCAGCAATAGGGGCGCCACTACTCGGCAAGGAGCTCAATCCGCGCCACATCCGCGCCGTCTCCCTCACGATGGCCAAGCTTCAGAATCCGGGTGTAGCCGCCGGGCCGGGCGGCGAACCGCGGACCGATCTCACGAAAGAGCAGACCGAGCGTCTCCCGGTCCTTGATCCGCCGCTGCACCATGCGTCGCGCATGGAGATCGCCCCGCCGGGCCAGCGTAATCAGCTTCTCGGCGAACGGGCGCAGCTCCTTGGCCTTGGCCTCGGTGGTGATCACTCGGCCGTGGGCGAATAGGCTGGTTGCCATGTTGTTCAGCATCGCCCGCTTGTGGGTCGAGGTCCGGGAGAGCTGCCGGCCTTTGGCGCGGTGCCGCATTAGATCCCGTCCCCCGCCCCGGTAGACGGCTGCACCACCGGCGCGACACCGGGCCGTACGACCCGAAGCTCGCCGTCAGTCTCCTCGAAGCCCATGCCGAAGTTCAGGGCCTCCCGTTGCAACAGCTCCGCGATCTCGCTCAGCGCCTTCTCGCCCACATTCTTGACCTTGAGCAGGTCGTCCTCGGTAAACTCGACCAGATCCTTCAGCGTCCGGATGTTCGAGTTCTTGAGCGAATTGAGCGAGCGCACCGAAAGGCCGAAATCGTCGATCGGCCGGCCCAGCCGCTGGCGCAGGTTGCTGCCCGCCCCCGCCCCGGTTGCGGCGCCCGCATCCCGCATGGTGGGCACCTTGCCGAAGTCGACGAAGTACTGGAAGTGCACCTGCGCCAGCGCGGCGGCGTAGGCGATGGCGTCTTCCGGCGTGATGGTTCCGTTGGTCTCGACCGAGACGGTCAGACGGTCGTAGTCGGTCCGCTGGCCGACACGCGTCTCCGCCACGGTGAAGTTGGCCCGGCGGACCGGATTGTAGATGGCATCCACGCGGACCAGATCGATGGGCAGCGAGCGATCAGCCGGGTGCATCTCAGCCTCGACGTACCCGCGGCCTTTGTTGACGTACAACTCCATGCTCACATCACGGTCGTCCTGGAGCGTGAAGAGCAGATGATCGGGATTCTTCACGACGACCGATCCGTGCTCCTGGATGTCACGCGCGTAGACCGGCCCGGCTCCCTCGCGGCGGATATGCAGAACCGCGTCGTCCACATCCTCGGCCAGCACCAGGGTCAGGGCTTTTAGCCGCTGCACCACCTGATGGACGTCCTCGAGCACGCCCTGCACCGTCTGATGCTCGTGCACGACGCCATCGAGGCGAAACCCCCAGACGGCGCTTCCCCGAAGCGAGGAAAGGAGAAGGCGGCGGAGCGAGTTGCCCAGGGTGTAGCCGAATCCGCGCTCCAGCGGCTGGAGCCGGAACTCCGCAGCATTCGGGTTGTCGTCCCGCTTGGTCATCTCGACGAGATGCGGGCGCACCAATCCAGTCAAATCAATGGTCATGGTCACTTCGAGTAGAGCTCCAGTGTGAGCTGTTTGGCCGTTATCAGACCCGGCGCTTCTTGGGAGGTCGGCACCCGTTGTGAGGAATCGGGGTGACATCGCGGATCGACACGACTCTCAGTCCGACTGAGGCGAGCGCCTGAATGGCCGACTCACGCCCGCTGCCGGGGCCCTGGACCCGTACCTGGACCCGCCGGAGCCCGAGGTTCATGGCCTCACGACCGCAGTTCTCGGCCGCGACGGTGGCCGCGAACGGGGTGGACTTTTTCGAGCCCTTGAAGCCGGCCTTGCCGGCCGACCCCCACGCGAGGGTATTGCCGCGCATGTCGGTGATGGTGATGAGCAGGTTGTTGAACGTGGCCGAAATGTGGGCGATCCCCTCGGTATCGACCACTTTCTTGGCGCGCTTGGCGCTCGGCGTCTTGGCCGGAGCGGCTGCGGGTGCGGGTGCGGGTGCGGGTGCGGGTGCGGTCATTACTTCTTCGTCACTTTCTTCTTACCGGCGATGGCACGCCGCGGACCCTTCTTGGTCCGTGCATTGGTATGGGTGCGTTGGCCCCGAACCGGAAGACCGCGACGGTGCCGGATGCCACGATAGCTCCCAATGTCCATCAGGCGCTTGATGTTCATGGCCACTTCGGTACGGAGCGCACCCTCGACCTTGACCGAACGCTCGATCATCTGGCGTAGCCGGGCCACCTCGGCGTCCGACAGATCGCGGACCCGGGTGTCCGGGTTGACGCCCGTCTCGCCCAGGATGCGGCTGCTGGTGGGTCGACCGATGCCGAAAATGTAGGTAAGCGCGATCTCGACGCGCTTCTCGCGAGGAAGGTCCACGCCTGCGATACGCGCCATGATCAGCCTTGCCGCTGTTTGTGCTTGGGATTGCGCTTGCAGATGATGTGGACCACGCCTTGTCGCTTGATGACCTTGCAGTGCTCGCAAATCGGCTTGACGCTTGAACGCACCTTCACTCGTGTCTCCGGGCCAGTTAAGGGCTAGCTCGGCAATATAGGAGGGCACCCAAAGAGACGCAAGTGAAAGTAGGTGACGGTACTGGCCTATTCTCAACGTTACAAAATACCGATGGCTCGGCTGGGGTCCAACGGGCTGCAAACCTCAAAATATAAATGGGCAGCCAATTCACGCTGCCCATGTTTCGTTATGTGATGCGTAGGTATATTGGGGGGTCTAAAAACGGCTTGACCGACCCGGGGACAGGAAACCCCAAGCCGGTCAAGGTAATGCTGGAGCGGTGGCAGAGTGGCTTATTGCATCCGACTGTCGATCGGACGGGGACCAACCGTGTTACGAGCACGGCCTCCGAGGGTTCGAATCCCTTCCGCTCCTATTTCTCCCTCGGACATGGATAGTATCGGCGCGAAACACCAAATGTCAAGTACTCCTTTTGACAAGCGTTTGCAACGCCCCAACTTAAGCTGCCCTTCCTAGTAGCCTGCGCGGGTCCAGCAGCGCGCACACTTCCTCAAGCGTCCAAACGTGATCCGCGATCCCGGCCGCCATGGCCGGGGTCTGAGGGTAGTGTAGCGGGTGGGCTTTCGTGAGCGTCTGGTGCGGGCGACAGAAGTTGTAGTGCATGAAATGAATGTTGACCGAGTGGGTGTGGTTCTCGACCTTTTTGGAGAAGGCGTTGGTCAGCCGAGTGAACCGGCGATTGCCCATCCGTAGGGTCAGGTTCTGGCGCTCGACGTAGGACGTGGATACGTGATCGTAGTCAGGGTCGCCCATCACCCATTGCTTTTCGGCACCGATGCAAACGGCAGGACTGTAGCGGCGAGCGTGTTCGCTGCCTTCCGGGGTATGGGCAAAAATCTTGACGAGCTGGGCGAAGTCGGCCCCTGCCCACCCGAAGGCTTCCTCGATCGCTGAACGATAGAACCGGAGCCCGTCTGTGGTGATCTGGACCCTGTTAGCCAGGCGGCCGGACAGGTCGGTGACAAACTCGCGGGCAGATCGCAGGGACCGCTTCCCGACCAGCCAGGACACCATCAGCTTCGTGTCGGGATCTATCGCCGTCCACGTCCACACGTCGCCCGCGCCACTCGCCCCACTCAGGACCGACTTCTTCTTGGCACCCACGAAACTCCAGATTTCGTCGCACTGTATCCGCTTGCAGGTCAGGTTCCGCAGCCTGTGGTCTTGGTAGACGCGGCACAACTCGCCCAGCTCGACCACCAGACTCAGCACGGTAGCCCGAGAGGTGCCAGTTAGGCGGGCAGCGGCCCGGGCGGAATTGCCCTCAATCAGAGCCCGGATAACGGCGGCGCGACGTTCAACTGATAGCTGGTTCATAGCTTAGAATATATGCTTGCCCGGGCAAGAAAGCAAGGGATATTGTAACCTTTCCAGGGCAGGCATTGAAGCGCACACCTCCGGCCCATAGATTCCTCACTGCGCCCGGCCGGGCACGATCCGGCAACCTCCCGTTTAGCAGACGGGTACTCTATCCAGTTGAGTTACGGGCGCATTGGAGGGCGGCGGACTTGAACCGCAGACGCCTAGCGTCCCCACGAGTTTCTCGGACTCGATTCGCACCATGTGCGTGGCACCCTCCAGACGGACCCCGAACGGCCTCGGTCTTCTGCCAAGTTGACCCGAGGCCGTTCGGCTTTCACATCGTCGCCTTCTCCCGCTGCTTGGCGACGTAGGCAAGAACACCCTTCCGAGGGGCGAACCACCGTCCTGCCCGTTGAACCGGTCGGCCAAATTCACCCTGAGTCAGGAGGCTGTAGGCGCGCCCCCAGCGGACTCCGCACTCAACCGCGATTTGTGGCAGCGACATCAGCTCATTCTCGCTCACGGCTACACCTCCTACGTTTGACAACAAAAAGGTCCCGAAC
>JBBQXQ010000050.1:0-22402 GCA_038209515.1 Gemmatimonadales bacterium
AACCCGGTAAGTCCCCACTTCGAGGCCGAGTAGTGGCTGAGGCGACCCATACCGCGAAGACCGGCGATGGATGAATTGTTGATGATCACGCCGGAGCGTTGCTGGATCATTATCGGGATCACCCGGCGGGCCACCAGCCAGGCGCCCTTCAGGTTGATATCGAGCATCGTATCCCAGGCATCTTCGGTCAGCTCGTGGGCCAGACCGTAAGCACAGATGCCCGCGTTGTTGAAGAGGATGTCGATTCGTCCGAAGAGCGAGACCGTGGCGTCCACTGCGGCCGTGATGGCGGTATCGTCCCGCACGTCACCGCTGAAGCCGAGACACTCGCTTCCGAGCTCCAGGCAGGCGGCGGCGAGCGATTCCAGCTCGCTCCGGGAGCCCATCGTGTAGCCGGGGTAGCTCAGCGGCCGCGCCAGGTCGAACGCCGCAATGCGGGCCCCTTCCCCGGCGAGTGCCAGTGCGGTGGCCCTGCCCTGCCCGTGTGCAGCCCCGGTGATGAACGCCACCTTACCAGCGAACTCGCCCATCAGGCGGGCTTGCCGGCGGCCGCGGCGCTCTCGCGCGCTCCCTTGCGATAGGGCTGGAGATACTCGTCCAGGTCTACTTCGAGAGCGTTGTTGACCACATTGGTGGCTACCATGAGCGCGCCGAATGCAGTCAGCGCGACAATCTGGGCCCGCTCGAAGTGCGCTTCGATCTTTCGGTATACCTCCTCCGGCACCTTGAACGGCGAGACGGCCAATGCGCGGCCGAACTCCATCACGGCCGTCTCCCGCCCGTCCAGCTTCAGGCGATCCGGGTTCTCTCCCGTCTGGATCAGCATCCGCCGGAAGAAGGTCGAGCAGATCAAGCAATCCGTTTCCGCTGAGATCGCATGGGCGAACAATGTCGTGAGCCGCTCACCGAGAAATGGCTGGACCGTGTCGCGCAGCGGGTACCACTCCATGAGCGCGCGGAAAGCGGGAAGCGAGTGAAGCAGCGTCCGCTTCATGTTGGTCATGCGAGCGTGATTCCGGACGTGGGCTTCCGCCGCGGCCCGGGCCTCGGGCGGCGCGGCGTCGTTGTCGAAGGGCGGAATCCGAGGCATGGCTGGAGGGCTCCGTGCAAGTGGGCGACGATCGAGTCAATCTAGGCTGGAATTCTGAAGGGGAGAAGAAGTCGCGGCGGTGACCCCATTAAAGGACACGTCGAGAGGCTACGTGGCGCTTCAGGTACCACTTCCCGCGAGCGGTCGTGAGGTCGTCGTACACGACTTTGCCCGCACCCGCGCTCGAGTGGAGCATCCGATTGTTACCCACGTAGATCGCCACGTGATCGATTCGCACGCCCTTGCTGGAAAACAACATCAGGTCGCCCGGGTTCAGGGAGTCGACCCGAGCGGCCAACGCGTGTCCTGCGGTGGCTTGCTGGCGAGAGGTACGAGGCAGATCGACGCCGTTGCGGGCGAAGACATACTGCACGAAACCCGAGCAGTCGAAGCCGGCGGCCGGGGTCCCGCCGCCGTAGCGATACGGGGTTCCCAGATAGCGGCTGGCGGTGGCGAGGACGCGGGCGGCGCTCGCGGTGGTGGCCCGGGGTAGCGGCGCGGCCGGAGTGTGGCGGGAGCCTCGCGGTGTCGCCCGGACGGTTACACCGCGTCCACCGAGAGTGGCGACCAGGGCAATGGGACCGAGGGTGGTACCTACTCGAATCTGCGCTGACAGCACGCTCGGGACCCCCGCCAGGAGCGGCAGGGCGCAAGCGATGAGCTTCATCGTGCCTCACTCACTAATGACCGAGGCACCCAATGCAGGAGATATGCCAAGATGCTCCAGCAGCAGACCAGCCTCGGTAACAAAGAGATGCCCTTGAGCGCGGTACCCACCCCGTTGCTCGGCATGCGTCAGCACCAGGCGATGCTTGGCTCGGGTCATCCCCACATACAGCAGGCGGCGGGCCTCCTCAATTTCGTCGTTCCGGTCCTCCTGGATCGCGCGCCAACCCGGGAGGAGCTGGTTCTCGACCCCCACGATGTACACTCGGGAGAATTCCAGACCCTTGGTCGAGTGGAGTGTCAGCAGATTCAGACGGTTGGGATCGGTTTCAGCCCCTTCGCTGCTCGAGAGCGCCACCCGGCACAACATGTCGTCGATGTGCTCCGTCACGGTTTCCCCCGCACTCGCCTGTATCAGCACTCGGAGGCGCTCGACGGACTCCGGATAGCGCTCGTTTACCGGCCGGTCGGCGCGTAAGCGCTCCATCAGAGCGCGTCCACCCAGCCGCTCGATCACCTCTTCCAGGCCGAGCGCTCCCTCCACACCGGCGGCCAACTCGGCGGCATAAATGTCGAGGCAGTCGCTATGGCGGCCCAGGGTGAAAGGCCGCGTAATTTCTCGGAACAGTGACCCTTCTTTGGAAGGGGAGGATTGCTGCTCTAGCGCCAGTGCCAGGCCGAGTTGATCCAGCAGGTGGACCAGGGCAATCGTCCTGGCTCGACGCATCCTCAGCTCGTTAAGCTTGGGCACGACTGCGGCAAGCACGACCGCGTCGTCAAGCGCGTGATGCTCCCTCCCCGGCGCGATGTTGTACCGCTCGGCGAGATACTTGAGCTTCGCGCTGCCATCGACCACGGCGCGTGCAAGCGGGAGAGTGTCGTAGAAAACCAGATCGTCGAACCCCTCGAGGCCACCGCACGCGCGCCGTAGGACCGGAACATCGAATTCCTGCCCGTTGTGGGCGACGACGAGGTCGGTCCCCACGAACTCGCGGAATCGCCGCCACACATCAGACATCGGAGGCGCGCCGACTAGGTCCCGATCGGTGTAGCCATGTACCTCCGTGGCCTGCGCTGAGATGGGACGCGTGCACGACACCAGGGATTGGAACCGATCTACCACGACGTTGTCCCGAACCCGTACCGCGGCAATGTCGATGATCTGGGAAGATTCGAAATTGAAGTCGCTGGTCTCGATGTCGACGGCGACGAAATCGTCGAAATCGGCCTTCAGGTTGCGGGTATGAACCAGTTGAAGCGCCTTGAATAGCCGGAGTGGCAAACCTCCGTTGGGGCCTTGGCCTGGTCGAAGTACCACGTCATCGGCGGCGACAACCTCATCCGGGCCGAGCCGCTGGGCGTTGGTTATCCCGGCCCCTCGGAGCATGGCCATTAGAGGGATCTCGACCCCGCCCCTCGGCTCGACCCAGACTCGGCCTCCCGAGGCGACGCATTGCGTCAAACGCTTTGCCAGGACAGCGGCACCCGGATAGAGCGACGGCTCGCTCAGGTCGTGGTGGTACTCCTCCAGGGGATTGCGTCCGGCGCCGATGGGACGCGCGAGCAGCTCATCCACCAAGCCGGAGAGCGATTGGTGAGATCGGCCCATCCCTCTCAGATTCTCCAGGTGATAGATCAAACGCCACACGCGCCTGCGGTCGGCGTCGCCCTTGGGGCGTTGACTGGCAAAGACTCGGAGATTGGCGAGGAAGTCCCTCTCTCGGGATGAAGCCTTTCGAACCTCCTGGCGCACGGCGGCGTTGAGGGCAAGCGCGGCCAATGCCCCGAGCAGAATTGGGTCATCGGGTGAGCGGATGACTCGCAAGGACGCGATAACCCAGCCGACAACCTTGTCGTCCGCCAGGGCCTGACCCCGCGCCATCCGGCATGGAATCCCCGCGCAAATCAGGCGCCTCTCGAAATCCCGGCCCATCCAGCGGTACCGGTAGAGGATGGCATAGTCCCCCCATCCGGTCTGTGCCGTGGCGCGATCGCTCAGTAGGTCCCTGATGAGCCAACCGACCTCGGCCTCCTCATTTTCGAAGGCGCACGCCACGACGTCGAAGGGCGACGCCAGGGTGGTATCGATCTGCTTTTCAAACAGCACAGGGTTGCAGGCGATCAGGCGCCGGGCGGAGTCCAGAATCTGCACGGAGCATCTGCGGTTTTCATGGAGGACGATCGGTTCGCCGAGATTGAAGTCCTCGCGAAACCGGCCAAGGATGCGTGGATCGGCTCCGGTCCATGAGAAGATGGATTGTTCGTCGTCTCCCACGCCGAAGAGGCAACGGTGCGTATCGGCCAGACGGCGGACGATGCCATACTGCGTCGGGTTCAGATCCTGGAACTCATCGACCAGCACGTAGTCCCAGCGAGAACGCAGCTCCGCGGCCGCGCTCTCATCGGTGCGAAGAAGTTCCTCCGTCAACGTGATGAGGTCGTCGAAATCCGCCAGATTTCGTGATCGCAGAGCCTCCTGGTACTGCCCGAAGAACGCCATGCCGCGGTCGCTCAAGATCTTGCCCTGCAGCCTGTAAAGACTGAATTGCGCTAGTGCCTGGGAGCATCGCTTGGCGGGTATCCGGAGACGTCGAAGCACCTGCTCCTGGTACTCGCGGTCCGCAATCCCGAAGCCCGGACGGAGGCCGCAGCGCTCGGCGAAGTCCCGGAGAATCATGAGGCAGGTCGAGTGCAGCGTGCCCCGGGTGACATCTGCCGCAGTGATGCCGCGGGTTTCATGTAGACGGGTGGCAATCTCTTCGGCGGCCTTGTTGGTGAAGGTGACCGCGAGGATGCGGCGCGGCTCGAAGTCGAGCCGGCCGATGAGATGGTTGATCCGGCCGATCAGACAGAACGTCTTCCCCGCGCCGGGGCCGGCGATGACCAGCATCGGGCCCAGAGGAGCCTCGATGGCCCTGCGTTGCTGGAGGGTAGGCTCGGCGCTCATGCACCGACTCGGCCGAGGACATGAGATCGGGCCCATTCCACCGTCGTGTCGACCAATTCCCCCATGACTTCGATCGGAGTGCGGCCGGAGCGCTTGGGCACTGCGAAGGAGTGGTCCCCGCCGTCCACCACATGCAACGTCGCATTCGGCTCGAGTCCTTCGCACACGTCGGTGATCAGATCGAGGCGGGCGAAGCCGTCGCGGGTTCCCTGGAGGAACAGCATCGGTACATCCACCCGCTCGAGGTGATCGGCCCGGCTGGTGCCGGGTTGGCCGGGCGGATGCAGCGGGAAGCCGAGGAAGACCAGGCCCCTAACGCCGGCGAGCGGCGCCTCGGCCGCCGAGCCGGAAGTCATTCTTCCGCCCAACGACTTCCCTCCGGCGATGAGAGGCAGGTCCGGCTCCAACTCCGCCGCCTTCGCCACCGCTGCGCGTACGGTGGCCTGGAGCACGGGGGGATAATCGGGACGCTTACGGCCGGCCTCGAGGTAGGGGAACTGATACCGGAGCGTGGCGATGCCGCGGCCGGCCAGCGTCTCCGAGATCGACTCGAGAAAGCGGTGGCGCATGCCGGCTCCTGCCCCGTGGGCGAGTACATAGAGTACCCAGGCATCCGGCGGCCGTACCAGGATTGCGGAGACCGAGCCGATCTTGTCAGAGACAACTAGCTGGATGTCCATGAGGGCCATTCCGAGGATACGCGACAGAGAAATCTACTCAGCGTTTTGCCAATCGCTCCAATGCGCTGGCTAGATCCGGCTCCTCCTCCAACACTTCCCTGAGCGGGTCTCGTTTGAGCTTTTTCATTCGCGACGGCGCCGTCTTGATGGTGAAGGACCGGATGTCCAGACCGGGCTTTACCTCGCTCCAGCGAAGCGGCATGGACACCGGCGCGCCGGGAAGCGGGCGCGCGCTGAAAGGCGCCACAATCAGGCGTCCCGCCCCGATCTGGAGATAGTCGATATAGACCTTGCCGCCTCGACGCGAGACCTGCCTGGTAACGGTCGAGATCTCCGGCAGCTCGGTCGTGACCAGCCGAGCCAGAAGCTCCCCGAGGCTCCGGGCCTCGTCGTAGGTGCACTGGCAGCCGAGGGGAATCAACACGTGGAGACCCGAGGAGCCACTGGTCTTCACCAGATTGGGCAGACCGATCTCTTCGCAAAGGGCATGCATGGTCTGAGCGACCTTAATCACGTCGGAGAACGGAGCGTCCTTGGGATCCAGGTCCAGGACGCACCAGTCCGGCCGGTCGATCTTTGCGGTTCGGCTGGCCCAGATGTGGAGCGGAATGGTCCCCATGTTGATCAGGTAGAGCAACGAAGCCTCGTCATCACACACGAAGTAATCGATCTCTCGCTCCGCCTGTTCGCTCCACATCCGCTCGGTGCGTATCCAGTCGGGGACGAAACCCGGTGCGTCCTTCTGGAAAAAGGACTTACCCGCGACCCCGTCCGGGTAGCGGGTAAGCACTACGGGCCGGTCGACCAGATAGGGAAGCATCCAGGGCGAGATATCGCGGTAATAATCGATCAGGTCGCCCTTGGTGTAGCCGTCGTCGGGCCAGAAGACCTTGGTCGTATTGGTGAGCGTGACCTTACTATCGGACTCCTCATCCCGAGAGAGCGCACGCGAACGAGGGACCTTCACTGTAGGCACCGGAGGCTCGTCGGCTAGGTTCCTGGCGGAGCCTGCCCTGAGCTCAGCCGAAGGGCTCGGAATGAGGAGATCCTCTTCCTCTCCTTCGGCCCCGCTGCCCCGCTGCCCCGCCGACCTGCCGATACATTCTTCCGGCCTCTTGTCGTCCCGGAACCGCAGGAACACCGGCTGCCGGAGCAATCCCTCGTCGGTCCACTCGGTGAACTCCACCTCACATACCTGCCGAGGCTCGACCCAGGTGATTCCCTTCTCGTTCGGAATCGGGCCGACGCACGCGGGGTCGGGTCTGCGAGAGGCCTCCAGCTCCCGGCGGACCTGCGACAGCTGCGTGTCGGTGAATCCACTTCCCGCTCGCCCGGTGTAGGTAAGCTTCCCCTCGACATATTGCGCCAGCTGGAGTGCCCCGAAGCCGCTCCGGGAGCCCTTGGGCGCGCTGAAGCCCACCACCACGAAATCGTCCGACCGGCGGGTCCGGATCTTGAGCCACGTCGCCGAGCGCCCCGCGCGATACGGTGACTCCGCCCGCTTGGCAACGATGCCCTCCAGGCCAAGCTTCTGCACTTGCTCGTAGAGCACCTTGCCTTCGTTCTCGAAGTGATCGAGAAAGCGGATGACGCCGGCCGGGGGGAGCAGCTTCCGGAGCAGCGCCTTACGCGTCGAAAGCGGCAGCGGCCGCAGGTCGAAGTCATCCACGCCAAGCAGATCGAAGGCGAAGTAGGTAACGGGGTTCTCGACCATGGCGTGGCGGATGTCGAGCCCGCGGCGGAGGCGAGCCCGCTGTTGGAGTCGCTGAAAGCTGGGACGTCCGGCCTCATCGAGAGCCACGATCTCCCCATCCAGCAGCACCCGGTTGCACGGGAGAGCAGCCAGCGCCCGGATGACCTCCGGAAAACCGCTCGAGAGGTCGTTGCCATTTCGGGAGAGGAGACGGGCCGTCCCGTCCCGGGCCCCCAGTACCCGGTAGCCGTCCAGCTTGATCTCGAAGAACCAACCTGCGGCCGTGAAGGCGTTGTCTCTCGCTTCGGCGAGCATCAGCTGCACCGACTCCGGCCGCACCGCTTTATTCGGCGCACCGAGCCGTTCCAGATCCGCCATAATACCTGCGGCCGGCGTTCGGCCGGCCTTGAGATCTTCCACTGTGAGGCCGGACAGGACCGACTCCTCCGGCGGCGCTTCGCCTCCGGAGGACGCGTATCCGTCGCGCTCCTTGATGAGGAGCCACTCCTTGTCGCCCTTCTTGAGTTTCACCAGCGTCCACATCCCATGGAGCTTGATCCCCCGGAGCTCGAAGAGCAGCTTGCCATTGGCCAGCCCCTCGGCTGGATCGCCCACCGGTAGCCACTGCCCGCGGTCCCATACGATTACTGCGCCCGCCCCGTAGTTTCCTTCTGGGATGAGGCCCTCGAAGTCGCCGTACTCGAGCGGATGGTCTTCCACGTGGACGGCAAGGCGCTTGTCAGCGGTGTTGAAGGACGGGCCCTTGGGAACGGCCCAGGAGCGCAGCACCCCCTCCATCTCCAACCGGAGGTCGAAGTGCAGGCGACGGGCGGCATGCTTGTGGACCACGAAGAGTCCGCCAGCACCGGCTGACCCTGTGTCCAGTGATCCGGCCGGTTCCGGGGTGCGCTCGAGCCAGCGTTTGTCCCGGTAAGGGCCGAGGGGATCCGGTTTGGCGTGCGGCATGATGAGGAATTTACTTGTATAATTACTGATAGACTGGAACAGCGGCTCGGCTTGCGGGCGTCGCCTTTGCTGCGTATATAAATCCAATGCCTCCCAGATCAATCGCCACTGCCAACATCTCCTTCGGGCTGGTATCCGTCCCGGTCCAGCTCTATTCCGCGAGCGAGTCCTCCGCCACGGTCAGCTTTAACATGGTGCACAAGGCGTGCGGCACCCGCCTGAAGCAGCAGTACATCTGCCCCAAGGACGAGGTGGTAGTGGAGAAAGACGAGATCGCCAAGGGATACGAGTTCGCCAAGGGCCAGTACGTCATCTTCTCACCCGAGGAGATCAAGGCGCTGGACGAGAAGGCGACCAACTCCATCGACATCGCCGAGTTTGTTCCCCTGACCGCGGTAGATCGCATCTACCTCGAGAAGGTGTACTACCTCGGGCCGGACAAGGGTGGCGATCGAGCCTACCGCCTGCTCGGCGAGGCGCTCAAAGACACCGGGCGCGCGGCGCTGGGCCAGTACTCCGCCCGCGGCAAGCAGTACCTGGTTCTGGTGCGTCCGCTCGATGGCGTACTGGTCATGGAGCAGCTTCACTATGCGGCCGAGCTTCGCCCTGCGGCAGAGGTGCCGCACCCGGACACGCCGGTGAAGGAGGCCGAACTGGCTCTGGCGCGGCAGCTGATCGAGCAGTCGGCCACCGACGAATTCCGGCCCGAGAACTATCACGACACGGTGCGCGAGCGCGTGCTGGAGGCCATCCAGCGCAAAGTCGAGGGCCAGGAGATCACCGCCGAGGCTGCTCCGAAAGAGACCAAGATCATCGATCTGATGGATGCCTTAAAGGCAAGCTTGGCAAAAAAGGGTACCAGCACAGACGAGAAGAAGCCCGCCAAGCGCGCGGGCGGGAAAACTGATGAAGCCGACGAGGCGCCGAAGAAACGGAGGGCTGGCAGTAGAGGCTAAAGCCCCCTGACCGCCACATCCCCACCAGGGAACTGGACGAACCCCTCCGGCTTCGAGTGTCAGACTTCCCCCCACACAACCCTTACACTCAGCCTCCGGGGCTCGCCCAGTCCCTGGTTTCCCCACCCACGCCGACAGCACAGCAGACGACGTGGGCGTGAGTTCGACGGCAGACTCCCCAAGGGAAGGGCGGTCAGCGGCAATGGGGTAAGCCCCGCAGGCTGAGCGCAAGGGGTGTGGTTGGGGGAAGTCGGCGCTTGAAGCCCGAGGGGCTCACTCCATTGCCGCTGGCGGGTGGGTGGCTTGACTCGAGTGACGCAGTTTCCGTCAGGGTGACAGGCAGACAGAATTTCGTACATTGCTGAAGCTGAAACGCGAGTTCGCCGAGGCGCACTTCAATCTGGGCCGGCTCTACAACAGGCCGGCCGGCATGGAAGCGGCGGTGAGGCATTGGAAGGAGTATCAGAAGTTGAGTGAATGCGCACCCTCGTAGGCACCAGCGGCTGGTCTTACAAGGAGTGGAAGGGCAGCTTCTACCCACCGAAGCTTCCCCAGGATGAGATGCTCGGCTTCTATGCCTCGCGGTTCTCAGCCGTCGAGGTGAACAACTCGTTCTACCGGATCCCATCCGAAAAGGTGCTGATGGGATGGGCCGAGCGGGTCCCGCCCGACTTTCGCTTTGTCCTCAAGGCCTCCCGAAGAATCACGCACAACAGTCGCTTGGCCGACGACGACGGTTCACTCGAGTACTTCCTTCGAGCGATCAATCCTCTGGGCGACCGCCTCGGCCCCACGCTGTTCCAGTTGCCGCCGACGTTCAAAAAGGACGCGGTGCGCCTCCGTGACTTCCTGGCCCGCTTGCCGAAGCGGTGGATGGCAGCTGTCGAGTTCCGCCATGCCTCCTGGTTCGATGACGAGGTGTACGATCTGCTTCGGTCTCACGACGTCGCACTGGTGGCGGTCGATGAGGATGAGACCGAGGGCAAGGGCGCACCGCTCGTGCCCACCGCAGCATGGGGCTACTTCCGGCTTCGTCGGACGGCCTACGATACGAACGCGCTGGAGGCCTGGGCCAGCCGGATCCAACGCGCGGAGTGGAAGGACGCGTACGTCTTTCTCAAGCATGAAGATGGAAGCCCTCGGGGCCCCGGCGCCGCGGAAGACCTGAGACGCATCCTGGGAAGCTCCGGATGAGGTGATGAGGATCACGACCCCTCCTGAATCCCGTGGCTACTGTACGGGTCCCTTGAAGGTCGCGATACCTGATGCGACGGAGGAAAACCATGGCGACCAATAGAAGCTGGAACGAAGAGGATAGCTGGTGGCGCACCAACTTCAGCTCGAGGCCATACGCTACCGGCCGCGATTACGAAGAGCTCCGCCCGGGATACCAGTACGGGTACGAGTCGGGGCTGCATCACATGGGGCGGCAGTGGAATGATGTGGAGCCCGATCTCCAGACCGGCTGGGAAAAGTTCGAGGGCCGGCGTGGAGCGGGATCGACGTGGGACAATGTGAAGCACGCAGTTCGCGACGCCTGGCACCGGATCACCGGCCAGGAGGATCTGGACGCGGCTCGCATGAGCGAGTCCGAGGTCGACCGGTTCTCGCAGGGTGGTCGTACCCGCTAATCCAGGCATCGGCCCCGCTCCGGGGTCGAGTTGGAACAGCTGGGGCCTAGGGTCGAGAGCGACTCTAGGCCCCAGTCCTTCTTCCTCTTAGGCACAGTAAACGCAGAGTCATTTCGTGATCTGGAACACCGCGTCATCAAGTCATTCACTGTCTTTTGTACCGTGCGCTAAAGGGTATGTGGCGTACATCTACCGAGCCGGATCAACGGGTATCGGAATTTCTGAGATCGCTCCGCGCCGCCACTCAGGGGCGGCCCCTGTGATAGCTGTAAACGGTCAGCAAAAGGAGCTTTACGATGACGATGGCAAACACGGAAACCCGTGGATTTCAGGACCAGGTCACCGGGCAACCGGGTCGCGATAGCGCGCGGGAGCAAATCCGGGAAGTGAAAAACCAGGTAGTAGATCAGGCCAAGAACACCATCCAACAGGCGAAGGAGCGGGCCAGCTCGAGCCTGGGTGAGAGCAAGAGTCAGTTCGTCAACCAGCTCGGAGCTGCGGCCGAGGCGCTGCGGCGGACCACGGAGCATCTCCGCTCTGAGGACCAGCCGCGTATTGCCGGTCTCACCGACACTCTCGCTCGACAGCTCGACCAGGTATCGAACTACCTCCGGAACAAGGATGCGGCCGCCATACGGCACGATCTGGAGAATGCCGCCCGCCGGCAGCCGGGCATCGCGATCGGCGGCGCAATTGTGCTCGGGTTGATCGGTGCCCGCTTTCTGAAGAGCTCCGAGAGGCGCCGGGAAAGACAGGGAGGCGGTTATGCCGGAGCTTAGGCAAGAGCGGAGCATCGGCGAGCTGTTCGGGCAGCTGAGCCAGGATATGACCATGCTGGTGAGGCAGGAGGTTCAGCTCGCCCGGACAGAAATGACCGAAAAGATCTCCCGCCTCACCACAAATCTGATCTCCGTGGCAACCGGCGGGTTCGTCGCGTATCTCGGCGGGTTAGCCTTGGTCGGGGCACTCATCCTGGCAATTCGGGATCTGGCCAACATCTCCCTGGCTTGGTCGGCGCTGATCGTCGGAGCTATCCTCGCCATCATCGGCTACGTCATGCTGCAGCGGGGAATGAAGGAGCTGAAGGGGGCGGAACTCGCACCCCGTCGAACCGTGGAAAACATCAAAGATGACGTCCAGTCAATCAAAGACGACGTCCAATGGGCAAAGGAGCAGCGGTCATGAGTGAGTACGAGCGACAAAACCCGGAGCTTGCTTATGGGCCGACGGGCCAGAAATTCGACGCCGAAATCAAGGGGCAGAACGACAAGAGCCCCGAAGAGATCGAGCTCGAGATCGAACAGACCCGTAGCCGCCTGAGCCGGGACATCGATGAGCTGGGCAACAAGCTCAGCCCGCAAAACTTGAAGGAAGAGGCGAAGAGCGCCATCAAAGATGCGGCGCAGGGGGCGGTGTCTAACGTGGGCGAGCAGGCACGCCGCACGGGCTCTCGCCTGGTGGAAGTTATCCGGGAAAACCCGTTGCCGGTGATCGCCGTCGGGGCCGGGGTGACGTGGCTCTTGACCCAGCGGTCCCGCAGTGAAGTATCGGGCAACAGGATGGCCCGTTACGCCTATACCGGACACGAGCGGCGCCAGGGAGAGAGTTGGCAGAGCGGTAGCGGAATCCGTGGCCGGGTTGGAAGTACCGTGAGCGGAGTGAAGGATTCAGTTAGCGAAGCGACGAGCAGTGTTGCCGAGCGCGCCGGCGAGTTCAAGGAGCGGGCCGGGGAGCGGATCGGCGATTTGGGTAGCGAGGCCCGGCGGAAAACGCGCCGGATCAAGACCAACCTCCAGCACGCGGCAGAGGAGAACCCTCTGGCGGTAGCGATCGGCGCGGCCGTGGTAGGTCTGGCGTTGGGTATGCTCCTGCCGGGCACCCAGCGGGAAGACGAGCTCATGGGCTCGTCTCGGGATCAGCTGGTCGATCGAGCCGAGAGAACAGCCGAACGGGTCAAGGATGCCGCAGTCGAGGCCGGCCGTGAGCTCAAGGAGACCGTCCGGACCGAGATCGACGTGCACAAGCCCGAGGTCACGCAGGTGGTACAGGAGGCTGGTCGGACCGTGAAGGAGCAGGTCAAGGAATCGGCCAGGCGGGTAAAGAAGGAAGCGAAGGACGCAGTGAGAGAAGCGGGCAGTTGAGCGAGCGGGATTACCAATCGTATTTCGGGTAGACGCTCCGGCCATGCTCCGGTGAGATGGTTCGGAGCGTCACTCACATCCACGACACGCCAGCCTACTCTCCGAGGCGAACCAGTTCGCGGCGAGTGAGTAACCATTTCAGCGTGGAGGACCCGGGCGAGAGGGCCGCCACCTCCAACAGGCAGGCACCTCCCTTTTTCAGCTCGATGAATGCCGTCCTCTTGGCCGCCAGCATGTAGCTGACCAGCGCACTCAGATGGGGCTCGTGCCCCACCAGGGCCATCGTCCCATCCGCCCGCTGGGTTCCGATCCATGTGAGCGTCTTGGCCGGGTCCTCATCCGGTGCTAGCGCGTCCACCGTCACCACCTCGCAGTCGTATTCGCTCGCGATGATCTCTGCCGTCTGGACCGCCCGCACCAGCGGACTGGTTGCGACGACGTCGACATGCGGCTGCAGTGTGGCCAGACCGAACGCGGCCTGACGCATGTCCTTCTTGCCGTCGGGAGAAAGCGGCCGCAACCGGTCGTCCCGCCCCTCTGCCTCCCAAGCTTCCGGATCTCCCGCCGGACCATGCCGGATAACCAGCACGTTCACACCGAGCTCCTTTTCTCAGTTGCGCTTGATGTACCATGCCCACGGGGAAAGGGGAAGTGAGGCGGCCAGTTCCTGGAAACGAGAGGAGCCCGGGAAACTCCCGGGCTCCTCTTCAATCCATCAGGAAGGCGCAGCCTACCGCTTTGCCGGCTTGCCTGCCTTCTGCTCTTCGTCCTCGTCCTCGTCGGACAGCGATGCGACCGCTGCCTTGAGATCGCAGGCGAGATCCCGTTCACGCCGCAGCGCCGCAATGAGTGCCTCGGCCTGCTTCATCTGGAACCCGAGGGCGCCGGCCGACTCCATCGCGTGATCTACCACGGCCTTCTGCGCCGTGAGGGACTCGACGGTGGCGCGGATGCCGAGCGCGAGCGCATCTGCCCGGGCCAGGCGTTGCTCTGCCCGCTCCAGCTGGCGCTTCCGCGCCTCGAATCCCTTGAGCGTCTCCTCGGTGGTCTTGAACTGCTCCTGCGTGGCTTCGAGCATCGAGCGGGTCTCCTCGATCTCCCGCCGGGCGGACCCGATGGTCTGGACGTCCTCGACGGTGCGCTCCGCCAGATCGAACACGTGCTTGACCTGGGCTTCGATAGCCTCGACGCCAGCCTGCCGCGCCAGGGTCTGCTCCAGGGCTTTGGCGGCGTCCGTCTGGGCCGACTCCCACCTGGTGAGCAGCTCTTCGAAGTGGGCCAGCTGCCGGTCGACCGCCTTGAGGGCCCCGGCCCGGGTGTCCAACTCGCCCGTGAGCCGTTGGAGACCGCCGGCCTGTTCCTGCGCCTGGCTGAGCGTGGAGCTGATGTTCCGGGTGATGTCCTCCATCCGCTGCGCGGCTTCAGCCGATTCCTTCCGCAGCAGAGAGGCGCGGCTCAGATGCTCCGTCGCCTTGTCGAGCGCGCCCTGCCGCTGCTCCAGCTCCTGGCCCAGGAGCCGGATACGCTCCTCGACCTGATCGATCTGCTGAGTACGGCTCTCCAGCGCCCGCACCGACTCGTCCACAGATCCCATCCGGCGGTCCGCTTCCTCTACCGATGCGGTGACGACGGTCATCGTCTCGGACAGATGCTGTGCGCCTTCGGCCTGTTTCGCGAGTTGGCCGAACCGGGCCTCCGCAGCCTCCATCCGGCCGCGCAACCCGTCGGTCCGCTCCTTCAGCTCGCCGTTCAGGGAGCCTACCTGGAGCAGGCTGCGGTGGACCTCCTGCACCATCTCCTTGCCCGACTCGATCTGCTGCATGGAGTTCTTGACCTGGTCCACCTCTAAGCGTATCCGCTCGACCACCGGCTCGAGGCCGCTTAGTTCCTTCACCTGGGTCTGTACCTTCCGGGTCCAGGCGTCGGCGTTGGCCAGCCAAGTCTGGGTCTCACCGTGGTTCTCCCGAAGGCGGGTCATCTCCTCGTACGCGACCCGCATCTGCTCCAGGCCATCGGCCAGAAGCTCGCGGGTTCCCTTGAGGGTAGAGAGTTGCTCGACCGCCTGCTCCACACCGGGCCTGATCTCATCGATCCGGCGCATCCGCGACCCGAGCTCACTTGCGAGCGAGTCGAGGCGGCCGACTTCCTGCCGTAGCGTGCTGGCGCGGTTTGCCTCTTCGGACAGTCCGGCGACCTCGGCGGCCAGCTGGGCGATCTGCTCGCCCACGGTCCGCACCTGCGCCTGTACCGCCGCCGTACCCTGGCTGGCGGCATCCAGCGTGGCCAGCCGGGCCTCGCATTCCTTCACGGAATTGCGCAGATCGGCGATCCGCTCGCTCACGGCATGGAGGCCGCGATGCTCCAACTCGAATCCTTCGCTGCTCTTCCGCATCTGCTCGCGCAGATCGGTCAGCGCCTGGCGGGCCGACTGCTGGGCTTCCTCGATCTTCTGCGAGGTCGACTGCAGCTCTTCGGTGCGGGACAGCACCTTGTCCTGGGTCGTCTTCACTTCGGTCAGCTTGGCCTCGATCGGGCCGAACCGGCGGATCTGCTCTTCCTGACGGCGCAGCCAGGCGTCCAGCTCCCGGTCCATACGGGTGAGCTGGGCGATCTGGGTCGCGGCCCGGTCCACCGCCTCACGCTCCTGCTCCAGCATGTTGGTTTTCTGGGCGACCTGGTCGGCCAGTGCCTTGAGAACGGCGAGCTGGTGCTGGACGTCGGGAATGGCGGTCGTCGCGTGATTGATCGGCTCGAGCGAGCGCTCGACCGACTGCACCCGGCGGACCACGTCCTCCAGCTTGCCGGTGGCGGCCTGGAAGTCCGAGTCGAAGTTCTCGAGGCGTGACGTCGTGTGGCGGTGTGCGGTGAGGGCATCGTCGTGCTGGGTCCGCATCCGGGCGACGTTCTCCGCTGACTCACCGAGCTGGGTGCGAAGGGCGTCGGCATCGGTGCTGAGCGCTGCCAGTGGGCCCTGAAGGCTGAGGAACGACTCGACTTGCTCGCGCAGCAGGAGGGCGGTCTCGACTTTATCGCTCAGAGCCCCCATCTGGCCCTGGAGCCGCTCGAGGTTTTCTCCGGAATGAGCCAATCGCGTCTCTGTCGCGGTCTGGGTCTTGATGACCCGCTCTACCTGCTCTTCGGCAATGGCGAGCTGGGAGCCGAGTCGCTCCAGTCCCGCCACCTGCCGCTCGATGTCGGCGCAGCGCTCACGTAGACCGTCCAGCTCGGACACCCTATCCAGAATTGGGGCGAGCGACCGGAGCTCGTTGGCGGCTCCTTCGGCGCGGGCGACCAGCGCTTCGAGCGCGGCGGCGATGTTCCGACCGCTCGAATCGACTGCTACCACCGTGTCATCCTCGCGGCGGCGACCTTTGAGAAAACTGACCATTTGGGCACTCCGAGGGAAAATGCGGGCGATCTCGGATCACGCGCGGGTGACGATTTTGGCACGAAGGGGGACAGGGGCCTAACTGCAACGCGTATGCCCCGAATGGAGGCCCCGTCCAGGGTCGGAACCAGGGCCGAGCCTCGCGTACGCAAACCGCTACAGGCGAGGAGGATTGGTCCGAGGCCTTGGCCGGAAAAAATCAGCGGTCCTGAGTGCGAGCCGGCCAACGAAGAGTCGATGTTGGCGAGGTGCGAGGTTCAGGGCAGGTCGCGGGGCGGCCCGTTGCCTTAGAATCGGACGGCGAGTCCGAGTCGGGCCACCGAGCTCTGGATCGGCACGCTCAGGCGGGTGCCGTTCTGATCGGTATGGCGATCGATCCGCTGGAACCCGTAGTCGCCCGTCACCCGAAAGCGACCGGAGCCCGGGCCATATCCAGCGCTCAGTCCCAGCTCGATGCCGAATGGGGCAGAGCCACCTCCGCTAAAGTCGGTGCCGGCGACATAGGAGGTCCGTACCGCGACCTCGGCACCGGGAGCAAGCGGGTAGGCTGCCCTGAGCCCAAGCGTAGCGGCACTATACGATTGGGCGGCTCGAGACGGAGCGACCGAGCGGCGAAGGTAGCCCGCCTCGATGGCAAGCACGCTGACCGCCCGCACGCCCAGCCGGACATTGATCTCGTCCACGGTAAACGACTCGAGGCCGGCCGCAGCCTCCCCGGTGGGATCCATGCTCAAGTGCCAGGCATCGGCCCGGAGCGCCAAGCGGCCCCGTTCCACCGTGACTAGCGCCGCCGGCCCGGCGCCGCGGAAGTGAAGGAAATCCGCCTGCTCCCGGTAGTCGGAGGAAGCGAACCCGGCGCCGAGTGTCACCTGCTGGGCCGACAGTGGCGCCGCGGCCAGAGTGAACCCGATTAGGGCTGCGAGCCTCATGACTTCCTCCCGCTTCGCGGCTCCGGCACCACCGCGAGCTTCACCTGCCGACGACGCTCCGCATTCTGGGCCGCGATCTCCGTGTTACGACGGGCAAGTTGCTCTCGAACCAGGCTGTTATAGAGGATGTTGGCCTGGGCCGGCACCGCCGCAGGCTTCTTGAGGGTCGCGAAGAGGCCTACCAGAGCGGCTCCGGCTCCGATGGTCAGGATCTCCCTACGCCCTCCTCCACCTAGCTTGGAGTTCTCCAGCGCCAGGCTGCCGCCGACCGCGAGCGATGTCGCCATGAGCGCGAGCCCGACCGGCTTCCAGCTCCGGGGCGGGACCACGGTCTCCGGCAACAAGTCGTAACCTGGAAGCGAGGTGAGATGAGGAAGGGTGTCCACCGCGCCGGCTACGATCGTGAGTGGAATGGAGGCCGCATAGCTGTCCCGGCCGGCGCTGGCCTCGACGATCACTCGATAGGTGCCGCGTGCAGGCGGCAGCCCGTTGCTCAGAAGACCGTTCCAGGCCAGGCGTACGGCGCCTTCGCCCAGTGCCGAGTCGATGGTGACCTCGCCGCTCGGCCCGATGAGTCGGGTGCGCAGCTTGGCAGTGCGCGTCACGGTGAAGCGGATCGGAAGCGTGCCTGTCCCCGCCACGAACTCGGTGCTGTCAATCCGGAGGTCCCGAAGCACCAGGACCTGTGCCAGCGCCAAGGCAAAGGCACTGGTGATCTTGGGCGAAACCTTCGCGGCATCGAGCGCGCGATCGGGGTTGAGCAGGAGGGTCTGCTTGAACGCCTCGGTGGCCAGCCGGGTGCTGTCGAGCGACGCATACGCGAAGCCGAGCAGCTCGTAGGCCTGGGCTTGATCGTCGGAGCTCAGCCGCTCCCGGGACGCCTGGCGCGCCAGGATGATCGCCTCGGAGTAGGAGAGATTCCCGTACGCCTGGCCGGCCCGGCGCAGCGTCGCGCTTCCCTGCGCCGCCACCGGCGATCTAGTGGCGGCCAGCGGGATGCTGAGAGCAGCGGCAAGAGCCAGCGTGGCGATCCGGGTCATTGCGGCTCGAGGCTGTAGCGCTTGCGGATCGGATTGGGACCGCTGATCACGATGGTCTCCTTCTTGGTGCGGTAGCCCTCCTGCTCGATCCTCAGACGATAGGTGCCGGGGCTCAGCCGGTAATCCGCCACTGGCGTCGGCCCGATCTCGACGTTGCCGATGTACAGTGTGCCCCAGGGCTCCGACGCGACCGTAAGCAGAGCGGATTCTCGCTTAACCGCGAGCAGCTTGGGCTCCGGTTCAGCGCCGGCCTGCGCCAACGCGCGCATGCGGCGCTCCCGTCGTCGGGCCAGCGCAGTGGGCTCCTCCGGCGCGACGGAAGGTGCCGGCGCGGCCTGAGTTGGAGCCGGCGGTAAGATGACCGTCTCCTTCGGCGGGACCGGTTTTGATGCTCCAGTCGGCACTAGGCCCAGATAGGCTGCCACCGCGATTCCCAGGACGGCGACGATGAACGCCAGGAGCATCGGCCGGCTCGTGGTTCCCGGCTTGGACTCGGCCGACTGCGGTGGGGAACTTTTCGACACCGGCTTCACCGGCGCGCTCACCACGGTTGCGATCCCGGCGCGCTCGCCGCTCACGGCGGCCGCGAAATCCTCCATGGAAGGAAAGCGGTGCTCCGGATCCTTGGAGAGCGCACGCTCCAGTGCCCGGCTCAGGTCCTTCGGCGTATCCGGCCGCACCTCGATCACCGGCGGTGGCGGCTCGAAGACCTGCTTATAGAGGATGCTGTGGGCGGTGCCGTCGAACGGGACCTTCCCCGTCAGAAGCTGGTGGCCGACAATCGCCAGCGCGTACTGGTCGGCCCGGCCATCGACATCCAGGCCCTTCGCCTGCTCCGGCGCCATGTAATGAGGAGTGCCGATGATCGCACCCGTACCGGTGAGCTGCGACGACCCCTGGGCTGCCTTGGAGATGCCGAAGTCAGTGAGGACCACCCGGCCATCGGCCTCCAGCATGATGTTGGCAGGCTTGACGTCGCGGTGGACGACCTTGCGTTGATGGGCGTGACCCAGCGCCAGCGCCGCCTCGCGGAGCACCCGGCGAGCCTGGGCCACGCTCAGTGGTCCATCATCCAGAACCTGATCCAGCGGGCGCCCGTTCACATACTTCATCACGAAGTAGTTGAGTCCCGCCTCGCTCTCGACCCGGTAGATCGGAATGATGTTGGGGTGGTCCAGCCGGGCCGCGGTCCTGGCCTCCTGCTGAAACCGGGGGATGAGCTTGGTGTCGTGGGACATATCGGGCGGGAGCACTTTGATCGCGACTTCGCGCTCGAGCACCAGGTCCTGCGCCAGAAACACGACCGCCATCCCACCGCGTCCGAGCAGGCGGATGATCTCGTAGCGTCCCGCCAGGGTGCGGGCCAGCCGCTCCTTCAGCTCGTCGGTGGGATCCGCCGGGCAGACATGGGACAGCTCTTCGGTAGGCGTGCCGCAATTGGAGCAGAAGCGGCCGTCCACGGGAAGAGGCGTGTGGCACCGGACGCAATCCTTCACTTCACGCCCCCTCTGCGGACCGCGTCGCGCGACAGCGCCGGGACCCGGCTGATCATCGAGCCGGCCGGTAGCGAGCAGGAGGCGCCGACGGCGGCGCACAGGGAGTAGCGAGTTGGGGTTCCGGCAAAGTCGGTTACAACCATGTAGTAGTCACCCGGATCGAGAACCAGAGTCATTGCTTCCGTAGAACCTGCCGTGCGCGACGATCCGCGGACATCGAGCGGCGAGCCAGCCACTGGTATGCCGAGGACGTAAAGATCGACGTCGCCCGGGTGGTTCGCATCGACCGCGCCGCGGGGGGCGGTCTGGAAGGTCACGGGCTGTGGCACCAGCCCGGGGACGCGGAACCTGATCCAGTCGACATCGTGGGGATTGTCGATGGTGAGCGTGTCGGAGAACGCGGCGGTCAGGTCTACCCGCTTCGCTGGATCCGCAAAGTTCCTGTCGGCGAACTCGCAGTTGTCGTTCTCCTCCAGCCGGTCGGCACCGATCGACGGGTTGCTGGTCAGATATCCTTGCACCACGGCCATGCCGTAGCGTCCGGTCACGAAGAACAGCGAGATCAGGTCCATGTTGCCGGCCGGCACGTTCTTGAGCGCGATGATGAGCGAGTCGGCCGGCTGCTCCTCAACCTTGAACGAGTGGCTCTTGCAGGCGTAGAGACCCGAGCCGATGGTCCATCCCGGCTGGGAGACCGAGTCGGCACTGTTTACCGGCGAGGCCAGGAACGTGAAGTGCGCGTTCGTGAAGGTCGGCGCCTGGAAGATGAAGGTGAGGTCGCTCCCCGCCGAGGCACCGGTAAATCGATACCAGTCAACCCCGAGCGAATCGGCCCGAAGCCGGTCCTCGAACGCAAGCGCCGGGTTGTAAAACCGAACGGCGGGTAGCGTAGGAAACGGCGTCGCCGAGATGTCGATGAGACTCGGCGCGGATTCGTTCGGCTCGTACAAGTCCCGCCGGACCACCGTGGTGGAATCAGAGGCGACGACGATCTGCCCCGGGCTCAGCACTACCGCATGGCCGCTCGTGGCTGGCGGCGGCACCCAGAAGCTGAGCTGGCCCACGCCCCCGGCGCCTGCGGCGACGGAGAAGGTATCGGGCAACAGCGTGGCGCCTTGCATCGCCGCGAAGAACAACGTGTTCACCCCCACGCCATACATCGTGATCTTCTCGCCGTAACGCACCGTCGCCGGCCGCATGCTGTCGATCTCGAGCGGATTGGAGACCCGGAGCGGGAAGACGGCCTGTGCCGCACCCTGGAAGCCCGTCGCGACCGCATGGATCCCAACGATCCCGGAGTTCACACCAGTGGCAATCGCGGTGCGGTTGTCCTTGGGAGTCAGCGTAGCGAGCGTGGCATCGTCGGTGGTCCACATCAGCTCGGCATTCGGAACCTCCACCGAGTCACCGGCCGCACTGCGGATCCACACCGACGCGGTGAGCTCGAGCTGGTCACCGCGGAGCACCACCGGACTGGCCGCGTTGATCGTGACGAAGGTCTGGTCCACGGCCTCGGTCGTATTCGAGCATGCCGCCAGGAGACCCGACACCCCGGCCGCGAGGGCGCACACGAGGGCCCTTGGGGGGGAGTGGCGCACTGGGCTCCAGGCAGCGAATGGCACGTGTTCGGACGCCTCTCGGGCAAAACGGCTCTGGTAAATCCCGGCATCATGTGGCGGACTCCGCGAATGGCACGGCCCGCTGAGCCCGGGGCTTTACCCAAGGTGTTGAGATGAAGCGGAGTTAGAGCTATCGGGGGAAGCGGGCGAGCAAGGCCTGTGCCGAGCCTGAGCTTGACAGGTGGGAATATTCGGCGCACGTTCGCGCCGAACTAGCTGCCCGATTCATCCGTCCACAAGCGAGGTGTCTGATGGGTCGTATCAACGTCAAGAGCGTGATCGTCGGTGGCTTGGTCGCGGGGGTGGTGCTGAACATCATCGACTACCTGGTGTACGGCATGTGGCTGGCGCCGGATTTGAATGCTGCGTTGCAATCGGCGGGGAAGCAGCCGGCCGATTCCCTGATCCCGCTGTTCGTGGTGCTCGACTTCATCTACGGCATCGTGCTGCTGTATCTCTACGCCGCGATCCGTCCGCGGTTCGGCGCGGGCCCAGGCACCGCGGTGCATGCAGGTCTGATCGTCTGGATAATTGCCGCGCTACTCCACGCCATCGGCGAGGCCCCGTTCGGCCTCCTTCCGATGAGGATCTATACCATGGGCACGCTGGTTGGCCTAATAGAGTTTCCGGTCGCCACGATAGCAGGCGCAAAGTTCTATCGAGAGATCTAGTCTTGGACCGGACAGTCGGCAGTTGAGTGCGGGGTAGCGATGGGCTGTGAGCCACCACACAGAACCCAGCGCCGCAAAGACCGAAACTCCTGAGGAGTACCGCCACTCAACGCGGGAGGACCGATGAAGCGGCTCATTCTAGCCTTCGCTGCCCTGGCGGCGGTGTCTGCCTGCTCCGACAGCCGCGAGCGGAACATTGCGGTGGCGGACCAGCCCGATCGGCCCCTTCGGGTGGCTCAACCCGATACGTCGGATGGGGCGACGCGCGATCTGGCTTCCCGCGGCGACCAGCCGGTCTCTCCGGTGGAGCAGCAGGCTCCCAGGGCCCAGCCGGCGCCCAAGGCTCGTCCAGCCCCGCGGCCGCAAAAGCGCGCAGCCGTCAGACCGAAGCCGCCCGTGGATACGGCCACGGCCCGCGGATACGCACCGCCCATGAAGCCCGACACGGTCAGGTCCGCGGACACGTCGGTTGTCCGCGACACCGTCTCG
>JBBQXQ010000051.1:0-22242 GCA_038209515.1 Gemmatimonadales bacterium
CGGCACGCTCGAGGTCCAGTCGGTGTACGACCTATGGCGCGGGGCGGACTGGCTGGAACGCGAGGTGTACGACATGTTCGGCATCACCTTCGTCGGCCACCCCGATCTCCGGCGAATCCTGATGTGGGAGACCTACGCCGAGGGGTACCCGCTGCGGAAAGATTTTCCTCTCCGAGGACACTTCAGCCGGGCGGAGCAGACTCGGCAGGCCCTGGCCGCCAATCCCGAAGCCCACTATTCCCTGGAAGAGCTGTCCATTGCCGATGCCTACGGCGAGCTGCCCAAGGACATGCAGGAGCGGTTGGCGAAGGGCGAGCGGGGGTTCCTGAAATGACCCGGCGCACGGTGGAGATGGCACTTGCCACGCCCGGGGTGGACGCTGCCGGACACCCTACCCGGGTTCCGCTCGGTGTGGCCCCGGAGAACGGCAGCTACCGCGAGGACCTCGGCGCCGAGCGCATGCTGGTGAACATCGGCCCGCAGCACCCGGCCACCCATGGTGTGCTCCGGCTGGTGCTCGAGCTCGAGGGTGAGACGGTCAAGCGCTGCATTCCGCACATCGGCTATCTGCATTCCGGGTTCGAGAAGCTGGGTGAGTACCGGCAGTACAACCAGATTATCCCGCTCACCGATCGCACCGACTACCTGTCGCCGATGGCGAACAATGTCGCGTTTGCCCTGGCGGTCGAGCAGCTGATGGGGCTGGAGTTGACCGAGCGCTGTAAAGTGCTCCGGGTGATCGCCTGCGAGATGAGCCGCATCATCTCTCACCTGGTCTGGCTCGGCACGACCGGGATCGACCTGGGCGCCTACACCCCATTCCTGTGGTCGTTCCAGGAGCGGGAGCGGATCTACAATCTGCAGGAGGCGTGGACCGGGGCGCGGCTCACCACCAGCGTGACTCGGGTGGGCGGGCTCATGGCGGACGTCCCAGACGGCTGGGAGGCAGGTCTCCGCGAGTTCACCAACACCTTTCCGAAGACGCTCCAGGAAATCGACACCATGTTCACCCGCAACGCCATCTGGATCGGGCGCACCCAGGGCGTCGGCGCACTCACCGCCGAAGAGGCCATCAACCTCTCGTTGTCCGGGCCGATGATCCGGGCCAGCGGGGTGGACTACGACGTGCGAAAGGATCAGCCGTATCTGGACTACGACAGCTACGACTTCGACGTCCCGATCGGAGAATATGGCGACATCTACGATCGCTACCGGGTGCGGCTGGAGGAGATGGCCCAGTCGAACCGGATTCTGGAGCAGGCGCTCGCCCGGCTGGGCCGCCTCAAGGGTGCTCCCATCAACGTCTCCGACCCACGCGTGGTACTGCCACCCAAGTCCCGGGCGATGAGCGACATGGAAGCGATGATCTTCCACTTCAAGCAGGTGATGGAAGGCGTGAAACCGCCCGCAGGGGAGGCGTATGTGGGGGTGGAGAATCCCAAGGGCGAGCTGGGCACGTACCTGGTCTCCGACGGCACCAGCAAACCGGTCCGGTGGCGGATCCGGCCGCCTTCGTTCATCAACCTCGCCAGCCTGCCCACGATGTGCGAAGGGGCACTGCTGGCCGACGTGATCGCCATCAACGCCAGCGTGGATATCGTCATGGGAGAAGTCGACCGATGAGCACGGGGGGGCAGCGGGGCGGCGGGGCGGCGGGGCAGCAAAATGCGCCGGTTCACGGCTCCGCTCACGGAGGGCATGGCACCGAGACAGCGCCGCACGTGCCGGTCTTCGTAGGGCCCGCCCGCGCCGCGCTGGAGGAGCTCTTTACCCGCTACCCGACCAAGCAGGCCTGCCTGCTGCCGGTGCTCTGGATGGTGCAGGAGGCCCGCGGCTGGATCTCCGAGCCCGCCATCGGCGAAGTCGGAGAGGTGCTGGGACTCACGCCGGCCTACGTCAAGGGCGTGGTCACCTTCTACACGATGTACCACACTCATCCTGTCGGCCGACACTTCATCCAGGTCTGCACCACCTCGCCCTGCAACATCTGCGGGGCGGAGGACGTGATGAAGGCGCTGGTCAAGGAGACCGGCTGTGGGGAACTCGGCGCCACCAGCCCGGACGGAAGATTTACCGTCATCGAGGTCGAGTGCCTCGGTGCCTGCGGCTTCGTGACGCCCATCATGATCGGTGATGATTTCATCGAGAGCGTGACGCCCGAGAAGGTCGCGAGCATCCTCCAGAGGTATGAGTAATGGGCTACCCACATCCGACTCACCCCAAGGAGAATCCGGTCCTCTCGAAGCATTTCGGGGATCCTGAAGCGCGCACCTTCGATGGATGGGTGAAGCGTGGCGGGTACGAGGCGCTCCGTAAGGTCCTCCGCATGACCCCCGAGGCCGTCGTCGAGGAGATCAAGACCTCCGGGCTCCGTGGCCGTGGTGGCGCGGGCTTCCCCACCGGGCTCAAGTGGTCCCTCATGCCCAAGGCGGACGGTCGCCCGCATTACCTGGTCTGTAACGCCGACGAGTCCGAGCCCGGCACCTTCAAAGACCGGGAGATCATGCGCTGGACCCCGCACCAGATGATCGAGGGCTGCGCCATTGCCGCGTACGCCATCGGGGCCGAGCGCTGCTACATCTACATCCGCGGTGAGTTCACCGATCCCCTCAAGATCATGCAGCAGGCGATCGACGAAGCAACCGCCAAAGGCGCCATCGGCTCGAACGCGTTTGGCAGCGGCAAGCGGATCGAGATGATCATCCACCGCGGAGCCGGTGCCTACATCTGCGGCGAAGAGACCGCCATGCTCAACTCGATCGAGGGGAAGCGAGGCAACCCGCGGATCAAACCGCCGTATCCCGCACAAGCCGGTGTTTTCGGGATGCCGACCACGATCAACAATGTGGAGACGCTCGCGGCCGTGCCGCACATCGTCATGCGCGGAGGCGAATGGTACAAGGGCCTCTCGCTCAGTAATCCCAAGAGCACCGGCACCAAGCTGATCTCGGTCTGCGGCCACATCCAACGGCCGGGAAATTATGAGGTCACGATGGGCACCCCGATGAAGGAGCTCATCTACGACATGTGCGGCGGGATGCGCCCGGGCCGGAGTCTCAAGGCGGTGATCCCCGGCGGCTCGTCGGTACCGATCATGAACGCCGCGGAAGCGGAGGACTGCCTGCTCGATTATGAGGGCGTGGTGGCGAAGGGCTCCATGCTCGGCTCGGCGGGGATGATCGTGATGGACGATACCACCGACATGGTGTATCAGATCTGGCGGCTGGCCCGGTTCTACGCCCACGAGTCCTGCGCCCAGTGCACCCAGTGCCGGGAAGGCACGGCCTGGTCCGTTCGGATCCTGGAGCGGATTCTGGCAGGGAAGGGGAAGCAGGAGCATTTCCAGCTCCTGCTCGACCTCTCCGACAACATGACCGGCAAGACCATCTGCGTGCTGAGCGACTCCTGCGCTGCGCCGATCGTGAGCGGGATTCAGAAATTCCGCCACGAGTTCGAGGCGTACATCCAGGGCGCGCGCGAGCCGGCGATGGCGGCGGTTTGAAGAAATGACCGACGAATTCGTCACCGTAACCATCGACGGCGCCCAGGTGAGTGTCCCCAAGGGGACTACCATCATCGAGGCCGCCAAGCAGGCCGGCATCCTGGTGCCGCACTACTGTTACCACCCGTCGCTCTCCTCGCCGGCGGTCTGCCGCATGTGTCTGGTCGAGGTAGAGAAGGCGCCCAAGCTGATGCCGGCATGCGTCACCGCCGTGGCCGAGGGCCAGGTGGTGCACGTGGACAGCGAGAAGGCCAAGAAGGCGCGGGAAGGCGTCCTCGAGCTGCTGCTCATCAATCATCCGCTGGACTGCCCGATCTGTGATCAGGCCGGCGAGTGCGAGCTCCAGAACTACGTCTTCCAGGAGGGGCGCGCGGGAACCCGCTACGCCGACTACGCCAAGCGATACAGTCCGGTTGAAGATTTCGGTCCGGACGTGCTCTACGTGCCCAACCGCTGCATCCTCTGCACCCGTTGTGTCCGGTTCATGGAGGACGTCGCGGAGGAGCCGGTGCTCAATGTGTCCGAGCGTGGCGACCGGGCCTACATCGGCATCTCGTCCGAGCAGCGGCTGGACCACGCCTGGTCCGGCAACGTGGTGGATCTCTGTCCGGTGGGCTCGCTCATCTCCAAGGACTTCCTCCACAAGGCCCGTGCCTGGGACCTCGACAAGACGGCGAGCATCTGCCCCGGCTGTACTCAGGGCTGCAACATCACGATCGATACCCGCGACGACATGGTCGTCCGGCTCCGCCCGCGGCCCAATCTGGACGTGAACCGCTATTTCATCTGCGACTACGGCCGAATGAACTACCGCTGGATGAACCGAGGCGATCGGATCGAGGCGCCCTTGGTGCGGGAGGGCGGCCGGCACGTCGCCACCGACTGGGATACGGCGCTCGACCGGCTGGGCCAGCTGGTGCGCGGCACCTCCGGCTCGGCCCTCATTCTGGCCTCTGGGCGAGCCTCGACCGAATCGCTGGGATTGGTTCGCCGCATGCTCGACCGGCTCGAGGTTACCGCGGTTGTGCAGGTGCCGATCGGGGAGGAGGCACCTCTGGCCGCCGTTCCCAATCTTGCCCTCCGGCCGGAACGGGCGGCCAATCTCGTGGGCGCCCAACTCCTGGGGTACAGCGCGGATTGGCCGTCGGCGTTACGCGAGCTTGCGACCGCCGGGCTGGTGATCCTGCTCGACGCCGATCTCTCGCGCTCCGACCAGGAGCTGATCGCCAAGGCTCCCGGCAGCGTGGTGGTCATGGGGACGATCTTTAGTGATGGGCTTCGGAGCGCGGAGCTCATCCTCCCGCTGACCACGATGGCGGAGGAGAACGGCACCTACGTCAACCGGGATCGCCGGATCCAGCGCTACAATCAGGCCAAGTCGCAACCGGGCATGTCGCGACCGGCCTGGTGGGTGGCCGGTGAGGTGATCGCAGGCCCGGGCCCCAGTGCGTCCGCTCCGGCGACTGCGGCGGAGGCCTTCGAGCTCCTGGGCGAGCGGTGGCCAGCCTTCGCCGGCATGACCCACACCGACCTGGGATACACCGGCCTGGTGCTGGCAGAATCCGGCGATGCGCTGGCCGGGAGCCAGCGGGCAGATCCGGGGTTCAGGTGACCCCGGAGATGAAGGGGTTTCTCCTGCTCAGCATCATCAAGATGCTGTTGGTGTTCACCGTCACCATGGTAGGCGTCGCCCTGCTCACGCTCATGGAACGAAAGGTGAGCGCCTGGATGCAGAACCGGCGTGGCCCCAACCGGGTGGGTCCGGCGGGACTGCTGCAGCCGGCCGCGGATGGACTCAAGAACATTCTAAAGGAAGAGACCTTTCCGGCGCTGGCCAACCGGTGGCTCTTCCTGCTGGCCCCGGCGATGTCGTTTGTTCCGGCACTGCTGCTGTTCGCAGTGATTCCCTTTGCTGCTCCGATCCGGGTGGACTTCGACTTCACCCTGGGTCCTCTGGGCCGCTTCGTGCACCACGGCCTCATGCCCATGGTGGTCGCCGACCTGCCGATCGGGTTCCTCTTCGTCCTGGCGATCAGCTCGATGGGCGTCTACGGCATCGCGCTCGCCGGGTGGGCATCGAACAGCAAGTACGCGCTGCTCGGCGGGCTCCGGGCCAGCGCGCAGATGGTCTCCTATGAAGTCGCGATGGG
This sequence comes from Gemmatimonadales bacterium, assembly GCA_038209515.1. Classification (GTDB taxonomy): domain Bacteria; phylum Gemmatimonadota; class Gemmatimonadetes; order Gemmatimonadales; family GWC2-71-9; genus CAVVWJ01. The sequence goes on from JBBQXQ010000051.1 coordinate 5,653, forward strand.
GCTGAGCCTCATCCCGGTGCTGCTGCTCTCGGGCAATGTGAGCCTTTCGGCCATCGTGCGGGAGCAGCAGCTCGGGCTCTGGTACGTTCTGCCCCTGTTCCTTTCCTTTTTCATCTTTCTTATCTCCGGCTTTGCGGAGACCAATCGCCTCCCCTTCGATATGCCCGAGGCCGAATCGGAGCTGATCGCCGGGTATCACACCGAATACAGCGCGATGAAGTTCTCCTTCTTCTTCATTGCCGAGTACTCCAACGTGGTGACCGTCTGCGCCATGGTCACTACGCTCTTCTTCGGTGGATGGGATATCCCTTTCACCCACTGGGATGAGGCCGGGGGCGTGCTCCAGACGATCGCGACGGCCGGGTTCTTCTTCCTCAAGGTGATGTTCTGGATCTTCTTCGTCATGTGGATCCGCTGGACGCTTCCCCGGTTCCGCTACGACCAGCTGATGGGGCTCGGCTGGAAGGTGCTGATGCCGCTGGCGCTCGCCTACATCATGGTGATCTGCGTGGCGGTGTACCTGATCGAGCAGCGCTTCGGCATCACCTCCCCGATTTACAAGTCGCTGATCCTGTTCGGCCTCAACCTGGTCGTCGGCGGTCTCGTGTTCGGGCTGCTCGACAGCGGCATGTTCCTGAAGGGGTCCGCTCGGCAGCGGCTCACCATCAATACGCGCGCGCGGCGCGCCGCGGTGACGGGCTGATGGCAATCGGGGTAAAGGTCCTCGAGCGGCCGGCACGGCAGGTCAGCTACGTGCGGGCCACGCTCAAAGGGATGGCGCTCACTTTCAAGCACATGTTCGAGAAGAAAGTGACCATGCAGTATCCCGAGGAGAAGAGCACCGACGGCGACAGCGGGATGGGCCGCTGGAGCATCTCTCCCCGGTGGCGCGGTACCCACCGGATGCTGACCGACGAGCAGGGACGCTCGAAGTGCGTCGCCTGCGGCCTCTGCCCCCAGGTCTGCCCCGCCAACTGCATCAAGCTGGTCCCCGGGGAGGACGAGCAGGGGAACCGCTACCCGCTGATCTACGAGATCGACGAGTTCCGCTGCGTATTCTGCGGCTACTGCCAGGAGGTTTGCCCCGAGGAGGCCATCCACGTGGGGGTGCACTACGAGAACTCGGAGTACAGCCGCGACCGGTTCGTGTACGACCTGGAGCGACTCCAGTCGCAGACGCACGCCGTATCGACGCTTTGGGACCCCAGCGATCCCAAGGGTGAGTAGATGACCGAAGTGGTCTTTTACATCTTTGCGGCGGCGGCGGTGATATCCGCGGCGCTGTGTATCCTGCAGAAGAGCCCCATTGCGGCGGCGCTCTGGCTGGTCTCCACCATGTTCTCGCTCGCCGCCATTTACGTGCTGCTGAACGCGCAGTTTATCGCCGCCATTCAGGTCCTGGTCTACGCCGGGGCGGTCATGGTCCTGTTCCTCTTCGTGATCATGCTGCTCAATCTGGGGCACGCCCAATCCGACATCCGGGGACCCTCGACGGTGGCGGCTACGCTCGTCATTGTCGGATTGCTGGGGGTGGAGCTGATCGCGCTCTTCACCTACAGCCCCCGCCAACTGGCCTCCGAGCTCCCGCAGTGGCCGACCTTCACCGACCCGGCCACGGTCTTCGTGGCGGGTAAGATTACCCAGCAGGCCACCGAGGCTCGTGGCGTCGTCGGCGCCGTAGCGGCTCCGCTATTCCAGGTCTATCTGATTCCGTTCGAGATCACCTCGATCCTGCTGCTCGTGGCCATGGTTGGCGCGGTCGTTCTCGCCAAGCGGAAGGTCTGATGCTGCTCGGCCCGGCGCTCGGACTCTCAGCCATCCTGTTCAGCCTTGGCGTGGCCGGCGTGCTGCTCCGGCGCAACGCCATCGTTCTCTTCATGTGCATCGAGCTGATGCTCAACGCCGTCAACCTGAGCTTCGTGGCTCTGGCCCAGCTGCACGGCGCTGGCGGATACGTCATGGTGTTCTTCGTGATGACGGTGGCCGCGGCCGAGGCCGCGGTGGGTCTGGCCATCATCATCGGCATCTTCCGGCACAAGCAGTCGGTCGATCTTGGGAACATCAACCTGCTGCGCGGCTGACAGGAAGCGAGACCGATGATCTCTCACTGGGTCTGGCTAACCGTCGCGCTGCCACTGGCCGGGTTCCTGGCCAATGGCGTCCTGGCGCTCCGCCGCCCTGGGGCGAAAGATGCCGTGTCCGCGGTCGGCGTCGGCGTGCTGGTAGCGTCTTTTCTGGTGACCGCTGGAGTATTCCTCGAGCTCTGGCGCACCCCGCCGCACGCCCCGATCATCGTCAACCTGTGGCGCTGGATGCCGGTCGGTACGCTCCAGATCGACATGGCGTTCCAGGTGGACCAGCTCTCTGCGGTGATGCTGCTCGTCGTGACCGGAGTCGGGAGCCTGATCCACCTGTTCAGCGTAGGCTACATGAAGGAGGATCCCGGGTACGCGCGGTACTTCGCCTACCTCAATCTCTTCGTGGTGTTCATGCTGGTGCTGGTCCTGGGATCGAGCTTCCCGGTCATGTTCATCGGCTGGGAGGGCGTGGGCCTCTGCTCCTACCTGCTGATCGGCTTCTGGTTCAACGACAAGGTCAACGCGGACGCAGGCAAGAAGGCATTCATCGTCAATCGGATCGGGGACTTCGGCTTCCTCATCGCCATGTTCATGATCTGGCACGCGCTCGGGACGCTCACCTTTACAGGGATGGTGGAGAAGGCGCCCGCGGGACTCTCTGCCGGGAGTGGTCTCGTCACGGCCATCACGCTCTTCCTCTTCCTGGGGTGTACCGGCAAGTCGGCGCAGATCCCGCTCTACACCTGGCTGCCCGACGCCATGGCCGGGCCGACATCAGTTTCCGCGCTGATCCACGCGGCCACCATGGTTACCGCGGGCGTCTACCTGGTGGCTCGGACCAATATCCTGTTCGCGCTGGCCCCGCTCTCGAGCACGGTCGTGGCGGGAATCGGCGCCCTCACGGCGCTCTTCGCCGCCACCATCGGCCTACGGCAGTACGATATCAAGAAGGTCCTGGCCTACTCTACGGTTTCCCAGCTCGGCTACATGTTCCTCGCCGTGGGAACCGGGGCATATACCGCCGGGATGTTTCACCTGGCCACCCACGCGTTCTTCAAGGCCCTGCTGTTTCTCGGCGCCGGCAGCGTGATCTACGCCATGCATCATGCGTATCACGCCACCCACTCCCACGCCGACGCGCAGGACATGCGCAACATGGGCGGGCTCAAGCAGTACATGCCAGTGACCTTCTGGCTCATGTTGATCGCTACCCTCGCCATCGCGGGCATACCACCGTTCTCCGGCTTCTTCTCGAAAGACGAGATCCTGGCCGCGGCCTACGCCCGGGGCGAGAGCATCCCGATCTACCACCTGTTTTACGCGATGGGTGTGATCGCCGCGCTCCTGACCGCCTTTTACATGGCACGTCTGATGGCGATGACTTTCCTGGGAGAGAACCGGACCGGCCAGCAGGAACGGGCCCATATCCACGACGCCCCGCTGGTGATGACCGGCCCGCTGGTGGTGCTGGCCGTGCTTAGCGCCATCGGCGGGATCCTCAACTTGCCGCCATTCCTGGGTGGCGGTGGTGCGCTCGAGCACTGGCTCGACCCGGTGACCGCGCCCGCCGCACGCTATTTCGTCCTCGAGATGCCCCACGGCCGCATCGAGCTCTTCCTGGTCGGGGCCGCGGTGGCCATCGGTGCCGCCGGACTCGTTGCCGGTTGGTGGGTCACCTTGCGTCGCCGCACCCTGCCCGCCTCGGAGTCGCCCGCCGACACCGGGCTGGCCAGGGTGCTGTACCGCAAGTACTACGTGGACGAGCTCTACCACCATCTCATCGTCCGGCCACTGGTCTGGCTCTCCCGGGTCATCCTCTGGCGCGGCGTGGACCAGGGATTGGTGGACGGCGCGGCGGTGAACGGAACGGCCAAGCTGTCCCGCAGTCTGGGTTGGCTCGGCAGCAGGCTCCAGACGGGTCAAGTCGGGGTGTACATCGTGCTCTTCCTGGTAGGTGCCCTGTGGGTCTTGCGCACCGTGGTCCGGTGATATTCCGATGAGCGAGCTTCTCGCCTCCATCTGGTTTGACCGGTGGATTCTGCACGCCCTGGTGCTGCTCCCGCTCGCGGGGGTGGTGCCGATTCTGCTGGGTGAGGAGCGCAGCGCCAGGCGGATGGCGCTCATCGTGACCCTGCTGGAGTTTGTTCTCTCGGTCGGACTCTGGTGGGCCTTCGATCCTGAGCAGGGCGGCATGCAGCTGGTGTCGAGCGCGCCCTGGATTCCCCGCTGGGGGATCAGCTATCGGATAGGGATCGACGGCATCTCGTTGTTCATGGTCCTGCTCACTACGGTCATGATGCCGCTGAGCGTGCTGGCGAGCTGGAGCTCCATTACCAAGAAGGAGCGCGCATTCTACGCCTTGATGCTCACACTCCTGACCGGTCTGGTCGGGGTGTTCATTTCGCTCGACCTGTTCGTGTTCTATGTGTTCTTCGAGATCATGCTGATCCCGATGTATTTCATCATCGGGATCTGGGGTGGGGCCAATCGGCTGTATGCGGCCATCAAGTTCTTCATCTACACGATGGCGGGCTCGCTTCTAATGCTGGTAGCCATTGTCGTCATGGCCTGGAAGATCGCCGCGAGTACCGGCACGATCTCGTTCGCCTACGATCATCTGCTCCGGAACGCCGGCACACTGGGTCCAGCCGCGCCCTGGCTCTTCGGGGCCTTCGCGCTCGCGTTCGCCATCAAGGTTCCAATCTTCCCGCTGCACACCTGGCTCCCCGACGCGCATGTCGAAGCACCCACAGCGGGCAGCGTTCTCCTGGCCGCGGTGATGCTCAAGATCGGCACCTACGGCTTTCTTCGCTTTGCCGTACCCTTCTTTCCCCAGGTCGCCATGTCCCCGGCGGTAACTCACCTGATGGTGGTGCTGGCGGTGATCGGCATTATCTACGGGGCGCTGGTCGCCATGGTCCAACCCGACATTAAGAAGCTGGTCGCCTACTCCTCGGTGAGCCACCTCGGTTTCGTCATGTTGGGGATCTGGGGCGTCACCGTGATCAGCGTGCAGGGCGCGCTCATGGTGATGATCAGCCATGGCATCTCCACCGGCGCGCTGTTCCTCCTGATCGGCATGATCTACGAGCGCCGACATACCCGTCTCATCGAGTCGTATGGTGGCATCGCGCGGGTGGTTCCCATCTTCAGCCTGATCCTCACGGTCGTGGCGTTGTCCTCGATCGGCCTTCCCGGACTCAATGGCTTCGTGGGCGAGTTCCTCGTGTTGCTGGGAAGCTTCGCGGCATATCCCTGGGCAACCGGCCTAGCCACCACGGGTGTGATCTTCGCCGCGGCGTACCTGCTCTGGGCATTGCAGCGGATGATCTTCAACCAGCTGGATAAGCCGGAGAATGAGGGCCTGACCGACCTGACCCGTAGAGAGCTGGCCGTCCTGATGCCGCTGGTCGTAGGCATTGTGTGGCTGGGACTCTTTCCGGGTCCGGTGCTCCGCCGAATGGAGCCCGCCACCCGCCGCTTCGTCGAAACCGTTCAGCAGAATAGAGCGCCGAGTATGGCCAGGCTCGGCGCCGCCCCGGTTGTAGCGGAGGAGAGACGCTGATGCAGCTGCAGCTGGATATGGCCAATCCCATGGATATCACTATCGGCCTGCTTCCAGAGGTCCTGCTGTCGTCCTGGGCGCTTATCGTCCTGCTCGTCGCGAGCTGGCGCCATGAGACGGCTGAAGACAGCCGCTTGGCAGGTTGGCTCAGCTTCGCGGGGGTGATCGTGAGTGGTGCCGGGCTGGCAGCCCTCTGGGTCAACCGGGTGACGCCGGTGGGGCTGGCCCAGATGATCGCGCTCGATCCTTTCCGCTATGCTGCGGCCGGCATCATCCTCGTGTCGGCCGGTGCCGCAATTCTCCTCTCGCTTGGTTATATGGAGCGCGAGCGGCTGCTCGCCCCGGAGTACTATCCGTTGATCCTGCTTGCCACCGCGGGGATGATGTTCCTCAGCGGTGCCGAGGACCTGATCGTGGTATTCCTCGGTCTCGAGGTCATGTCCATCGCGGTCTACGTGCTCGCCGGCTATAACCGGGCCAATGCCTCCTCCGCCGAGGCCGCGCTCAAGTATTTCCTCATCGGAGCGTTCGCGTCCGGTTTCCTGCTCTACGGCATCGCGCTGGTGTATGGCGCCACCGGAAGCACGAACCTCTCGCTCATCGGGGCGCAGCTGGCGGCTGGCCGGCTCTCGATCATGGCGGCACTCGGCCTGGGACTCCTGCTCATCGGCTTCGGCTTCAAGGTGGCAGCGGTGCCCTTTCACATGTGGGCCCCCGACGTGTATGACGGCTCGCCGACACCGGTGACGGCGTTCATGGCCACCGGCGTCAAGGCGGCCGCGTTCGCAGCCCTGGTGCGGCTACTGATGGAGGCGTTCCCATCCGCGGAGGCCCTCTGGCAACCGGTCATCGCGGGCCTCGCCATCGCATCCATGGTCGTGGGCAACTTGGTTGCGCTGAGCCAGCGATCGCTCAAGCGCATGCTGGCCTACAGCTCCATCGCCCATGCGGGGTATCTCCTGGTGGCGGTGTGGCCAGGGACCCGGATGGGTGCGGGTGCCGTGCTGTTGTACCTGGCGGCGTACGGGCTCACCACACTGGCCAGCTTCGGATTCCTCGCGGCGCTGGGTCGAAACGGCGAACAGACCGTGAGCTACGACGACATCGCCGGTCTCGCGTCGAGCCGGCCCTGGGTCGCCCTGGGCCTCAGCATCTGCATGCTGTCGCTGCTCGGCTTTCCGGGCACCTTCGGATTCATTGGCAAGTGGTACATCATCTCGGCCGTCATCGCCGAGGGGCACGTGATCCTTCCCATCGTCCTCGTGGTGACGAGCTTGATCTCGGCTGGCTACTATCTCCCGGTGATCATGGCGATGTACATGAAGAGCGCACCGGACGAGGAGGCCCACCGTGCGGTTCGGCTCTGGCGGCCCGCGGCGGCGGCGGTGGCCGTTTCTGTTGTGGCAGTCATACTATTCGGCGTCTGGCCGCGTGGAGCGCTCGACGCAGCCCTGCGAAGCGCGGGAACGCTTACGGAGACCGGAGTTCCGGTTGCCGCTGAAAGCGCGAACAGTCGATAAACGGTCGGGAGCTGGGAGCTGGGAGTCACCTCCGCTCCGGCTGTCAGCCTCTAGCTCCTAGCTCGAGGAATCATGAACGTCCCCAAGTCGATCTTCCGCCAATACGATGTCCGCGGCCTGGTGGACCGGGAGCTCACTCCTGATTTCGCGCGTGCCCTGGGCCGCGCCTTTGCCAGCGTCGCCACCGACCGGCTGGGTCGGGCGCCGGTGATCGCGGTCGGAAGAGACAATCGGCCTTCCGGTCCAGCATTGTCCCAGGGCGTGCGTGCCGGGATCGTCGAGGCGGGGGGCACCGCCGTCGATATCGGGATCCTGCCCACGCCGGCGCTGTACTTCGCAGTCTTCGCGCTCGGCACCGACGCAGGCCTGCAGGTCACCGGCTCGCACAATCCTCCGGAGTTCAACGGCTTCAAGATGGTGCTTGCGGGTGAGGCGTTCCATGGCGAGGAGATCCTGGAGCTGTGGGAGATCATCACGGCGGAGCGCTGGCGATCGGGCCGGGGAAAGGAAACGTCCGACGGCTCCGTCCTCCAGCGCTATCGCGAGGGAATCATCAGCCGGCACCGACTCGAGCGGCCCGTGCGCGTGGTCGTGGACTGCGGCAACGGCGTGGGAAGCCTCATTGGGGTGTCCACGCTCCGGGGCCTGGGGGCCGAGGTCACACCCCTGTTCTGTGAATCCGACGGCAGCTTCCCCAACCATCATCCGGACCCGACCGTCCCCGAAAACCTGCGGGATCTGCAGGCGGAGGTCCGCCGCACCGGCGCCGAGCTGGGAATCGCATTCGATGGCGATGCCGACCGGATCGGGGCAGTGGACGAGACCGGCGAGATCATCTACGGCGATCAGCTCCTCGTCATCTTCGGGCGCGATGCCGTGCGCCGGTTCGGCCCCGGCACGCCGGTGATTTTCGATGTGAAATCCTCGGAGGTACTCCCCAAGGCGCTGACGGCAGCAGGGGCGCAGCCGGTGATGTGGAAGACCGGTCACTCGCTCATCAAGGCCAAGATGAAGGAGCTCAAGGCTCCCCTGGCAGGCGAGATGAGCGGGCACATGTTCTTCGGCGGAGACTATTTCGGCTTCGACGATGCCCTGTTCGCCGCCGCCCGCCTGCTCGAGATCGTGAGCCGGCAGCGGTTCGGCCTGGCGACGCTCCTGGCCGATCTTCCGCGGACCTTCGCCACCCCGGAGCTCCGGGTCGACTGGCCCGAGGAGGAGAAGTTCGAGCTGGTAGAGCGCGCGGCCGTTCACTTCGCGTCCCAGTACCCGGTCAACACCATCGACGGTGTCCGGATCACCTTTCCCCAGGGGTGGGGGCTGCTCCGTGCATCCAACACCCAGGCGGTGCTGGTGATGCGCTTCGAGGCCACCGATCCGAAAGCCCGCGATGCGTACCGGTCCGAGGTCGAGGGCTGGTTGGAAAGTCAGAAGAGCGTGAGCGGTAGGCGGTGAGCGTGAGCGGAACCTCCCGTTTACGCGGTTAGTCTCAGTTGTCGAGACGCGGACGACGCCTCACCGCGGCCCTCGCCGCGCTGGTCATCCTGCTGTTCGTGGGCCGGTGGACCGCTGCGCTCCTCGCTGACCGCTGGTGGGCCGCCGAGCTCTCTCCCGCGGCGGGAAACTTCCTCTCCGACTGGCATCTCCTCCGTCTGACTCTCGACCTGTGCGGCTGCCTGGTGGCTTCCGCCTGGTTCATCGGGCACCTGCTCCTGGTGTACCGCGCCGTCGGAACGGTGCAGGTGCGGCGCAATGTCGCCAACCTCGAATTTCGTGAGGCCCTGACGCCGCGTGCCCTGCTCACGATTGCCGTAGGGACCGGCGCCCTGCTCGGCATATTGGTCGGGGCCGGTGCGTCGGGGTGGTGGCGTGAGGTGACGCTCGCCTGGGAGGGAGTGTCCTATGGGGTCAGCGATCCTCTCCTCGGGCGCGACCTCGGCGTGTATGTCGGCCAGCTCCCCATCTGGAACGCCGCGCACGGGTTCATGGTCCTCCTCGTTCTGCTCGCGCTCACCGGTGTCGCCGCGCTCTACATGCTCGTCGGCGCAATTCGCTGGATCGAGCGACGCCCCGCAATCAACGATCACGCGCGGGCCCACATCGGCTGGCTTCTCGCGGTACTGGCGCTGGCGCTGGCTTGGGGATATCTGCTGGAGCCCTACGAGCTCGTGGCCGGCCCCGTGGATCAGCTCAATCAGTCTGCCTGGCGAGCGAGCCTGTTGGTCTCACCGCTGCTCGCAGGCGTGGCACTGGCTGCCGGCGGCCTCTCCGCGGTCTGGGCAATGCGGCCAAGACACACACTGGCGGTGGCCGGATGGATCGTCCTCGCGGGCGCCTCCATGGTGGGGCACTGGCTGTTGCCATCGATCCTTGGGGGCTCGAGGGATCCCGTGGTGAGCGCGCGGACGATGGAGCGGCTTGACGGCATGGCGTACGGGCTCGAAGGCCTGCGGGATAATCGGCTGGAGCGGATTGGTTCCCCGGCGCAGCCCGCGCTCCCGTCTCTCTGGGACTCTGCTGCGGTAACTCAGGCGCTCCCCGGCGACTCCAATCGCGTGCTCGTCGTCTCGCCTGCGGTGCTTACCCCTGAGGCCAAGCCCCGTCCCGTCTGGATGGTGGTACGCAATGTCTTGCCTGGCCGCGTCCTGGTGTCGGCCATCGCGGATCACCGAGTGAGTCCGACCGGAGAGCCGCTCTTCTATCGTCTGGCAGACACGCTCCCTCGTTCCACGCCGGCCACGCTGCTTGAGCTCCGTGCGGGCGCCGCAACTCCTGACGCCCCCAGTTACCGGCTCCGCCAGGGGGAAAGCCACGGCGTGCCGGTGGACAGCTGGCCCCGCCGGCTGCTCTTGGCATGGGCCCTACAAGCCGGCGAGCTGCTGGGAGACGTACCCGCTGGGAGCCGCATCGACTGGCGACTCTCGCCCGAAGAGCGCCTGCAGCACCTAGCCCCTTTCGCCGACTGGAGCGCACCGACGGCACGGGTGATCGAGGGCGAGCTGGTCTGGCTCCTCGACGGCTACGTCGCCTCGAGCACATTTCCGTTGACCGGCCGGGCGCTCTGGAGGAACCAGCAGGTCGGCTCCGTCGGAGCGGCATTTCTCGGTACCGTCAACGCGGAGACTGGCGCAGCGAGGGTGTACCTGCAAGCCGAGGCAGATGCATTGGCGGACACATGGGCGCGGCTGGCCAATGGAGTCGTGGAGCCCACGGGCTCGATCCCCGAAGCTGTGCTTCGAGCCACGGCATATCCGGGCGACCTGTTTCGAATCCAGGCCACGGAGTTGGAGCGGAGCCCCTGGAAGGCGGGGAGCGTCAGCGGGCGGGCGCAGGGCACCGCCGAGGCGCCACTCCCGCAGGTTGGCTGGGCTCGCGACACCTCGGGACCTCTGATGGTCTCGACCTTCGAGTCGCAGGGGGAGCGTCGGCTCAGTGCCGTGTTGATCGGATCGCGTGTGGAGGGACGGACCCACCTCAGTCTGGTGCGACTGGACTCGACCACCACCTTACCGGTGCGTGGTGTGTTGGAGAACCTCTGGTCCAACTTTCCGTCGTATGACGCGCTTAACGACTCGATCCGAGAGGATGGAGGGAGGCTGGTGCGTGGTCCGCTCCGAGTCGAGGTTGAGGATGGCGGCCCGATAGCCTACCAGTCCTACTTTGCCCCGCGACCCTCGGGCAGCGTAGTGCTGGCCTGGGTGAGTGTCGCGGCTCCGGGTGATGTGCGACCGCGGTTGGGCGCCGGCCGGACGTTCAAGGCAGCCTGGAGCAACCTGCTTGGGGCAACCGTGCCGGCTCCGCCGGGTGCCGCACAGGCCGGCCGGCTGGACGAGGCGCGCCACTGGCTCCAGCACGCTGATTCCGCGCTTCGAGCGGGCGATTGGCCGGAGTTTGGCCGCGCGTGGGGAAGCCTGCGAACCGTTCTCGGATTGCCTGCCGACACCGGGAGATTCTGAGCTTGCTCGCCCTGATGCCCGGGACTAGTTTGGGTGACTTTTTTGCCGACCGCCGTCCTCGCGCTCGGCGGTAACGCCCTGGCCCGTTCGGGCGAGCCGGCAACGGTTACCAATCAGTTCCGGCACGCGCGCGAAAGTGTCGCCCCGATCGTCGAGCTGGCCCGGCAGGGCTGGCGGATCGTGATCGTGCACGGCAATGGGCCGCAGGTGGGCGACGAGCTGGTGCGGAACGAGGCGGCCCGCAAGATGGCAGAGCCGTTGCCGCTCGGCGTGCTGGTGGCGGAGACCGCCGGGTGGATCGGTTACATGCTCCAGCAGTCGCTCCAGAACGCGCTTGCCGCCGCCCGGGTGCGGCGGGATGTGGTGACCGTGATCACCCAGACGCTGGTGGACCGCTATGATCCCGCGTTGAACCAGCCGACCAAGCCGATCGGCCATGCCCTCTCGCCCGGCGAGGCGGCCCGGTTGCGCGAGACGGGGCGCGCCGTCGGAAAGGACGGCGCAGGAGACTGGCGCCGCATGGCCGCGAGTCCGGTCCCACTCGGGATCATCGAGTTCCCCATCATCCAGCGGCTGCTGGAGCAGGACACGCTGGTAATTGCCGCCGGTGGGGGTGGTCCTCCGGTGTACCAGGACCCGATTCTCGGGCTGGAAGGGCTCGACGCCGTAGTAGATAAGGATCGCGTCTCCGCGATCCTCGGCACCCAGCTCGACGCCGAGGTCCTGATGTTCCTCACCAACGTCGAAGCCGTGTTCGAGGGGTGGGGTACGCCAAAGGCGAGACCGATCAGGCACCTGAGCGTCGAGCAGGCGGAGGAGATGGCGGCCGGCGGCTCCCTCGATGCCGGAGGGATGAAGCCGAAGGTCGAGGCGGCTGCCGGGTTCGTCCGCCGCGGTGGAAAGCGGGCGATCATAGCCCGACTGTCGGAAGGGCCGGCCGCGCTCCGCGGCGAGACCGGAACGACCATCATGAGGAAGCCGTGAATCTGCACGAGTACCAGGCCCGGGCGCTGCTCAAAACCGCGGGCATCCCGATGTTGGACGGCGATGTCGCCTCGACCCCTACCGAGGCGGAATCGATCGCGCGCCGGTTGGGCGGCCCGGTCGTGATCAAGGCGCAGGTGCATGCGGGAGGGCGGGGAAAGGCCGGCGGGGTGAAGCTCGCCCGAAATCCCAGCGAAGCGCTCGACCATGCGGCCGAGATCCTCGGCATGAGCATCAAGGGACTGGAGGTGCACAAGGTGCTCGTGGTTCCCGCGGCGAATATCGCCAGCGAGAGCTACCTCGGCTTGATCATGGACCGCGAGTCACAGAAACCGGTGTTCATGGTGAGCTCCGCCGGGGGAATCGACATCGAAGAGGTTGCCGCCAAGACCCCGGAGAAGATCCTGCGTCTTCCGGTCGATCCAACCTATGGCCTGCTCCCCCACCAGGCGCTCACCTTGGCCTTTGCGCTGTACAACGACTTCACTCAGGTCAAGGCAGCCGCGCGGATCATGGAGCAGCTCTACACCGTCTTCACCAGCAACGGCTGCTCGCTTGCCGAGATCAACCCGCTGGTGACGACGCCCGCCGGCCAGGTGCTCGCGCTCGACGCCAAGATCGTGATCGACGACAATGAGCTGTTCTGGCGGCCGGACCTCGGCCTCTTGCGGGATGACACCGCGGAGGAGCCAAGCGAAGCAGCCGCCCGGCGCGCCAACCTGTCGTTCATAAAGCTCGAGGGCAATGTCGGTTGTGTCGTGAACGGGGCCGGGCTGGCCATGGCGACGATGGACCTGGTGAAGTACTACGGAGGCGAGCCGGCCAACTTTCTCGATATCGGAGGCAGCTCGAATCCGGAAAAGGTCATCAGCGCACTCAAGATCATCACCAGCGATTCCAACGTGAAAGCGATCCTCTTCAACATTTTCGGGGGGATCACCCGGACCGACGACGTGGCCAACGGCATCGTGGCTGCCACCCGGCAGTTCAAGGTGAAGGTGCCCATCGTCATCCGGCTGACCGGCACCAATGAGGTCGCGGCGATAAAGATCCTCGAGGCCGTGGGCATGCGGGCCTTGAGCGACATGGACCAGGCGGTGGAGCAGGTGGTTCGCCTGGCCAGGGAGGCCGCTTGAGCATCTTCATCGACCAAAATACCCGGCTTGTGGTCCAGGGGATTACCGGTCGGGAGGGGGCATTCCATACCCGTCAGATGCTCGAGTACGGCACCGCCGTTGTGGCCGGTGTGACGCCGGGCAAGGGCGGGCAGACGTTCGAGAACCGGGTGCCCATCTTCAACACCGTCGCCGACGCGGTGCGCGCCACCAAAGCCAATTGCTCGGTGATCTATGTGCCGCCAATGGCCGCGGCCGGAGCAGTCTTCGAGGCGGCTGACGCCGGCGTCCCGCTCATCGTCTGCATCACGGAGGGTATTCCGGTGATGCACATGAGCCGGGTGATGCCGTTTGTGCGGTTTCGGCGCAGTCGGCTCATCGGGCCGAATTGCCCCGGACTCATAACCCCCGGGGCCAGCAAGGTCGGGATCATCCCGGGAAACATCTGCGCCCCAGGACGCGTGGGGTTGGTCTCTCGCAGCGGAACGCTGACCTACGAGGTGGTGAATCATCTCACGCTGAGCGGCATTGGCCAGAGCACCTGCGTGGGAATCGGCGGCGACCCCATCATCGGCACTGACTTCATCGATTGCCTGCGGGCGTTCCAGGACGACCCAGGCACCGATGCCATCGTCGTCATCGGCGAGATCGGCGGTACCGACGAACAGAACGCTGCCGCGTTTGTGAAGGAGGAGGTGACCAAGCCGGTGATCGGATTCATTGCAGGGCAAACGGCTCCGAAAGGGCGCCGGATGGGCCATGCAGGGGCCATCATCTCCGGGTCATCGGGTACGGCCGAGGAAAAGCTGGCAGCGTTCGAAGCGGCTGGAATCAGTATCATGCGCCGTCCTGCCGAGGTGGTCGAGCTTCTGCGCCAACGGATGTAGGCTCTCGAACGAATGAAGGAGGATGCGTGGCAGCAACGCTGACGCTCGGCATCGTCAAGCCGGACGCCGTTGAAACCGGGAAGACGGGCGCCATTCTGGCTCATTTGGAGAAGGCCGGCTTTACCGTCAGGGCCGCGCGGCTGGTACGGCTCACCCAGGCAGAGGCCGCTGCGTTTTACGAGGTCCACCGGGGCCGTCCGTTCTACGCCGAGCTGGTGGAGTTCATGACCAGCGGCCCCTGTCTGCCGATGGCGCTCGAGCGACAGGACGCGGTGAACCACATGCGTAGCGTGATCGGAGCAACCGACCCGGCGGAGGCCGCGCCAGGCACGGTACGGAAGCTCTTCGCGGAATCCAAGGGTCGAAACGCCATCCACGCGTCGGACAGCCCCGAAAATGCGCGACGAGAGGTTGCGTTCTTCTTCACGGAAGGGGAGCTGGCCCAACTTTGGGGAAAGGCGTAGGCCTTTGCCTTGATCTATCTTGTTGTCGCAGCTAGTTTAAGCGGCTATGCTGCGAGTTGACATCCGGGACCTCCAACGGGGCCCGGTGCAGACGGTCGGGGAGCTTCGGCCCGACGATCCCGCGTTTGAAGGTTTGGAGTTGCATCTGGTTGGCCCCGTCTCGGTTGCAGGGCAGTTGCAGGCTACCGGCGATGGGGAATACCTGTGGCGGGGCAGCGTGCACGGGGAGATGCAGGGCGAGTGCCGGCGATGCCTGACCGACGTCCGCACCGAAGTGGACATCGACGTGGATGCCGCCATCTTCAGCTCTGATCCCGAGGCGGCGGATGATCCCGACTTTTATCCCTTGCTCGAGCGTTCCTCCCACATCGATGTCCGGGATGTGGTGCGGGAAGAGCTGGCCTTGACTGCTCCGACCCGCCTGTTGCTCTGCCGGGAAGACTGTGCCGGACTCTGCCTGCACTGTGGAGCCGACCTGAACGCGGGACCCTGCGGTTGTTCCGCGCCCGCCGAACCTGTTTGAGGATATCATGGCAGTTCCCAAGCGTCGGACCTCGAAGTCCCGGAAGCGTCTGCGTCGCGGGCACCACGTCGCGGCGAGCGTGCGGACTCAGGCGTGTCCCCGGTGTGGCTCTCCCAAGCTCTCCCATCGAGTCTGCGAGTCGTGTGGGTACTACCGCGGTAAGAAGCAGATAGAGGTCGAGGACGCCTGAGCGTGATCCGCGTCGCGGTAGACGCTATGGGGGGCGATACCGCCCCGCAGGCGGAGATCGCCGGCGTGGTTCAGGCCCTGACGGCACTGCCGGGCCGGTTCATCGTCCAGCTGGTGGGTCGCTCCGAGGTGATCAAAGCGGAGCTCGCCAAGTGCCCTGATGTCGATCACAGCCGCCTGGAGATTCACGAGGCGGCTGAGGTAATCGGCATGGCGGAAAAGCCCCTCGCCGCGGTCCGCAAGAAGCCCAAGTCCAGCATTGTCGTCGGCCTCGGCCTCCAGAAGGCCGGTCAGTCCGACGCGTTTGTTTCCGCCGGCAACACCGGCGCCATCCTCGCCGCGTCCACCATCCTGCTTGGCCTGCACGACGGAGTCGAGCGCGCTACCGTCGCCACCCTCTTTCCCACCGGCAATCAGCCGGTGCTGGTGCTCGACGGGGGCGCCAACGTGGACTGCTCGGCCCGCGAGCTGGTGGGGTTTGCCTACCTCGGCACCGTGTACATGCGCGATGTGCTGCGCCGCCCCAGCCCCACCGTAGGGCTGCTCAACGTGGGCGAGGAGGAGGAGAAGGGCAACGCAATCACCCGCGAGGCCCACAATCTCCTCAAGCGAAGCCCACGGCTCCATTACATCGGCAACATCGAGGGGCGCGACATCGTCACGGGACACCACAAGTACGGCGTGGTGGACGTGGTCGTGTGCGATGGCTTCGTCGGTAACGTGGTGCTCAAGTTCTATGAGTCGGTGGGGCGTCTGTTCGTGGGCCTGGTCAAGCAGCTGGTGCCTGATCTGCTCCAGCGGGCCGAGCTGCGAGAGCTGTTCCGGATTCTGGACTACTCCGAATATGGCGGCGCTCCGTTGCTCGGTGTCAAAGGGGTGTCGATCATCTGTCACGGCGCCTCGCCTGCCAACGCCTTCAAGAATGCCGTCCGTGTCGCGGTCCAGTCGGTGGAGGCCGATCTGAGCAAGCACATCGGCGCCGAGTTCGCCGAAGGCGAAACCGCGGCCGAGGCATGACCAGGCCTCCGATCGCCGAGATGGCGAGCATCGGAGTAGCCGTTCCTCCGGGCGTGCTCACCAACGCCGACCTCACCCACATGCTCGACACCTCCGACGAATGGATCGTCGAGCGTACCGGCATCCGTGAGCGGCACATCGCCAAGCCGGACCAGTCCGTCGCCATGCTGAGCCAGGAAGCGAGCGAGCAGGCGCTGAGCCGGGCCGGACTCACGGCAGCCGATATCGATGCCATTGTCCTCGCGACCGCGACCCCCGACCGGCTGCTCCCCTCCACCGCGTGTGACCTTCAGGC
>JBBQXQ010000052.1:0-22213 GCA_038209515.1 Gemmatimonadales bacterium
TGCCGCCGACATTCGGGCATCCGCCGATCCCAGCCATCCACCCACGCTTCGGCACGTTGCAGTTGACCACCGGGCCCCAGCAGCCGACCCGGACCAGGCACTTCGGCGAGTTGTAGTCCTGGGCGAAGTCTCCCTGCTCGTAGTAGCCTGCCCGGTCGCACCCTTCGTGGACCGTCTTGCCGAAGAGCCAGGTGGGACGGAGCTGGTCGTCGAGCGGGATCATCGGCGAAAGGCCGGCCGCCTGATAGAGCAGCCAGGTAAGCGTTTCCATGAAGTTGTCCGGCTGCACCGGACAGCCGGGCACGTTGACAATTGGGAGCCCGCCGGCCGAGCGAAAGCCCCACCCCAGATAGTCGGCGAGGCCCATGGATCCGGTCGGATTCCCCGCCATCGCGTGGATTCCGCCGTACGTTGCGCAGGTACCGATGGCGACCACCGCCCATGCCCCCGGCGCCAGCCGGTCAATCCATTGGTTCACGGTGATCGGCTCGCCGGTCTTGGGATCGTTGCCCATCGAGGTCCAGTAGCCGTCGCCGTTGATGTTCTCGTTCGGGATCGAGCCTTCCATCACGAACACATACGGCCCGAGCTCCCCGCGCGCCGCCTTGAAATAGGGCTCGAGAAACTCGGCGCCACCCATCGTGGGAGAGAGCACCTTGTTGTGCAGATGCACCTTGGGAAGCCCGGGAATGGCGCCGAGCACCACGTCTTCGATAGTCGGCTGCATCGCCGCGGTGATCGAGACCGTGTCGCCGTCGCAGCTCATTCCTTCCGAGCACCAGAGAATGTGGACTTCGTCCACCCCGCCGTTTGCACTGCTCATTGCGTCACTCCTTTACCGGCCGCCCCGTTGTCACCAGGATCCACCGCGATCGCCATCGTCTCCAGCCCCTCCAGCTCGACCCATTCGACCTCGAGCTCCTCGCCGCTCACCACCGCCACCGCGAGACTGCCGCACACCGAGCACTGGAGCGGAAAGCGGTCGAGCTCGGTCTGGCCGCCGCAGATCCGGCAGCGCACCCGCGCCGGCACCTGCTCGATCACCAGCTCGGCACCCTCCGCGAGCGTATCGCGCGCCACCAGCTCGAACGCAAAGGCGAGCGACGACACCACTACCTGCCGGAGGTACCCCACCTTTACTTCGACCTTGCGCACCGGTCGCCCGCCGGCGGCGTCAACCGCGATCTCCACGATTGCGCCGGCGATCGACAGCTCGTGCATCAACAGATGCGGGGCAGCGGGTCTCCCACCAGCAGATCCATCACCCGCTTGCCGCCGAACGCCGTCTGCACCAGCACCATTCCCGGCGGATCGGTGCGCACCTCGCCGATCTCCGCCGCCCCCTCACACCCCGGCACCCCGCGCAGGGCGTCGAGTGCTGCCGCCGCGTTGTCTGGCGCCACGAAGGCCACCAGCTTGCCCTCGTTCGCTACGTACATCGGGTCGATCCCCAGGATCTCGCAGGCACCGGTGACCGCGGGGTGGACCGGCACCGTTGCTTCACGCACCAGCATGGCCACCCCGGATGCCCGAGCCAGCTCGTTCAGCACCGACGCCACTCCGCCCCGGGTGGCGTCACGCAGGCAGCGCACCCCAGGGCCCGCCACTCCGAGCAGTGCCTGTACCGCCGGCCACAGTGAGCAGGTATCCGATTGGATAGCGGCATCCAGCTCGAACTCGCCCCGCGCGAGCATGATCGCGGTACCGTGCTCGCCGATGCTCCCGGAGACGAGGATGCGGTCGCCGGGCCGAAGCGAGGCGGGAGAGAGCCGGGCCCGCGCGTCGAGCTGCCCGAGCCCGGTAGTGCAGATGTACATCGAGTCGGCGTGGCCTCGTTCCACCACCTTGGTATCGCCGGAAACGATCTCGACCCCGGCTTCCCTCGCCGCCCGGGCGATCGCCTCGACCTCGGCCCGGAGCACGTCCGAAGAGAGACCTTCCTCCAGGATCAGAGAAAGCGTCAACGCCAGGGGACGGGCGCCGGCGACGGCAAGGTCGTTGACGGTGCCGTTCACCGCCAACTCACCGATCGACCCGCCGGGAAACCGGATCGGCTTGACCACGAAGCTGTCGGTGGTCAGCGCCAGCCCCAGGCCGCCCAGGGTGACGACACCCGCGTCCGCCAACGTGCTCAGAGTTTCCGAGCCGAAGGCGGGGACCAGCAGCCCCTCGATCAGGTTACGGGTGGCCTTGCCACCGGCCCCATGCGCCATGGTGATCTGCGGGTCGCGGAACCGCACCGGCCGAGACCGGGCCGTCTCGATCCGGCCGAGGACCTGCTGCTCGCGTTCATCGGGCGGCGCGTGTTTGAGCGATGTCATACGACCTGACGCTCCCGGGCGAAACGGCCATAGTTGTAGTACGCCGCGCAGGCTCCTTCGCTGGACACCATGCAGGTTCCGATCGGCCGCTCGGGGGTGCAGGCAGTCCCGAACACCTTGCACTCCCAAGGCTTGATGACGCCCTTGAGCACCTCGCCGCACTGGCACGCCTTGGGGTCGGCCACCCGGATGCCGGGGACCGGGTAGCGAAGCTCGGCGTCGAAGGCCTGGAAGGCCGGAGCCAATTTGAGTCCGCTCTGGGAGATGAACCCGAGCCCGCGCCACTCGAAGTGAGGCCGCAGCTCGAATACCTCCGCCAGCGCCTCCAGCGCCCGCGGGTTCCCGTCGTACGGAACCACCCGGGTGTACTGGTTCTCGACTTCGCAGCGGGACTCGGCCAGCTGGCGGAGCACCATGTACACCGACTGAAGTAGGTCCAGCGGCTCGAACCCCGAGATGACGATGGGTTTGCCATAGTCCTTCGGGATGAATTCGAAGGGACGGGCCCCCACCACTGTGGAGACGTGACCGGGACCGATGAACCCGTCCAGCCGGAGATCGGGTGACTCCAGTAGCGCCCGGAGCGGCGGGACGATGGTGACGTGGTTGCAGAAGCAGAGGAAGTTCGCCACCCCCTCAGCGCGGGCCCGGAGGAGCGTGAGCGCCGTGGAGGGTGCGGTCGTCTCGAAGCCGATGGCAAAGAAGACGATGTCGCTGTCGGGATTCTGCTTGGCGATCCGGAGCGCATCGAGCGGCGAGTACACCATCCGTACGTCGGCGCCCTCCGCCTTGGCATCGAGCAGCGTCCCGCCGGAGCCGGGCACCCGCAGCATGTCGCCGAAGCAGGTGAAGATGACCTCCGGCCGGCGGGCCACCGCGATGGCGTCATCGACCCGCCCCATGGGAATGACGCAGACCGGACAGCCGGGGCCATGCACCAGCTCGACGTTGGCGGGCAGAAGGTCGTCCACCCCGTACTTGTAGATGGTGTGGGTATGTCCGCCACACACTTCCATCACCTTGTAATGCCGGCCCGGCTCGACCGTGGCCACGATCTGCCCCGCAAGCACTCGCCCCAGATCGGCGTCCCGGAACTCGTCGACGAACTTCATGAGCCAGCCTCGGCCTGGCCCAGGTGGACCAGGGCAACCCCTGCGTGCACCAGGAGCGAATCGCCCACGTTCACCGGCTCCACCAGATCGATCTGCACCTCGCTGAGAGCCCCCGCGGCATCGGTGCAGGCCGCGAATCCGTCTTCCCCGCGGATCTCGGCCACGCGCATGACCATGCCCTGATCAGAGCAGGTGATGCAGCCGGGATCGGTGCGGCAGACGGGCTCGCGCGAAGTGGGGTTCATTCGATCGCACTCCCTCTCAACTCCTTCAACTCCAGCTCGTACTCGGAGCCCATCCGCTCGAGCAGCCGGAGGGTGGCCTGCGCCTCCTCCTCGTCTACCTTGGAAAGCGCAAAGCCCACGTGGATCAGGACCCAGTCTCCGGGACGCACGCCGACGCCATCGGAGTCGAGCAACCCGACGTTCACATTCCGCTGGACGCCGGCCACGTTTACCTTGGCGAGACGGTTTCGCTCGTCGACCAGCTCGACCACCTGCCCCGGGATCGCGAGGCACATCAGCCTTGAGCCCGTGACAAGATTCCCCCGCACAAGGAGGGAGCTGTGCCGGTAGACGGAGCCGGGTGGAAAAACCTGCGGGTGCCGAAAGGAGCGACCATTGGTGATTCAGCCCAAGCTGTTTGTCGCAGGCGGCGAACGGGCCGGAAGAACGAGGATCACGAGTGCGTTATCATCAATACGACGCGAAGCACTCATCGGTTCTATTGTTCCCCTTCCTTCTGTTCCCCTTCCTTCTCAAGGTGTCAAGAGGTGACAGTTTGCCTGCGCGAGCCGATCTGGTGCATTTCTCACGCAAGATAAATTAGCCGTGGCATATCGCAGCGTTACAATCGCATCCCCGGGAAGAAGCCCATGCCGTCACCTGACGCCGTAGTCGTCGGGTCTGGACCCAACGGCCTTGCCGCGGCCATCGTTCTTGCGCAGGCAGGGTACTCGGTGCAGGTCCAGGAAGCTGCCGATTCGGCCGGCGGCGGAACCCGTTCCGCTCCCCTTACCCTACCGGGGTTCGTGCACGACGTCTGCTCGGCCGTGCACCCGCTGGCCCTGGCTTCCCCGTTCTTCCGAGCACTCCCATTGGCGGAGCACGGCCTGCGGTGGATCGAGCCACCAGTGCCACTGGCCCATCCGTTTGACGATGGCCCACCCGCCTTACTCGCGCGATCAACCGAAGCGACCGGGAGAACCCTGGGATCGGATGCCGCGAGGTACCGGTCTTTGATAGAACCGTTCGTAACAGAGTGGGAGCGGCTCATCCGCGAGCTGCTGGCGCCGCCGCATTGGCCACGCCATCCACTGTTGCTGGCACGCTTCGGGCTCCAGGCTCTTCGGTCGGTACGAGGGCTGGCGGTGGGTCGCTTCCAGGGCGATCGGGCTCGCGCTCTCACCGGGGGCCTCGGGGCTCACGCTGCCGTCCCGCTCACCTGGCGAGGCTCCGGAGCCATCGGACTCCTGCTCGCAGCCGCTGGTCACGCCGTCGGCTGGCCCATACCGGCCGGTGGCAGCCAGGCACTCGCGAACGCCCTGGCCTCATACTTTCGTTCACTGGGAGGAACGACCCTCACCAGCACCCCGGTGTGCTCCTTAGCGGAGCTCCCCCCCTGCAGCGTTATCCTGCTCGATCTTACACCCCGTCAAGTGCTTCGGATCGCGGCGACCAACTGCCATCAACTTATCGCCGGTCGCTGGAACGCTTTCGCTATGGGCCGGGTACCTGCAAGCTCGATTGGGCTCTCAGGGGGCCGGTGCCGTGGAAGGCGCCGGCGTGCGCCCTGGCTTCGACTGTCCATCTCGGCGGGAGTCTCGAGGAGATCGTCAGGGCCGAGGAGGCACCATGGAAGATGCGGCATGCGGAGAGTCCGTTCGTCCTTCTTACGCAGCCGAGCCTCTTCGATCCGACACGAGCCCCTCCGGGACAGCACACCGCCTGGGCGTACTGTCATGTCCCCAACGGCTCGACCTTCGATATGACGGCCCGGATCGAGGCACAGGTCGAGCGCTTCGCCCCCGGGTTTCGCGATCTCATCCTGGCAAGGAGCCTCATGGGACCGACTGAGTTGGAGAGCCGCAACGCCAATCTCGTGGGTGGAGATATCGGCGGGGGAGCCAATACACTCCCCCGCCTCCTCTTCGGTCCGGTATTGCGGCGGGTGCCCTACAGCACACCGAATAAACGGCTCTACCTCTGTTCGTCCTCCACCCCTCCGGGTGGGGGAGTACACGGCATGTGCGGCTATCACGCCGCGCGAGCAATCCTCGCGGCCCGGCGGTAGACGGGGGTCGAAAATCACCATCGCGGCTGTCCCGGCCGGATAGGTTTCACCGATGAACTCGAACCGCCTGGCCCAATCACCCTCGGCCTATCTGCAATCCGCCGCCCACCAGCCGATTCACTGGTATCCCTGGGGGCGTGAGGCATTCGCCGCGGCCGAGGCGGGGGACAAGCCGGTGTTGCTCGATGTGGGCGCCGTCTGGTGCCATTGGTGCCACGTCATGGATGGCGAGTCGTACGAAAATCCGGCCATTGCCGATTTCCTCAACCAGAATTTCGTATGCATCAAGGTGGATCGAGACGAGCGCCCCGACGTGGACGCCCGCTATCAGCGTGCGGTCCAGACGATCACCCAGCAGGGTGGCTGGCCCCTCACTGCGTTCCTGACTTCGAGGGGCGAGGTGTTCTTCGGCGGGACCTACTTCCCGCCGGACGACAAGTATGGCCGCCCGGGGTTTCGCAGCGTGCTTGGAACCGTACTCGAGGCATATCGGGGCCGGCGGGACCAGGTCCAGGCGCAGGCAGGGGCAATCCGCCGCGTCCTCGAGGAGCATCTCGACGAAGCCGCGCCGGGGCCGGTCTCACCCGCCCTGCTGGACGATGCCGTCTCCCAAATGAGCCGGGTGTTCGATCCGGTGAATGGTGGGTTCGGCTCGCAGCCCAAGTTCCCTCACCCCGGCGCCATAGCCCTGCTGCTCCACCGCTGGCACGACCAACCCTCGGAGCAGATCCGGAACATCGTCGATCGCACCCTCCAGGGGATGGCCCGCGGCGGCATCCACGACCAGCTCGCCGGAGGATTTCACCGCTACAGCGTGGACGCCAGGTGGATCGTTCCCCACTTCGAGAAGATGTCCTACGACAATTCAGAGCTGTTGAAGGTGTACCTCGATGCCTACGCCCTGTTCGGAACCGAGGAGTACGCCGGGGTGGCGCGAGGGATCGTGCGCTGGGTTCACGAGGTCGCGTCCGATCCCGAAGGTGGGTACGCCGCCAGCCAGGACGCGGATGTGGGGCTCGATGACGATGGCGACTACTTCACCTGGACCCGGGACGAAGCCGCGGCGGCGCTTGACCCTGACGAGCTGGAGGTTGCCGCCGCTTACTACGACATCGGTACCGCAGGCGAGATGCAGCACAACCCAGGCAAGAACGTGCTGTTCGTCTACGAATCTGCCTCCAACATCGGGCTGCGCACCGGGCGGGCTCCTGAAGCCGCGGAGCGGCTGCTCGAGTCGGCTCAGGCAAAGCTCCGGGCCGTTCGGGCCCAACGAACGGCCCCCTTCGTGGACCGGACCCGCTACACCAACTGGAACGCCATGATGGCCTCCGCGCTGCTTCGGGCAGGTGCGGTGCTGGATGACGAGTGGTCGAGAGATCATGCCCTCCGCACGCTCCGGCGCATCCGAACGGAGAATCTAGAATCGGATGCCGTCGCACACTCCCCCGGTGGCTTGACCGGGCTGCTGGATGACCAGGTGCAGGTGGCTGCCGCTGCGCTCGATGCGTACGAGCTCACCGGCGAACGCGAGTGGCTCGAATGGAGCGAACGAATAATGGATCGGGTCTGGACCGATTACTGGGACACCGACGGAGGCGGCCTGTTCGATACCGCCAGGCATAGTGCCAGCCAGGAAGGTTTGCTGCCCGCCCGGGCCAAGCCGGTTCAGGATACGCCGACACCATCGCCCAACGGGGTAGCCGGGATCGTGGTGGCCCGGCTGCACGAGCTCACCGGAGAACCCCGGTGGAAGGAACGTGGAACGGCCTTGCTGGCGGTGTTCGCCGGCCGGGCTTCCGAGTTGGGCTTGCATGCCGCCACCTACCTGCTCGCGGTCGACTGGTCGGTGAATCCCTCAGCTCATCTCGTAGTCGTGGGCGAGCCCGGCGATTCCACCAGTGCCGCCATGCACCGTTCCGCCCTGGGCGTCTTCCTCCCCCGGCGCGTTGTCCAGTTCCTCTCGCCCGCCGAGGCCCAGCGCCACTCACTGCCGCCGGCGCTTCGAAGCATGATCACGAATGGATCGAGCCCACGCGGCTACGCGTGCGCGGGCACCATCTGCAGTCCACCGGCTGAAGATGCCTCGTCCTGGGCCGCAACACTGGAGTCGCTCCACCCTATGGTCGCGACATGAGGCGAACGCTTTAGCCAGAGCAATTACATTTCTGGAAACACCTTAGAGGGGAGTATCAGTGGCCAAGAACGCGACGATCGAGACGAACAAGGGCACCATCAAAGCGGAGCTGTTCGATTCCGAGGTGCCGGGAACGGTAAGCAATTTCGAGAAGCTGGCCAACAGCGAGTTCTATGACGGAACCCGTTTCCACCGGGTCATTCCCAACTTCATGATTCAGGGCGGTGATCCGCTCTCGAAGGAGCCGGGCAACCCCCGGGTTGGTACTGGAGGACCAGGGTACAAGATCAAGTGTGAGACCCACCTGAACACGCACAAGCACGCCACCGGGACGCTCTCCATGGCGCATGCCGGCAAGGACACCGGTGGCAGCCAGTTCTTTATCACCCATGCGCCCCAATCCCACCTCGATAAGGTCCACACGGTCTTCGGCCAGGTGACGGAAGGCATGGATGTCGTTAACAAGATCAAGCAAAACGACGTCATCACATCAATCCGAGTCTCCTGAGCCCTGCACCTCGACTTCGCAGTCGTCGCGGACTACGCCCTGATCGATCAGCAGGGCAAACTCAGCGTGCTCGGCATGTTTCAGCACGTCTGGCTCTCCAATTTCCCGGCGGTCTATCCCCGGACTCACCTGGTGCTCCGGGTCCGGGGGCGGCGCACCGAGATCGGTGTTCATACCATCCGGATACGCTTCGTTGACGAGTCGGGAACCGAACTGCTCGGCGGTGAGGGCACGGTGCAGTTCGGTGAGCCGCCGGCCGGAGTGGTCGACGTGGAGGCGGGCGCCGTGCTCGTCTTTGACGTGCCCCTGCCTCGCCCCGGACAGTACGCGTTTGAGATCAGCCTCGACGGCGAGCCGGCCCACAGGGTAGCGCTCTCCGCCGGGTACCCACAACAGCCACAGCAGTGAGAAGTACCTTTCCCCCATGACCTGGAACAGAGACCGCGCCCTCGAGTTAATGCACGAGTACACCGCCTCCGATGCGCTTCGGAAGCACATGTACGCCGTTGAAATCGCCATGCGAGCAATGGCGGAACGGGCCGGAGAGGACCCTGAGGCGTGGGGACTGGTGGGGTTGCTGCACGATTTCGACTATGAGCGCTACCCCAACGCCGCCCACTCCCCAACAGAAGAACATCCGGCGGAGGGGGTTCGCATCCTGGCCGGCCAGGGCTTCCCCGAACCGATGCAGCGCGCGATCCTCGGCCACGCCAACTACTGCAGTGTTCCCAGGGATACACCGATGGCGCAGGCTCTATTCGCGGTGGACGAGCTCGCCGGGTTCCTGGTGGCCTGTGCCCTGGTCCGCCCGTCCCGAAGCCTACAGGACCTCGAAGTCTCCAGTGTGAAGAAAAAACTCAAGGACAAGGCGTTTGCCCGAGGCGTGAACCGGGAGGATGTCATCCGAGGGGCCGAGGAGCTGGGAGTTCCCCTCGAAGAGCACATCGGGTTCATGCTCGAGGCACTCAGACCTCACGAGAGGACGCTGGGCCTGGGCGCACCGTGACCGCCCCGCGCCTGATCCCGGCAGAGCAGTCGGTGGCGTGCGCGATCAATCGTGCTGCCGGCGGCCGGCCGGTTCCCGGTAACCACGTTGATCTGCTGATCGACGGGCCGGACACCTACCAGGCCATGCTCGCGGTGATTGCCGAGGCTCGGCACTGGGTCCATTTTGAGAACTACATCATCCGGAGCGACTCCGCCGGGTGGCGCTTTGCCGAGCTGCTGGCCAAGCGTGCGCGCGAGGGAATCCACGTCCGGGTGCTCTACGACTGGTTCGGCTCGGTGGGAACATCACGGGGCTTCTGGCGCTACCTGCGCGCAGCAGGCGTGGATGTGCGCTCGTTTCACCGGCCCCAGTTCGTCGACGTGGTCACCAACATCTCCCGCAATCACCGTAAGCTCGTCGTGGCCGATGGTTCTCGTGCGATCCTGGGCGGATTGTGCATCGGCTGTGAGTGGACTGGAGAGAGGGACTCCGGTGGTCGACCCTGGCGGGACACGGCCGTGGACGTCCGCGGTCCCGCCGCGGCCGTGCTGGATCAGACATTCGTCAACCTCTGGGAGATGACCGGCGGCGCGGTGCCACCCGACCAGGTGGCGGGTGTGGTGGCCCCGGAGGGTGAGGCTGAGGTCCGGGTCATCAGTGGCGAGCCTGGCCGGGAGCGCGCATACCGGGTCATCGAGCTGCTCGCCGTCGGCAGCGTGGAGCGGCTCTGGATCACCGACGCGTATCTCATCGCGCCACCACGCCTATTCCAGGCCCTGCGGGATTCGGCCCGGGACGGCGTCGATGTCCGGCTGCTGGTACCCGGCTCGAGTGACGTCCCGCTGATCCGGAATCTCACCCGGATCGGCTATCGGGACCTGCTCCGCAGCGGGGTTCGGATCTACGAGTGGGACGGTCCGATGCTGCATGCAAAGACCATCATGTGCGACAACCGTTGGGTCCGAATCGGCTCGAGCAACCTCAACCCCTCCAGCCTGATCGGAAATTACGAGCTGGACGTTCTGATCGAGGATCCGGAACTGGCGCACGCCATGGAAGACCAGTTCCGCCATGACATGGCGCGCAGCCGCGAGGTGGCCAGCCGGCCCGTGCGCGGACCCCGTCGGGTCAGCCAGGCGCTCCCGGTCGCCCTGACTCACCAACATGCCGAGGCGCCGACCGTATATCGTAGGAGCAGGCGAGAGACGCGCCGGCGTGCCGTTCTGCTTTTCCGCGCCATGGCGAGCAACGCGCGGCGCTCGGTCTTCGGTCCCATCAGCGCCATATTCATCGTCCTGGGCCTGCTGCTCGTTGCCATCCCGAGGACGTCCGCCTACGTGCTGGCCGCACTCTGCGCCTGGTTCGCGCTGGGTGCGGCACGGGAGGCGTTTCGCCGACGAGCCGACCGCTAGGGCTGCGACCAGACTATAGGCCTGGGAATCAGACCCTCGAGAAAGCTGCGTTTCTGAGTGAAACTTTCAGGGCGGCCATTCGTTCGATGAGCTGGTCTTCCCCGGTCGTACCCCTTGGAGTCGCGCACATGGTGCATGCTCGTGTCCTGATTGCTGCACTGCTCCAGACGAGTGCCGGGTTTTCCAGCCTGGTGGCGCAGAGCCTGCCCCAAGGCGGGTCGGTCACCTTGACCGAGGCCATCAGGCTCTCGGAGCGGGTTCAGCCGGACGTTATCCGGGCCACCGCCGATGTCCGGACCGCCGGAGCCACTCGCAGGAGCGCCTGGGGGGCCTTCCTTCCCACCGTGTCGGCGAGCTCGTCAGCCAGCGACTTCTTCTCCGAGGGCACCGGCCGGATCGATCCGATCACTGGCCAGCTCACCGGCGGCAACACCAGCAACCGCAGCATTAACACCTCCCTCTCAGCCAACGTCGACCTGTTCACCGGGTTCCGCCGCAGGGCGGACCTGCGGGCGGCCCGCGCCGGCGAGGAAGCTTCCGATGCGTCGCTGATCGACGCGAGATTTCAGCAGGCGCTGACCACCACCAACCAGTTCCTCGACGCGCTGGCGGCGGCTCAGCTTCTCCGGGTTCGGGAATCCAGCGTGCACCGGGCGGACGAACAGCTCAAGACGTCGGTCGCCAAGCTCATAGCCGGCTCCGCCACCCGCTCCGACTCCCTCCGCTCCCTGGTGACGCTGGGCACGACGCAGCTCGACTTGATCACCACTCAGGCTCAGCTGGCTGCAGCGGAGGCAAATCTGGCGCGACTGATCGGCACCAACGGGCGAGTGCACGCGATCGACGACTCCGCGTTTTATAGAATCCAGCCGGTGATCGACACCCAGGCCCTGCGCATTGAGGCGGAGTCCAAGTCGCCGCGCGTCAGGAGCGCGGCAGCAAGCGCCTCCGCCGCGAGAGCGACGGTGAGCGCCTCCCGCTCCGCCTACTGGCCGACCCTCAACCTGGCCGCGAACACCGGCTGGAACGGCAGCCGCGCCGACGATTACGACCTGCAGAATCAGCGTCAGGTGAGCCTGTCCCTCCGGTGGACCTTATTCAACGGCTTCGACCGCGAGCTGACGATCGTGCAGCGTGAGGCCGACCTCGACGTGGCCGATGCCACCGCCTCCGATGCGAAGCGCGCCGTTCAGGCCGAGGTGATCACCTGGGTAGCCGAATTGGACGCGGCGCGCGCCAGGATCGAGATCACGGGGACCAGCGTCGTTGCGGCCCGGGAAGATCTGCGAGTGCAGCAGGAGCGCTATCGCCTCGGTGCGTCAACTATTGTGGACCTGCTCACGTCCCAGGAGGCCCTTAACCAGGCGGAGGTGGACGTAGTCAATGCCCGCTTCGATTACCTCCGCGCCAAGGCGCAGCTGGAAGCGCTGATCGGACGGAACCTGTGACCAGCACCCTGCCGAACACCGAGGAGCGGATGGCCATGCTCCCCGCCGACGTCCCCCGGGACGCGGTCATCGTCACCCGTAATCTTCAGCGTGAGTACGACATGGGCGGCGAGATCGTTCGCGCGCTCCGCGGGGTGGACCTGATGATCCGCAAGAATGAGTTCGTTGCGGTCATGGGGCCCTCGGGCTCGGGAAAATCTACTCTCATGAACCTGATCGGGTGCCTCGACAGCCCGACCGCGGGTGAGTACTGGCTCAATGGGCACCGGGTCTCGGAGTTGGAAGACGACGAGCTGGCCCGAATCCGCAACAAGGAAATCGGCTTCGTGTTTCAGACTTTCAACCTGCTGCCACGGGCCACCAGCCTCCACAATGTCGAGCTGCCGCTGGTGTACGCCGGCATGGGCGGCAAGGAACGGCGGGATCTGGCCAGCGAAGCTCTCAACCGGGTCGGCCTGAGCGACCGGATGAATCACCGTCCCAACGAACTGTCCGGTGGCCAGCGCCAGCGGGTGGCGATCGCCCGGGCATTGGTCACCCGACCCAGCATCCTTCTGGCCGACGAGCCGACCGGCAATCTCGACAGCGCTACAAGCGAGGAGATCCTGTCGCTGTTCGAGGCGCTGCACCAGGAAGGACAGACCATCGTTCTGGTGACCCATGAGCACGCTATCGCGGAGCACGCGCGGCGGCAGGTGCACCTGAAGGACGGGAAGGTGGAGCGGGACTTCGAGACAGCGGGGAACCGGTCCTGATCCGTCCTGGGTCCCTCGTTGCGCTCGGGATGAGGTGGCTGGCCGTACCAGCTCTCATCCTCGCCGCGGCCTGCAAGAAGAACGCGGCTCCCGTCACCTATCAGTCCCTCCCGGTAGAGCGCCGCGACATCATAGTGTCCGCTCAGGCATCGGGAGCCATCCAGCCCGACACTACTGTGGAAGTAAAGTCCAAGGCGTCCGGCGAGGTGCTTCAACTCAATGCTGAGACCGGCCAAGTCGTAAAACGGGGAGCTCCGCTGGTACGGATCGACCCGAGGAACGCCCGCAACGCATTGGCCCAAGCGCAGGCCGACCTCGACGTGGCTAAGGCCAAGTTGACCAACTCGACCAGCCAGAAAGCCCGGGCTGACGAGCTATTTAAGACCCAGTCCATCACCCAACAGGAGCACGAGCAAGCGCTCCTCGACTATGCCGATGCGCGCGCAGGTGTCGTACGGTCACAGGTAGCGGTAGATAACTCGCGGATCCAGCTTGAGGACACCGATGTTCGTGCCCCCATCACTGGAACGATCATCGAGAAGGATACTGAGCGCGGCCAGGTGATCTCGTCGGCAACCTCCAACGTGAGTGGCGGCACCACACTGATGAAGATGGCTGACCTCGGCCTGGTTCAGGTCCGTACCCTGGTCGACGAGACCGACATTGGAAAGATCCAGCCGGGCCAGCTGGCCACGGTCACGGTGGACGCGTTCCCGAACCGGCCCTTCCCCGGTACGGTGCTCAAGATCGAGCCCCAGGCGCAGACCGAGCAGAACGTAACGATGTTTCCTGTGAGCGTCCGGATCGACAACAAGGAGGGGCTGCTTCGGCCCGGGATGAACGCCGAGGTAGAGGTCCACGTCGGCCGTCGCGACAGCGTGCTCGCCGTGCCCAATGCCGCGCTCCGTACTCAACGGGACGTGGGATCGGCCGCGACGGTGCTCGGCCTCTCGCCCGAAGCTGTCCAGAAGCAGCTCGCCGCCGCCGCGGCGACGAGCCGGGATTCGGCGAGCGGCCGCCCCCAGGATTCCGCTAACGGCAAGGCCCGGGATTCAGCGCTGGCCGGCGACGCTCAGGGTCGCGCCTCACTGGGTGCCGCCACTCGCCCGGCCGGAGGGCGGAGGGCCGGCGGTCGGAGCGGCAGAGGCCAACCTCAAGGACCAGGGTCCCGCTACATCGTATTCGTCAAGCGGAACGGCCAGCCGACGCCGGTCTGGATCCAAACCGGCCTCACCGACGGGGACTACAGCGAGGTGACGGTGGGACTAAAGGCCTCCGACTCGGTGCTTGTCCTGCCGAGCGCGAGCCTGGTCCAGTCGCAGCAGGACATGAAGGAGCGTTTCAATCGGGTCACTGGTGGTGGGGCGGTCCCCGGGATGCAGCAACAGACCACCCAGCCGGCCGCCCGCGCGAGGCCCTAGCGATGCTGGTCGGTGAGACGGTCGCGGTGGCACTGCAGTCGATCCGGGCCAACCTGCTGCGCTCGGTGCTGACGATGCTGGGAATCATCATAGGCGTCGGCGCAGTCATCACGATGGTCGCACTGGGAAGTGGCGCGCAGAAGGCGGTCCAGGATCGGATCGCCGCCTTGGGCGCCAACGTCTTCACGGTGATGGCGGGTCAGGCCAGTCAGGGCGGCATCAGGATCACCGACCGAACCATCTTGAGCACCGACGATTACGATGCACTCCGCCGAGACGCACCGTTGCTCAAGGCCGTGGTGCCGGAGATGCAGCAGTCGCTCCAGGTCAAGTACGGCAACCAGAACAGCAACGTTAACGTCATCGGGACAACCGCGAACTACACCGACGTCAAGAACTACACCCTCCCGTATGGCCGCATGTTTACGGAGGGCGAGGATGCTGCTCGCCAGCGCATGGCCGTGCTCGGTGCCGCGGTGCCCCGCATGCTGGGGGGCAATCCCGCCGGCATGATCCACCAGACCCTACTGATCCGAGGAATTCCGTTCGAAGTCATTGGGGTGCTCGGCGAGAAGGGATCCGCCGGCGGCTTCGGGAACCCGGATGAGCAGATCCTCATTCCCCTTCAGACGGCCAAGTACCGGGTGTTCGGCAGCAATCGAATCCGCACGTTTTCCGTCCAAGTGGCCGACAGTGTGCCAATCGAGCAAGGGATGGTGGACCTCGAGAGGGTTCTCCGGCGGGAGCACAAGATCCGGCCAGGCGGCGAGAACGACTTCACCATTCGGAACCAGCAGGATGTGCTCGCCACTCAGCAGCAGGCCACTCAGGTATTCACCAGCCTGCTGGCCAGCATTGCGGCGGTGAGCCTGCTGGTCGGCGGAATCGGCATCATGAACATCATGCTGGTATCGGTCACGGAGCGCACTCGTGAGATCGGTGTCCGCAAGGCGCTCGGGGCCACCCGGGTCAACATCATGATGCAGTTTCTGATCGAGGCGCTCACGCTGTGTCTGCTCGGCGGCATTCTCGGCATTATCCTCGGTATCGGCACCGCAGTCCTGCTCGCGAAAGTGATGCAGTGGAACACGCTCATCTCCCCGATGTCGGTCGCCATTGCATTCGTCTTTAGTGCGGCTGTGGGACTCTTCTTCGGCATCTGGCCCGCGCGCAAAGCTTCCATGCTGGACCCCATCGTAGCGCTCCGGTACGAGTAGAAACCGAGGGACGAGACACCGTGATTCGCTGCGACGTTGTGGTGGTGGGCGGCGGAGTGGCGGGTTTGGCCGCGGCCGGTCGCCTCGCCGAAGCCGGCCGGCGGGTGATCCTCCTGGAAGCCCGCGCTCGACTTGGCGGCCGGGTTCATACGGTGCTCGATCCTACCAGTGAGCATCCGATCGAGCTCGGCGCCGAGTTCGTTCAAGGCAGGTCAGCAGACTTGGTCCAGATGCTTCACCGTGCCCGCCTTTCCCAGCTAGGAGTGCCTGAGCAGCATCAGCGAGTCACCCGGCATGGGACACAGCAGTTTCCCGATGTGGATTCGCTGGCTGACCGGCTTCTAGAGTCGACGCTCCCCGCATTGGGAGATGTTCCCGTCGCCCGAGCGATCCGTCATCTCGGCCCAGCAGATTTCAGCTTCGACGAGATCGAAGCGCTGACCGACTACCTCGAAGGATTCCATGCGGCCGACCTCGAGCGCTTCGGAACTGCCGCTCTAGCGGAAAATCAGGCCGCGGTGGCCAGGGATGGACCGCGCCTGGTCCGGCTCAAGGGAGGCTACGGCACGCTGGTGCCCGCACTCGGGTCATGGCTCGATCCGGATCTGGTGCAGGTGCAGACGGAAACCATTGTGACTGCGCTCCACTGGCAGACAGGTAAGGTCGTAGTTGAAGCCCGCCAGCCCGACGAGAATGTGTTCGAGCTCGCCGCCTCTCAGGCGGTTCTGACGGTTCCCCTCGGCGTCTTGAAAGCGGGCAAAGGGAGCGAAGGAACCGTGGACCTCGATCCACTACCCACCGGCTGGCCAGAGGCGCTGGGGGCGTTGGAAATGGGAGCGGCCCGGCGGGTCGATCTTCGGTTCGACACCGCGTGGTGGATGGAACCGAATCGCCCCGCATCGACATTCGTCTATGGAAGGGAGCAGCCGTTTCCGGTATGGTGGACCACCGAACCTCCGAGCCTCCCTTTTATCACGGGCTGGATAGGCGGACCCCGAGCCCAGGCGATGGCGGGACGGACTCACGATGAGGTGACTCGACTGGCACTCCAGTCGGCTGCGAGCATCTTCCGCCTGACGGTGAACAGGCTCGAGTCGCGGGTTCGGGCGGTCTACACCCACGACTGGTCGACCGATTCCTTTTCCCGGGGGGCCTACAGTTACGGCGGGGTGGGCGCCCTAGCTGCCAGAGAGACCTTGCGGAGGCCGGTCGCTGGAACGCTGTTCCTGGCCGGCGAGGCGCTGGCCGGCGACGGACTCAATGGAACGGTGTCGGGTGCACTCACCAGCGGCTTGCAGGCCGCTGCCACACTGCTCGATGTGCCCGTGGCGACACTCCACCGTTAAGCAGTGGATTGGTTACGAATAGCGGCTCTTGGCGGCTTCCCACGACTGACGGAGTTGCGTCAGTACCCGGCTGACCCGAGGATCCTGGCGCACCGGGTCGAGCAGCGGATCCCGCTCGAACCAGGGATAACAGGGAAAGCCGGTTTCCATCGCTTTGGTGAGCCAGCTCGCCGCCTGCTCCGGCTGACCCAACTGAGCGTAGGCGGCTCCGAGGCTATAGGCCACATGGTGGTCGACATAGCCCTCCTTACCGACCACCATCGCGATCAACGCTTCCGCTTCCTCTTTCTCTCCCTTGTGGGCCAGGAAGCTCGCGAGGGCGGCGCGAGCCCGGTTGGCCGCAGGTGCTGACGTCGTCTGACTGAGGGAATCCAGCGTCGCAATCGCTCGGGTCGAATCGCCGTTGTAGTAGTAGGCCTGGGCCAGATAAGAGTCGGTGTACGCCCGGCTGCTGCTTCGGCGGGCTGATTCGAGGTTCTTTACGGCCTCGGGGTACCGTCCCTGGAGAAACGCCACGACTCCACGGGTTCGGAGCTGTTCCACCTGATCGGCGGGATCCATGCCGAGGGCCTCCCGGTCTTCCCGCTCGGCCAGGTCGAAGAGTCCGAGATGGTAGAACGCGGCCTCCCGGAAGTAGTGGGCCACATCCAGGTTCGGATTGAGCGCGAGGGCGCGCCCGCTTTCCTCGAGAGTGCTTTCCCAATCGAAATCCGCCTTCCGGCTCACCGCCGCCTTGGCCAGATGAGCCTCAGCCAGGTTGGGGTCGAGAGCGAGCGCGCGCGCTGCCTCCTCCTTGGCCCGCTCGCCCCAGACCTTGACCTCGGGCCCCGACGCGAAGCGCAGGTGCATGTCCGCGCTGGCCATGGCAAGTCCGGCCTGGGCCAGGGCGTAGCTCGAATCCAGCGCGAGCGCTCGCTCGAACGCCTGGAGCGCGGCCCTGGTGCCATCTTCCGTGACGCGAGCCAACTGAGAACGGCCTCTGAGATACCATTCGTACGCCGCGGGGTTCGCGGTGTACCGCCGGTAGAGTCGGTCGTGCTCATCGGCGCACAGGCGCAACCCCAGGCTCGCGCTCACGCGCTCGGCGATCGCGTCCTGCAGGGTGAGTAGATCTTTGCGGGCGAGATCGTAGTGAGATCCCCACAATGGCGAGCCGTCCCCCGCGCGCACAAGCTGAACGCTCACCCGAAGCCGATCGGCCGCGGCCTGCACGGTACCGGTGAGTAGATACCGTACCGCGAGTGCCCGCCCAACCTCGCGTGGCTCGGTATCCTTACCCGCATAGGGGAGAACCGCGCTGGTGGGACGGAGGCGCATTTGACGTACGCCGGCGAGACGGGTGATGATGGCGTCGGGAATGCCGATCGCCAGGACGCTCGAGTCGCCTGCGGCGCCGAAGGTGCGGAACGGAAGAACGGCGAGGGGAATCGGTCCGGCCGGCTCGCCGGGGCCGCTGTCGCGGTTGAGATAGAAGACACCCGCAAGCAGCAGGAGCGCCGCCGCCCCGGCGATCGGCCACTGGAACACGGAGCGTTTAGGAGGCCGGACGCCTGATCGGTCTGAAAGCCCGGCGCGGAGCGCATCGGCAAAGTCCGCCGCGCTGGCAAACCGGTCCGCCGGCACCTTGGCCATTGCCCGCGTGAGCGCGCGTTCGACGCCGGCCGGCACGGTATCCCGCACTCGACTGACAGCAGGCACGGGATCGGTGAGCCGCTTCGCGGCGACAGACTGAGCGGTTGGACCGGTAAACGGCGGCTCACCCGCGAGCATCTCATAGAGCACGCAGCCGAGCGCGTAAATGTCGGTTCGGCTATCGAGGTTCCGCTCACCGCTGGCCTGCTCGGGGCTCATGTAGGCAGGAGTCCCTACGATCATCCCGCTCTCAGTGAGCCGGTCGGCAGTCTTGTCGTCCACCGAATGGGCGATCCCGAAGTCGGTCACCAGAGCATGGCCGCCGGAGAGCAGGATATTCCCCGGCTTGATGTCACGGTGCACGATGCCCCGGCTATGGGCGCAACCCAGCGCATCCGCCACCTCGCACGCAATGCGTACCGCCTCCTCCAACGGTAGCTGTCGCTCGCGATCGAGGTGGGCGCGAAGCGACTCTCCCTGAACGAACGGCATGGTGAACCACAGCAGACTCCCGGATCCGCCGGAGTCGAGCACCGTCAGGATATTGGGGTGTTGCAGGCCGGCGGCGAGATGGATTTCCCGCTGGAACCGTTCGGATCCGAGCGCCACCGCCAGCTCCGGGCGCAAGAGCTTGAGGGCTACCGGGCGGCCATGGCGCAGATCTTGGGCGAGATATACCGTAGCCATCCCGCCACGTCCGAGCTCTCGCTCAATCTCGTACGCAGCCCCGACGCTGGATTGAAGGCGCTCTAGCGGATCTCCCATCGAGAGCCTCTGGACAAGGGTACTCTATAGCATACGGTCCTCGGGGCGTTGGAACCAGCACACCTCGGCTGATACATTCACACCATGACATCGACCCCCGAGCCGTCCTCGGGCCAAGGTATTTCCGGACCGCGGCCTCTGGTCAAGCGATATGCGGCGCTCGTGCGCCTGGCTCATTGGCTCAACGCCGTGTTCCTCGTCGGCATGGTCGCGAGCGGGCTCCAGATTTACAACGCCTACACCCACTTCGGGATCCGGGGTGACCTCCTGCCGGCGCCCAACCCGCTGGATGGGCACCCGGTGCCCAACTGGGCCCGACTCGGCGGCTGGCTGGCCGGAGGGCTCAACTGGCATTTCCTGCTCGCCTGGCCCTTTGTCGTAACTGGCCTGGTCTATCTCGCCTTTCTCGCGATCTCCGGAGAATGGCGCTCCCTCGTTTTTCGCCCCAGAGACATCGGCCCCGCCATCCAGATGCAGCTGTACTACCTGAAGCTCCGGAAGGATCATCCAGACCAGGGCAAGCACAACGCACTACAAAAAGGGGCCTACACCTTCATCGTGGCGCTCGGTGCCATGTCGGCGTTAAGTGGGTTCGCCATCTACAAGCCGGTGCAGCTGAGCTGGCTGACGAGCCTGTTCGGAGGCTACGAACTGGCGCGGTACTGGCACTTCGTGGCGGTATGGTTGTTCATCGCCTTCACGCTGCTGCATGTGAGTCTCGTGTTCCTGGTGGATCCGGCATCGCTCCGGGGCATGATCACCGGTTGGTACCGGGGAAGATTTCCCAGCCATGACTGAGCCTTCCGGCATCACCCGGCGCGATTTCCTTCGGCTTGGAGCTGTAGCTGGACCGGCAGCGATCGTGGCAGCATGCGGATGGGACGGGGGATCCGCCCTCGAGCCCAAGCTCAGGGCCTTTAGTCGGATCAACGACTGGGTGGGAGAGAAGGTGATCCAGTCTCCGACCCGGCTGGCCAAGGAATATCCGGTATCCGCCAGAACCCAGATGGAGAATTTCCCGTCGTATTCCATCACGTATAACCGCACCGGGGCGTTTCCTTCACCCGCGAGCCTGAAGGACTGGGTCTTGGAGGTAGGTGGCATGGTACATAGGCCGTTGCGGCTTAGCCGAAGTGCCATCGAGGCGATGCCCAGAGTCACCTACACTGTGAAACACCACTGCGTCGAAGGCTGGACCGCAGTAGCCACCTGGACTGGTGTCCCCCTCTCGACAATCGTCGCGATGGTCCGCCCGACTGAGCAGGCCCGGTATCTCCGCTTCGATTCGTTCGACAGTGACTACTACAACGGGTGGGATCTCAAGAGCGCCATGCATCCGCAGACGATCCTGGCCTATGCCTACAACGACCGGCCGCTGATGATGAACCACGGCGCTCCTCTCCGGCTCTACTCCCCGATCAAGCTGGGGTATAAGCTCACGAAATACTTGACGGGTGTGACGTTCACCTCCGAGCGCCCGGGCGGGTACTGGGAAGATCGCGGGTACCCCTGGTTCGGCGGCGTTTAACCGAGATCCTCCACCGCGAGCGATACGTCGGCAGTCCCGTCCCGGCCATAGCGGACCCGGACCAACCAGGGCCGGCAACACACCTGGCAGTCCTCCACGTATTCCTGAACACTTCCGCTCCCCGGATCCAGCGCGATCTCGTTGATCTCGCCGCAGTACGGGCAGTAGACGACTGCGTCGATTTCGGCGGTACCATCTCCAAGAGGAAACTCCTCATTCAGATCATCTGGAAGATTCATAGAACTCCGATCGGCCTCATGCTCCTTCTCCTCGGGGCCCGGCTTGTGGCAGTGCCTGCCCTATCAGATCCTGTCTCGGGCCCGGCGCCACCCTCGCTGCATCTGGCAACGCCCCTCTTGTACCTCGTCCTCGCGCCGCTGTTTACGCTGTGGGACGGAGCTTCGATGCTCAGCATGAGCCGGCTCCGCGGGCTGCTCATCGGGTTGGCGCTGCTGTACCTGCTCTGGCGGAGCTGGAGGGCCTTTCGCCCGCGACGCAGCCTTTCCCTCATGAGCGAGCTGGGTACGCTCGCAGTATCGCTTGTTCTGCTCCTCACGTTCCTGCTCACAGGGGCGGTCTGGCACCGCCCGATGCTGGCTTTGGCCGGGGTGGAGCCGGGTGAGCTCGTCGTGGATTTTCACAGCCATACCAACGTCTCTCACGACGTGCGGAACACCTGGATGCGCGGGTTCGACACCGAGGCAAATCGACGCTGGCACCACCGGGCAGGATTCGACGCCGTCTTCATCACCGATCATAACACCGTTGCGGGGCTCAAAGCGCACAACCAGACCCCGAATCAGCCGCTTGTCTGCCCGGGAATCGAGGTGAGTGCCTGGCGATCGCACATCGTGTTGCTGGGCGACTCCTTGCCGGTCGATCGGAGCCGGTACAACCGCTCACTCGACGCGCTGCTCACCCTGCTACGGGTCAGCGACTCGGCCTACGGCGCGCTCTCGGTCGCTTCGCTGCCCGAGTACCGGAGGAATCATTGGGGACGGCTCGACACGCTGGTCGCCGCCGGACTCGACGGCTTCGAGATCGTGAACGCTGCCCCAGTGGCCAACGAGATCACTCGCGCGGATCGCGACTCGGTCATCAAGGTGGCGCGGTCGCGAAATCGATTCGTCCTAGGGGTGAACGATAGCCATGGCTGGGGTGCCACCAGCATGGTGTGGAATTTGGTCCGGCTGACCGGGACTCAGCCAGCTAGCGACCGATGCGGGGCCGTGTTGCGCCGGCTACGGGATGGGTTCGGGAGCGTGCAGGTGATCGAGCGTCATCGCCTCCGGCCGGATGATGGGTGGCCCCTGTGGCTCACGCCGGCGGGCCTC